>WGNW01000020.1 GCA_016124315.1 Alphaproteobacteria bacterium
AAGATCCTGACCGCCGGCGGGCTCGACGTGCACATCCACTTCATCTGCCCGCAGCAGGTGGATGAGGCGCTGTACTCGGGCATCACCACCATGATGGGCGGCGGCACCGGCCCGGCCACCGGCACCAACGCGACCACCTGCACGCCCGGCCCGTGGCACATCCGCCGGATGCTGCAGGCGGCGGAAGGACTGCCCGTCAATCTGGGCTTCTTCGGCAAGGGCAACGCCAGCCTGCCCGCCGGCCTGGTGGAGCAGGTCGAGGCCGGCGCCTGCGGTCTGAAGCTGCACGAGGACTGGGGCACCACGCCCGCCGCCGTCGACTGTTGTCTTTCGGTCGCCGACGACATGGACGTGCAGGTGCTGATCCACACCGACACGCTCAACGAGTCCGGCTTCGTCGAAAATACCGTGGCCGCGTTCAAGGGCCGCACCATCCACGCCTTCCATACCGAGGGCGCCGGCGGCGGCCACGCGCCCGACATCATCAAGGTGTGCGGCGAGGCCAACGTCATCCCGTCGTCCACCAACCCGACGCGTCCCTACACGGTGAACACCCTGGACGAGCATCTGGACATGCTCATGGTGTGCCATCATCTCGATCCCAGGATTCCCGAGGACGTGGCGTTCGCCGAAAGCCGCATCCGCAAGGAAACCATCGCCGCCGAGGACATCCTCCACGACCTGGGCGCGTTCTCCATCATCTCATCGGACAGCCAGGCCATGGGCAGGGTGGGCGAGGTGATCATCCGCACGTGGCAGACCGCCGACAAGATGAAGAAACAGTTCGGCGCGTTGCCCGGGGAGACGGGCGACAACGACAACTTTCGGGCCCGGCGCTACGTCGCCAAGTACACCATCAACCCGGCCATCGCCCAGGGCGTCTCGGCCCATGTCGGCTCGGTCGAGGTGGGCAAGCTGGCGGACCTTGTGATCTGGTCGCCGGCCTTCTTCGGGGTGAAGCCGGATCTGGTGCTCAAGTGCGGCACCATCGCCGCGGCAGTCATGGGCGATCCGAACGCCTCCATTCCCACGCCGCAGCCGCAGTATTTCCGACCCATGTTCGGGTCGTTCGGGCGGGCGCTGACGGCCAGCTGCGTGACCTTCGTCAGCGGCACGGCCGCCGCCGGCACCCTGGCCGCGGACCTGGGGCTGGCCCGGCCGCTGCTGCCCGTCTGCGACACCCGGGGCGGCATCGGCAAGCGCTCCATGAAGCTGAACGACCTCACGCCGGCCATCGATGTCAACCCGGAAACCTATGAGGTGCGCGCCGATGGTCGCCTGCTGACCTGCGAGCCGGCCAGGGTGCTGCCCATGGCCCAGCGCTACTTCATGTATTGAGGCGCCCGATGAGACGAGCCATTGCCCATTTTCCGGCCGGCATGTGGCCGACCGCCCGGTCCACGGAGACGGTCACCCTGGACTACGATGCCCGCCACCGGCGCCGCATGCTGCTGGTCACGGACGGCGGCGGCGAGGTGCTGCTCGACCTTGAGCGGGCGGTCGCCATGGCCGACGGCGACGGCCTGCGGCTCGACGACGGCGGCTGGCTGATGGTCGCCGCGGCGGCCGAGCAGGTGGTCGAAATCTGGTGCGCGTCGCCCCTGGAACTGGCGAGAGTCGCCTGGCATCTGGGCAACCGCCACGTGCCGACGGAGTTGCATCCCGCGTCCATCCTCATCCGCCCGGACGGGGTGCTGGAGGACATGGTCCGCGCACTGGGCGCCGAGACCAGCTACGAGGAACGGCCATTCCAGCCGGAAGGCGGCGCCTATGGCCGGCCGGCCACGCAAGATCATCGCCACGACCACGATCACCCCCCTGGCCACGATCATCGCCATGAGAACGATCATGGTCATCGCCATCATCCGGTGGCGCACGACCATGAGCACTGACGCCCTCCATCTCCTGCGCCTTCAGGCGTGGCTGTCGCCGGCCTTTCCCGTCGGCGGCTTCAGCTACTCGCACGGGCTGGAGCAGGCCGTGGAGCTGGGCTGGGTGAGTGGCCGCGAGAGCCTGCTCGACTGGCTGGAGACGGATTTGCGCCACGGGGCGGGGCGGTCCGACGCCATCCTGCTGGCCTGGAGCCACCGTGCGGCGTCCGAACGCGATGCGGAGGCCCTGCTGGACATCGCCGAACTGGCTGCGGCGCTGCGCGGAACCAGTGAGCTGGCGCTGGAGTCGACCGCCCAGGGCACGTCCTTCCTCGCCACCGTCCGTCAGGCGTGGCCGCATCCGGAACTGGAGGCGTTGGCCGGCCGGCTGGCGGAGATGGGAATCCAGGCAGCCTATCCGGTGGTCGTCGGCGCCGCCTGCGCGGTTCACGGTGTGCCGCTGGCCCCGGCGCTGCGCTTTGTCCTCCATGCCGTCGTCGCCAACTACGTCGCGGCGTCGCTTCGGCTGCTGCGCCTCGGCCAGACCGACGGCCAGCGGATCATAGCGGCGCTGGAGGATGCGGTCGTCGAGACCGCCGCCGAGGCGCTCACCGCCGGGCTGGACGACGTCGGCTCCGCGTCACTCTCCGTGGACGTCGCGTCCATGCGGCACGAAACCCAGTACAGCAGACTGTTCAGATCATGAGGAGGCGCGCATGACTCATCCCTATCGAGGACCGCTGCGGGTCGGCATCGGCGGCCCCGTCGGCGCCGGCAAGACGACGCTGCTGGAGGTCGTCTGCAAGCGCATGCGCGCCCACTACGACCTTTTCGTCATCACCAACGACATCTACACCAGGGAGGACCAGCTGATCCTCAACCGGGCGCAGGCGCTGCCGGAGGATCGCATCATGGGCGTTGAAACCGGCGGCTGCCCGCATACGGCCATCCGCGAGGACGCTTCCATCAACCTGGTTGCCATCGACGAGATGACCAGGCGGTTTCCCCGCGCCGAGCTGTGCTTCATCGAATCCGGCGGCGACAACCTGGCCGCCACCTTCAGCCCGGAGCTGGCCGACCTCACCCTCTACGTCATCGACGTCGCGGGCGGCGAAAAGGTGCCGCGCAAGGGCGGGCCGGGCATCACCCGATCCGACCTGCTGATCATCAACAAGACCGACCTCGCGCCCCATGTGGGGGCCGACCTGTCGGTGATGGAGGCGGACACGCGGCGCATGCGCGGCGACCGGCCGTTCGTCTTCACCAATCTGCGCTCGGGCGACGGCGTCCAGGGCGTGATCGATTTCGTCGTCAAGATGGGCGGCCTCGCGCCGGCGCCCGTCGCCATCGCCTGACCGGGAGACATCCATGCGCAACCGCCACCCGCTCTTTGCCGCCGCTCTCGCCCTTGCCGTCGTGGCGCCCGTCGCCGTCCAGGCTCATGTGGTGCCGGGAGACGTCCACTATCACGGCTTCGCCGATGGCCTGATGCATGTCGCGACCGGTCTCGATCACCTGGCGATCGCTGGGCTGGTCGGCCTGTGGGCGGCGTGGCGCCCCGTCAAGGCGGCGCTCGCCCTGATCGCCCTTTACGGCGGCGGCATCGCGCTCACCGGCATGCTCGGATTTTCCGGCGAGTTCCTGGCGATGGACGTCCTGGTCGCTGCTCTCGCGGCGGGCGGCGTCGCCGCGGCGCTGTGGCGCGCGCCGCTGCTGGTGGTCGGCACGCTGATCCTGGCGGCCGCTGGGCTCCAGGGCTTCACCCACGGCATGGCGGCGGCCGCCACCCATGACGGCGCGGGCTTCGTCGCCGGCGTCACCGTGGCGACGCTCGCCGTCACGGCGGTGGCGGCCGGGCTGGCGCGCCGGTTCTCGCTGCGCGCCTTCGCCTGAGCCCGATTGAGCTCCAGGTCTGACTGTCGGCGAACGGGATCGCCTATTCGCAGAAGCGCGGGCGCCGGCATGGCAGGGCAACGCTCTCCACACCCATCTCTCGAGCCGGTCCGCCATGTACCGATTCTGTCGTCCGCCGAACGGAGCTGGCGCCGAATGGGGTTGGATCGTCGCCCACCGACTGTCCTTCACCTCCCGCATCGCCTTCAGTTTCTCGGCTTACGCCCTTCGATCCAGTTGAGCGGCAATCAAGTCCGCGACTGGTCGGAGCCTTCTTCCGCCGGATCAGCCTGGTCCGGCCGCGACAGCAGCGTCGGCGTGTCGGCGTCGGCCATGTGCAGCACGCGCTGCGGGAAGGGGATGGTAATGCCCGCCGCCTTGAGGTCCCGCTTGCCGAACTGGGTGAGGTCCCAGCGCACGTTCCAGAAGTTCGAGGTTTGCGCCCAGGCCCGCACTTGCAGAACCACCGCGCTGTCACCGAGGGAGAGCGGGACGACTGCCGGCGGCGGGTCCTTCAGGACGCCCGGATGCTTGGCCGCGGTCTCGGTGAGCACGCGGCGACCTTCGGCGATGTCGTCCTCGTAGCTGATGCCGAATTCGAGCAGGATGAGGCGGGTCGGATTGCGGCTGTAGTTGGTGAGCGCGACGTTCCAGAGTTGTGAGTTCGGCACGAACTTGTAGATGCCGTCCCAGGTCCGCAGCTGGGTGTGGAACAGGCTCATCGCTTCCACGGTTCCGGCGACGTCGCTCGTCTCGATGAAGTTCCCGATCCCGAAGGGACGGAGCCAGAGCAGCATCATGCCCGCGGCGATGTTGCTGAGCGTCCCCTGGAGCGCCAGACCAATCGCAAGGCCGGCTGCGCCCAGCGCGGCCAGCACCGAGGTCGTCTGCACGCCAAGCTGCCCCAGCGCGGCGACGACGATCAGGATAAGGATCGCATAGCGGACGACGGTGCCGAGCACCGGCGACAGGCTTTCGTCGATCCTGCCGGATCGATGGGCGAGGGCCTTCACCTCGCGGCTCGCCCAACGGGCGATGATCCAGCCGACGATGAGTATGAGGAGCGCCGCAATGAGACGCGGCGCGAAGGTGACTGCCCATGTCCAGAGAGCGGAGGCTACGGCGCCAAGATCCTTGGGAACTCCCGCGACATTCAATATGCATCCTCCCGTTGATTTGCCTCGCTAACGCCGCGCGGAGGGGGTGGTTCCAGCGCCAATTCGTGTCGATGCCCCACTCATGAAATTTTTTCGTACAGGGATTTGAGCAGGCTGCAAATCCGATCATGCGTCTTGCCCCGGGTCGCGGGATGGAGAACCCGGCTCATCATCATGAGGGCGAAATCGAACAGAGCTTCCGACGAAATCTCATCCCTGGCCCATAGAAGCGTGATCGGATTTTGATCCACGAGCATGAGCCGTACCAAGAAATCCACGGACACTGCTTGCACGGCATCGTCACTTCCGCATCATGGAAGGTGTTACCCTTGTGTCCGGTACGTTCCGCCGCTTATCGCTTCGCGGGCGGATGGTGATACCGTTGCGCGGCTGGAGAAGGAGAGGAAAGCATGGTGAAGCTGTTCTACTTCCCGGGCGCCTGCTCGCTGGCGTCGCAGATCGGCCTCGAGGAGGCCGGCTTGGGCTACGACCTGGAGTTCGTCGACCTGGCGGCCGACCGCACGGCGTATCGGAAGATCAACCCGACCGGCAAGGTGCCCGCGCTGCTGGTGGGCGAGGAACTGGTCACGGAGAATGTCGCCATTCTCACCTGGGCGGCGCGCCAGGCTCCGGCGAAGCGCCTGCTGCCCGAGGAGACGATGGCACAGGTCCGCGCCTACTCCTTCCTGGCCTGGTGCAGCAATACGGCGCACATCGCCCGCCGCCAGTACCGCGCCCCCGTGCGCTTCACGCCCGACAGGTCCGCCCATGAAGCGCTGCAGGCGGCCGGCAAGGAGGCGTTCTGGAATGCCCTGCGGCAGATCGACGAGCGGATCGGCGACAAGCCGTGGATCGGCGGCGCCGACTATTCCGTCTGCGACTGCTACGCCATCGTGTTCTACGACTGGGCGGTGCGCGACGGGCATGACGTCGGCAAGCTTCCGGCCTACAGCCGGGTCGTCGGCGAGATGACGAAGCGGCCGGCGGTGCGCAGGGCCCTCGAAACCCACAAGAGTCCGCTGCTGTAGGCCGTGTGCAGGGGCGCGGGGCCGTGCGGCCGCCGGGCGCTCGGTCTGCGCCCCGCCCGCATCTCGGGGCTCGCGCGTGTGGGACCTCGCGGCCCGGCGGCAACCGTTGAATTGACTTGCCCGGACAGCCTTCGTAAATGCTGCGTGCGGAGGCTGCCCGGAGCGGGCCGCCGATGGGGCAGCTTGGAGGTCCGGTCATGCAGTACGACGACGTTGTCTTGGGGCGCCGGAGCATCCGCGGCTACAAGCCCGTTCCGGTCCCTCGGGCGCTGATCCGGGAGGTGATCGAACTGGCGATGCGCGCGCCGTCCTCCCTCAATACCCAGCCCTGGAATTTCTACGTGGTATCCGGCAAGCCGCTCGACCGCATTCGCACCGGAAACACCGAGAGAATCCTCGCGGGCGTGCCGGAATCGAGGGAAGTCCGTCGCCACGGCGGATACGAGGGCGTGCACCGGGACCGGCAGATCGAAATCGCCAAGCAGCTCTTCGCCGCCATGGGCATCGAGCGGCACGACAAGGAAAGGCGGCAGGACTGGGTGCTGCGGGGCTTTCGTCAGTTCGATGCCCCCGTGTCGGTCGTCGTCACCTACGACCGGTCCATCCACGGCGGCGACATCGGGCCCTTCGACTGCGGAGCGGTGACGAACGCGCTGGTCAACGCCGCCTGGTCCCGTGGCCTTGGGTGCGTGATCAACAGCCAGGGAATCATGCAGTCTCCCGTGGTGCGCGAGCATGCCGGGATACCCGACGACCAGGTCATCATGATCTGCGTCGCCATGGGCTATCCCGACGACGGTTTTCCGGCGAATGCGGTGGTTTCCCGCCGCAAGTCGGTCGACGAGGCCGCCGTCTTCGTCGGCTTCGACGACTGACGGACGCCGGTCTCCGCCGGACGGTCGACCGCAGGCGGTCTACTCGACCTCGAAGGCCAGCAGCACGTTGCCGTCCATGGCGCCGACGAAGCCGTATCCGGAGTTCATGAACAGCATTCCCTTATAGGCGATGGGCGCCGTGCCGCCGCCCATGGAGCCGCCCCGAGCCTTCGCGCCGTTCACGGTGTGGAAATCGCGTGCGGTGTCGAAGTCCCAGAGCACCTTGCCGGTGGCGCTGTCGTAGGCGCGCAGGTGACCGTCGATGGATCCGGCCAGCACCAGTTCGGGCGTCGCCGTGATCGCCCCGCCATAACCGGGATTGCAGAACGGCTTGCCGTTGCAGACATTGGCCGACGGCGCCTTCCATAGATATTTGCCGGTGCGGATGTCGAGGGCGTAGAGCCCCGGGCGCGGCGGTCCGTCGTAGGTGCGGCCGTCGGGCACGTCGCTGACCGGGACATAGAGGGCATCCCCCCAGGCGGCCATGCCGAAATGAATGCCGGCGACCACGCCGCCGCGGCCCACCTGGGTCTTCCAGGCGAGCTTGCCGGTCTCGGCATCCACCGCCCAGGCGATGCCGGACTTCTGCCCTGCCAGCACGTAGTCCCGCCCGTTGCTCGCCCGCGCCAGGATGGTGCCGGCGCCGAAATCGTAGTCCGGGCCGTCCTCCCCCGGGCAGTTGGTCTTGTCGAGACTGTCGCAGGCACCGTTCCAGGCGTCCTTTTCCTGCGCCTGGAAGACCCACAACATCTTGCCGGTCTTGATGTCGAAGGCGACGAGGGCGTCGCTGGTGGCGGTGGTCGGCGAGGAATAGTTGTCGCCGGTGGCGATGTAGAGCCGGCCCCGTTCGGCGTCGACCGCAGGCGTGTTCCACAGGGCGACGCCCGAGGGCCCGAACAGCCGGGTCCCCGCCTTGTTGACCCCTTGCGGCTTCGGCGGCTCGGTCATGTAGGTCTGCCACACCTTGGCGCCGGTGCGCGCGTCGTAGGCGACGAGCGAGCCGCGGAAGACGCAACATTCATAGGTCGGGTCCGAGGCCCGGCCTTCCTCGAGCGAAGATACCGGCACGTAGAGCCGCCCGTCGTACAGCACCGGTGCGGCGGTGATCGTGGCATTGGGATGGGCGTCGGGCTTGCGCTGCCACACCGGCTTGCCGCTGAGCGCATCGACGGCGTAGACGTTGCCGATCAGGTCGCCGAAATAGAGCAGCGGCCTTGCCGTGCGATCACCGGCCTTCCAGGGCGATACGACGATGCCGGTGCGCACTTCGGCGCCGGCATGGAAGGTCCAGCGGGCGCAACCGGTCTTGCGGTCGAGCGCGAACACGGTGCCGTCCTGGCTGCCGACGAACACCGCGCCGCCGGCGAGTGTGGGCTGCGAGCGGGCGCGGATGGCGTTGGGGAAGCTCAGCGCCCATTTCAGCTTCAGCTTCCCCACGTTGGCGCGGTCGAGGCCGGCCACGTCGCTGGGAATGGCGTGGTCGTTGCGGGGTGTGAGGCCCCAGCCGCTGAACGGCGGCGGTTCGTCGAAGTCGAACGGGGAGGCCCCGGCGGCGCACATCATCGGCGGCACCGGCCGGGTCCCCATGGGACGTTTCGCGAGGAACTGGGCGACGTCGCGCCGGTCAGCCGCCGACAGCGCCGCACCCTGCGGCCGCATGATGCCTTCGGTGAGCGCGCGGTGGATGGATTCCGGCGTCATCAGCGCCAGCATGCTCTTCTGCGGCGCCCGGTTCAGGCCCTTGTCGTGGCAGGAGGCGCAGTGCGCCTTGTAAACGGCGCCGCCGCGCGCGACCACGCTAGGGTCGAGCCCGTATTGCGCGGGCTTGTAGGCATCCTTGTAGGCCTTCTGCGCTGGCGCCGCGTGCGCCGCGACGGTCAGTGCCAGCCATGCCAGGCCGACCAGCGCCAGCGCCGGCCTGTACCGGACGATTCCTCCCATGCTTTCTCCCCCGCGAGTCCACCCTGCCGATGGGACACGCTACACGTTCCCGCCGCGGAAGTCGCTGCGTGGAGAGTGTTCGATCCCGGTCTCGGCGCGGCCCAAGGCGCCTCCAGCGTCACCATCATACCGCGCCAGCACATAAAACTACCAGCAAGGCTGCTTGATTGTTTTGTAGCCCGCTCCTAACTTCTAGTCCGTGGGGTTTCCATAACGTCCTGGCGAGCTTCCGGAAAACACCGGAAACGCCGCATGCCTTGGGGAGGGTTTTCGACGATGAGAATCGAATGGATTCGGGCTGTCGGCCCGAAGAGGTCGTCTTGGCGCTTGATCATGTTGGCCGGCACCGTGTTCGCCGTATCGGCGTCGCAAGCCGGCCTGGCGTTCGCCGATGCTCCTGAAACGATCACGGTCACGGCGCGAAAGCGCGTCGAGAGCATTCAGAAGGTTCCCGTCGCAATCCAGGCGTTTACCGGGAAGGACGTGGAATCGTCCCGGGCGATCGATCTGACGAAGATCGCCGAGATGGCCACCCAGGTGATCATCTTTCCCGCGTCGTCGGGATCGGGCGCCAGCTTCAACATCCGCGGCATCGGCTCCTCCTCGGGCGACCCGGGCATCGATTCCAGCGTCACGCTCGACATCGACGGCATGATGATCAACCGCGGCGACGCGGTTCGCGCCGGCCAGTTCGATCTCGCGAACGTCCAGATCCTGAAAGGGCCGCAGGCGCTGTTCTTCGGCAAGAACAGCCCGGCCGGCGTCATATCGCTGCAGAGCGCCGATCCCGGCCCCGAATGGGAATACATCGCCCGCCTGTCCTACGAGGTCGTGGGGCAGGAAGTGCTGGGCGAAGCCATCGCGTCGGGCCCGATCAACGACAAGGTGGGGATCCGTATCGCCTATCGCGGCAGGACGTCCAACGGCTGGCTGAAGAACAACTCCCAGCCGATCAGCGATCAGGCGCCCTACATCGCCGGCTATCCTTACGACGCCGAGCCCTACGCATTCCCAGGCGCGACGGACAAGAAGCTGGGCGCGCAGGACGAGCACATCGCGCGTCTGACCCTCAAGCTCAATCCCACGGACAGGTTCGAGGCCAAGCTGAAGGTCCTCGGCGACCTCTACAAGGACAACGGCGCGCAGGTGAACGAGAACATCCACTGCTCGGGCGCCCTGCCGCAGACGACGGGCGTGCTGAGCCAGATCACGCTCGTCGACCCGTATGGCGACTGCAAGGTCAACGGCGTTACCTCCGAAGGCTCCATGCCCAAGGAGATCTGGCAGCACTATCCCGGCGCGGCCAAGCACGAGGGGGCGCCCTACGAGTTCGTCGACACGCTGCTGACCACCCTGGCGATGAACTACACCCTCGACAACTTCACCATCTCGTCGCAGACCGGCGTGCACTACTACCGCTACGCCCGGTTCGATAATTTCGACGGCACCACCTTCGATCAGTTCCTCGGCTACCAGACGGAGCACCAGACCACGGTCAGCCAGGAGCTCCGCGTTCTCAGCACCTTCGACTTCCCGTTGAACTTCATGCTGGGTGCGTTCTACGAGAACGCCCGCCGGACCGACGGCAATTCGGGCAAGATCGCCTCGGTGGGTGCGGCCGTCGACGCGAACGGCGTGATCCACTCCGAGAACTGGTCGGGCCTCGCCCATGTCCGCGAGAAGACCTATTCGATCTTCGGTCAGGCGATCTGGAAGATCGTGCCGGATCTCGAACTGGCCGGCGGCGCCCGCTGGACCAAGGTGCAGCAATCCGCCGACCAGCAGAACACCTTCGTCAACCCCTACATGCAGAACTTCTTCCTGTCGCCGACATCGCCGTTCCTGCTACCGGCGGGGGTCGTGCTGGACAGCACCTCCAACGGCAACAACGTGTCGCCGGAAGTGACGCTGACCTGGACGCCGACGGATGAATTCACCCTCTACGGCGCCTACAAGACGGGCTACAAGGCGGGCGGCTTCTCCACCAACACGGTCATCGTCGCCTCGGCCACCGGCCAGTCGCTCACCTTCGGCCCGGAAACCTCGCGGGGCTTCGAGGTCGGCGCGAAATCGAGCCTCATGGGGGGACGCCTGCGGACCGACCTGACCCTGTACCGCTACGTCTTCAAGAACCTGCAGGTCAGCGCCTTCGACTCCGCCACCACGTCGTTCCAGATCCGCAACGCCGCGTCCGCAAGGACCGAGGGCGTCGAATTCGACGCCGACTGGCTGGTCACCGACGACCTGACCCTGAAGGGCGGGATCGGCTACAACCACGCGCGCTACACCAGCTTCCCCGCCGCGCCGTGCTTCGCCGGGCAGACCACCGGGCAGGGCTGCGTCGGCGGCGTGCAGGATCTCAAGGGCAAGCCGCTCGTCTTCGCGCCGGACTGGTCGATCAACGCCGGCTTCAACTATGACACGCCGGTCGCGGACGGCTGGAAGCTGGGCTTTACCGGCGACGTGGTCTATTCGAGCACCTACCAGACCAGCCTGGCCGACGACGCCCGGGCGGAACAGCCCTCCTACGCCAAGGTCAATGCCAGCGTTCGGCTCCACTCGGATGACGACAAGTACGAGTTCGCGGTGATCGGCCGCAATCTCACCGACAAGTACATCATCGCCGGGTCCGCGGACAAACCGGGCGGCGCGCCCGGCGACATCTTCGCCAACATCATCCGCGGCCGCGAAGTCATCCTGGAGGCCACCTACCACTACTGACGAGGGGGTGAGGCCGGGGGCGGTTCGCGCGCCGCCTCCGGCCCTGACCCCGGGGCGCCCGGCGGCCGGACGGATGGGCCGGGCGCCATGCGGCCGGCGCCCCGGACCCGGCATCGAACCCGCACCGCCGATCGGGACTGGCCCACGGGCCGCCGCCGGACTACTCTGCCCTTCAGTCGGGGAGACTGCGTTCCCTGTTCGGGAACGGCGAGTGGATTGTGGACGCGCTCCTGGGGAGCGATCGATCGGGGAAGACGAGCAAATGGCAAGAGACTATGACGTGATCATCGTGGGTTCGGGCGCCGCGGGCCTGGCCGCCGCCGTGGCGGCGGCGGATGCGGGCGCCTCCGTCCTGGTGGTGGAAGGCGAGAAGCGCGTCGGCGGTTCGTCGCGGCTGTCGGGCGGGCATTTCTATGCCGCCGGCACCTCGGTCCAGAAGGAGGCGGGCGTCGCCGACACCCCCGATGCCATGTACGAGGAATACATGACGCTGAACCAGTGGCTGGTGGACCCGGCCGTGGTGCGGCGTTACTGCGACCTGTCGGCGCCGACCTTCGAATGGGTCAAGGGCCTGGGCGTGAAGTACCCGGTGGAGGGGCTCTACTGCTCGGGCGTCGGCTCGGTGCCGCGCGGCCACCCGCCGGAAGGCGAGGGCGAGGAAGTCATCAACGTGCTCGACGGCCACCGCAGCCACAAGGGCATCGACGTGGTGCTCGACTCGCGCGTCACCGGGCTGGTGACCAACGACGAGGGCCGGGTGACCGGCATCCGCATCGGCGACGACGAGGCGAGCTGCGGCGCGGTCATCCTGGCGACCGGCGGCTTCGGCAACAACCCGGAGATGATTAGGAAATACCTGCCCCAGGCGTCGGCCGGCGGCGACTGGAACTGGTACATCGGCGCCGACGGCGCTCGCGGCGACGGCCTCACCCTGGGCCAGGCCGTGGGCGGCGTGATCGACGGCCACGACCGCGCGCTGATCCTCGCCACGCCGGGCTTCAGCCGCGACCTCGAGGTCGCCATGCCCGGCTGGCTGATGATGGTGAACCAGCAGGGCAGGCGGTTCTGCGACGAGACCGCCCCCTACATCGTCATCGCCGGCCTGCTCAACAAGCAGGGCGGCCACGCCTATGCCGTGTTCGACGAAGAGACCCGCGCCGCTGCCCGGCGCAGCCCGCAGTTCCAGGCCTACTGGGTCAACGACGTGCTCGAGCAGAAGGCCGACGAAGGCCGGATTATCCGCGCCGACACCCTGGCCGAGCTGGCGGCCAAGGCGGGCATCGACCCGGAAGGCCTGCAGGGTCAGGTGGAGCGCTACAACGCCGACGTCGAGGCGGGCGAGGACACCGCCTTCTTCAAGCAGTCGCCCATGGCGCCGATCCGCACCGGGCCGTTCTATGCCGTCGAGATCCGCCCCGCCATCCTGTGCTGGACCGGCACCGGCCTGCGCATCGACGCCGAAACCTGCGTGCTGAACAAGGCCAGCAAGCCGATCCGCGGCCTCTACGCCGCCGGCGAGACCGTCGGCAATCTGCACGGCGACCGCTACATCGGCGGCGGCGGCTCCTACGGCCCCTGCCTGGTGTTCGGCAAACTGGCCGGCGAGAACGCCGCCAAGTACGCGAAGGAATTGAACGACTAAGGATCAGTGTTCCGGTGACCCCGGTGTTTGCGGTGGCAGCATTTAGTAAGCTGCCGCCGTAATTGGGTTGTCCCACCGTAATTCCAGAACCTGCCCATTGGCACAAAGCGCACTGTCGAGAAAATGGTCATGACAGCCAGTTGACTATCTCCTTGGGCACAACATCAGACATGTCGCGATCGCGCCTTCCCCATCGGACTTCTGGTGGGGGTATGCCAAGATATAATTGGGCCGCAGTCAAAGCCGCGTCCCGTATGACTGGATTGTCCGATCTATATGCATTTCTTAGTACATCTTTTATGCGGTTATCGCATGGAACAACCATCGGTAGTACTAATAAAGCTGGGAGCAAAAGCAAATCTTGATCGTCCCACGAAACCCCTTTTGAGAATTCAACCACCTTCTCAATAAATCTTTTCTCAACAACTTTTCTGAGCGATAAGCCCGTTATAATTTGTGAGACAGGATAAGGGGCGCGCGATCTACCAATGTAGTCTAATAGAGCCTGCGTGTCTATGTCACTTACGAATTTAATATACGAATATACGATGTCAGACAAAAAGGCATCGTCGCACGCCTTCAAGGCTTGCACCACTTTCTCCAGGTCCTCTTTGCTGTATTGCAGAGACCGGATCCGTTGCGCAATATTATCGGCATTCACGGCACTTACCTTTCAGCATAATCCAAAAACTTGGATGCCATGCTCGGCTCCTGTTGATAGAACCATCTCTGGCCTGCCGTAATTTTCGGATTCGATAACATCCTATTATCATACTGGATGCGGTTCCGCAGCGCCTGCTATGCAGTTCTTACCTCCTGCAAGTGGTCCCAGTTGTCTCCCCTTGTGAAATTACGGGGACAGTTTACTTAATTCGGGCGATGACTGGTCCTACCTGTTCGGCAACCCGGATGGCGAGGTCCGTTGCGCTTTGCGAGCGTCGACCGAGAGCCTAGTCGGCGTATCGCCCCGGAGGGCGCCCGCAGCGTCAGCCGCCAGCACGTTCCTTTCCCCATCAAACCGGACGGCAGAGTTCCATGTACATGGGGCCGGGCTCGTGGCCCAGGTAGGTCTTGCCCAGGTCCTCGTAGTGCCGGTAGGAGATCAGCATGTGGTTGGCCGCCTGCTGGGCGTCGCGCAGCTGCCGCTCCAGCGGGCTGTCCATGCGGCTTCCCGTGGTCCCGGCCGTGTTGTTGATCATGCCGACGATCTCGCGGCACGTCTGGGCGGCATGGGCGCAGGCCAGCAGCGCCGGCCGGAAATACGCCCAGTCCGGCGTCAGCCGCCCGCCCTTGGCCGGCAGCGGGCCGAGATGGGCCTCCAGCCGCTCCTGGGTGTCCATGACGTAGGCGCGGGCCGCCGCCAGCTTCGCCTCGGCCTCGCCGACCCGGTACTGCACCTGGGGCTGGTCCTTGAGCTTGGTGCTGGTGCTCCACGGCACCTTGCCCAGCGCCAGGCCGACCAGCGAGTCGATGGCGCCGCGGCACACCCCGAGCGCCACCGCTGCCTTGTTGTAGATGGCGTGGGTCGGGTTGCGGTAGGTCGGGTTGTCCCAGATCTCGCTGGGCGCCAGCGACCGGCCGGGCAGCAGGTGTTCCGGCGGCACGTAGCAGTCGGTCATGCGCACGTCGTGGCTGCCCGAGCCGCGCATGCCGGCGGTATCCCAGGTGTCGACGATCTCGAACTCGCCCTTCGGCACCATGAACGAGGCCGTCGAGGTCTCGCCGGTGTCCTCGTCGGTGCACATGGAGCCCATCAGGAAGTTCCAGGTGGCGTTCTGGCAGCCGCTGGCGAAGCCGCCCTGGTAGTTCACCCGCCAGCCGTCGCCGTCGCGCTTCACCCGGCGCCCTGGATTGGGGCCGTTGGCGGGGCCGTGGCCCGAGCAGACCAGCGCGTACCAGTCGCCGAAGATCTCGTGCGCGAAGTCCGGCTGCATCTGGCGGATCACCAGCGCGTTGATCTCCGAGGAGATCTGGGTGCACCAGCCGACCGAGCCGTCGATGGCGGAGACCGCCTCGATGATCTCGATCTGCTGGCGGGCCTGCAGGTTCTCGCCGCCCAGTTCCGCCGGCAGGGCGTAGCGGTAGAGGCCGATGTCGGCCATCTGCTTCGACGCCCAGGCCGGCAGGTGCCGCAGCCGTTGTGCTTCGTCCCCTGCCGCGGCGAGCGAGTCCCGGATGCCGGCGATCCGCTCCAGCATGGGCGTCTTGGCGACCTCCTGCTGGCGGTCGATGATGTCGGTGCTGACCATGTCGCTGTCTTCTCCCGTTTGAAGTCCGTCGGGCGGACGTGCGCCCCTTCGCCGCTCAGGCGTCCGCCGCGCCGGATACCCTGACAAGCTGGACGCCGAAATGCTCGCCGGTCAGGGCGTGCACCAGGGCCTGCGGCGCCCGCTCCAGCCCGTCGAGGACGTCCTCGGCGTATTTGAGGGCGCCCGAGGCCACCAGGGGCGCCAGCCGCGACGCCGCCTCCTCGTAGCGGCCGGCGAAGTTGCCGACGAAGAAGCCGTGCATCTCCGCCTGCCTGTAGACCAGGTTGAAATAGTTCCTGGGCGCGTACCAGCCGCCGTCGTGGTTGTACTGCGAGGTGGCGCCGCACAGCACCACCCGCGCGCCCTGCGCGATCAGCCCGAGTGCCGCGTCGAGGGTTTCGCCGCCGACATTGTCGAAGAAGATGTCGATGCCGCGCGGGCAGAGCGCCGCGAGCCGCTCGGCCACGTCCTCCTCCTTGTAGTTGACCGCGCCGGCGCAGCCCAGCTCGCCGGTCAGCCAGTCGCATTTCTGCCGGCTGCCGGCGATGCCGACGACCCGGCATCCCTGCATCCGCGCGAGCTGGCAGAGCACCGAGCCCACGTTGCCGGCGGCGCCGGAGATCACCATGGTGTCGCCCAGCTTCGGCCGGCAGAACTCGGTCAGCCCGAAATAGGCGGTGCGGCCGCCGCTGCCGAGCACGTGCATCAGCGCGGTGGTCGAGACGCCGTCCCGTCGCTTCACCCGCTGCACCGGCGTGCGGTCGCGCCCGTTGGACACGGCGAAGCGCTGCCAGCCCAAATCGCCGGAGACCAGGTCGCCGACGGCGTAGTCCGGGTGGTTCGACTTGACGACGCAGCCCATGCCGCCGCAGCGCATGGTGCCGCCCAGCGGCACCGGCCGGCCGGTCATGCCGCCGGAGGTCATCCACATGCGCAGCGGCGGCGTGACGATCAGGTAGGCGGCCTCGATCAGGAACTCGCCGTCGCCGATCTCGGGGCAGGGCTCCCGCTCCAGCCGGAAGTTCTGCCCCGACGGCATGCCGTCCGGACGCGACGCCAGCACCCATTTGGTGTTTTCCATGGTTGTCTCCCGCTTTCTCTCGAGCCTGCCCGTTCGTCCGGGTCTTGGCTCGAAGCTGCGGCATGGTCTCACGAACCGGCGGGATGCAGAAGCGCCTCTGTCGTTCTTCCGGCCGTTCATCGTCGTCGGTGGCGCCGGGCTTGGGCCTCGGCATCCCGGTGGCAAGGGAACGAGTAGGGCTCCCGGGCGTTGCGCCTGTGTCCGAATTGTGACGCGTATTGTTCCGTATTCGAGATCTGGAATGACGATTGCCTGTCCTGACTGCGGCACGCTGGAGGAACTGCCGCAGTTGACCCGCAGCGAGGTGGCCCGCTGTCCCATATGCGAAGCGCAACTGGAGCGCGCCAACGACCGCAGCGTGACCGCGGCTCTGGCGTGCTCGGTGGCGACCTTTGGCCTGCTCTTCCCGGCCAACCTGCTGCCGCTGATGCGCGTCGACGTGCTGGGCATCGTCCGCGAAACCTACATCTGGTCCTCCGTCGCCCGGCTTGGGGCCAACCAGTGGGTGATCCTGGCCCTCTTCACCATGCTCTTCGCGATGGTTCTTCCGCTGCTTCGCTTCGGCTTGCTCAGCCTCGTGCTGGGGTCCGCCCGGCTCGGCCTGCGCCCGTCATGGATGGGCCGCGCCTTCAGGTGGGCGACGCGGCTCGACATGTGGGCGATGCCCGACGTCTTCCTGGTCGGCTGCTTCGTCGGCTACAGCCGTATATCCGCCAGCATGCCGGTCACCATCGAGGCCGGCGGGTACTGCTTCATCGCCGCAGCCATCCTGTGCATGATCACGCGGGCCGTTATGGAACGCCGCATCGTCTGGCGCGCCATCGCCCCGGAACGGGACGCACCAGAGGACGAGCAGGCGATCTCGTGTACGGTGTGCGCCTATGTCATGCCGGCCGACGCCGAGGGAACCGATTGCCCGCGCTGCGGCCAGCGTCTGCGCGCGCGAAAGCCGGACGCGAAAAGGCGCACGCTGGCGCTGGTGATCGCCGGCTACCTTCTCTACATACCGGCCAACGTGTATCCGATGAGCTCGGATATCCGGCTCGGCCAGACGACCGAGCACCGGATCATCGACGGCATCGCCGAGCTGTTCCACGCCGGCCTCTGGCCGCTCGGCATCCTGATCTTCTTCACCAGCATCGCCGTGCCGCTCCTCAAGCTTGCCGGCATGAGCTGGTTCCTGGCCTCCGTGCGGCGGCGATCGTCCCGGCACCTGGTGGCCAGGACGAGGTTGTACCGCCTGATCACCGAGGTGGGCCGTTGGTCCAATGTCGATGTCTTCACCGTCGCCGTGTTCGTGCCGCTGCTGCAGTTCGGGGTGATCAACCAGACCCGGGTCAACATCGGCAGCACCGCCTTCCTGCTCGTGGTGGTGCTGACGATGATCGCCTCTCGCGGCTTCGACCCCCGGCTGATGTGGGACGAGGGCTTGCCGGACCGTGACTGAGGAAACTGCAAGGGAACGACGCACCCGCGCCATCGCCCGCAAGAGCCGGTGGCCGGGCTGGATCTGGGCCGTGCCGGTCGCCGCGCTGGGCGTGGTGGCCTGGCTGCTGGTCAGGACGCTGCTCCACAATGGTACCGACGTCACGGTCGACTTCGAGAGGGCCGCGGGTCTGAGCAACTCCAGCAAGGTCACCTATCTCGGAGTCGAGGTCGGCAAGGTCAAGCAGGTTGGGCTCAGCAAGGACCGCAGCCATGTCGTCGCCGACATCACGGTCGACGATTCCGTCTCGTCCTATCTGACCACGGGCACAACCTTCTACATGAAGAACGTGGCCCCCAGCCTGACCGACCTGTCGTCGCTGAAGTCGGTCGTCGCCGGTCCGACCATTGTCATGGTGCCCGGCCGCGGCGAGAGCACCCGGCATTTTTCCGGCAGGATGAAGAAGCCCGCTGCCGCCATGACGGCGCCGGTGCGCTACCTCGTGCATTTCGACGGCGACGCGGGCAGCCTGGAGGATGGCGCCGACGTGACCCTGCGGGGCTTCAAGGTCGGCCAGGTGGTCCGGACCCGGCTGATGACGGACCTGCGGAGCGGCGCCGTCTCCGTGGATGTGGTGCTGGCGCTCGACGCGGCGCGCTTCCACGCTTCGGGTAACGACGAAGGTCATCCGACCGCGCAGCAGCTCAAGGCGTTGGTCGACAAGATGGTGCAGAACGGCCTGCGCGCCCGCCTGACGCAGAGCCCGCCGTTGATCGGCGGCCATCAGGTCGTTCTCGCCATGGTGCCGGACGCGGAACCGGTGAACCTCGCCCTGGGCAGCCGCTATCCGGAAATCCCGTCGGTCGAGGGCGGCGGTCTGGGCGACTTTGCCGAAAAGCTCGGACGCCTGCCGATCACCCAGATCGGCGAAAACGTCCGGGCGATCACGCGAGAGGTCAGGTCGACGGTCTCGTCGCCGAAGATCGACGACAGTCTGCGGCATCTGGACCGGACGCTGGCGGAGCTCGACAAGGTGGTCCATCAGGCCGGCCCTCAGGTGGCGCCGACCATTCGCAAGCTGCGTCAGGCCGCCGACCAGATCGATGCCACCGCAACGGAGGCGAAGCGCATCATCGGCGGCAATTCGGTCGCGGCCGACGGCACCGTGCACAGGCTGCTGGACGAACTGACCGGCACGGCGCGCGCCGTCCGCAGCCTTGCCGATTACCTGGACCGCCACCCCGAAGCACTGATCAAGGGGCGATGACATGAACGCGTTGAAAGGCCTGGCCCTGCTGCTGTTGCTGGTGCCGGTTGCGGGCTGCGGCTCCAGCCCGAAGACCCACTTCTTCACCCTGGAGGCGACCGCGCCCGAGCGGTCCGCTCCGTCCCGGCCCGTGCGGCCCGTACAGGTGGTGTCGATTCATCTTCCTCCGGCGCTGGACCGGCGCCAGATGGTCAGCGAGACCGGCGGCGGCGGCCTCGACGTCAGCGATCAGAACCGTTGGGGCGGGGCGTTCGGCGACATGATCCGCCGCGTGCTGACCCAGGACCTCGAAAAGCGCCTGCCGAAAGGCACTGTCATCTTCCCCCGTGAGCCGGCACCCGCCGGGACGCGCCGCCTCGTCGTCGACGTTCTCGACTTCGCGGGCAACGGTGCTGGCGAGGTGACCTTCGACGGGAGCTGGTCGCTGGTTGCGAGCGGAGCGGACAAGCCTCTGCTCGCCCGTCACGTGCAGTTGCACGAGTCCGCAGCCGGGCCGGGATACGCCGGCCAGGCACGCGCCATGAGCAGGATCCTCGGATCGTTGGCGGACCAGATCGCGGCGGCTCTGGTCCAGTTCGAGGGATGATGGGCGTATCGCCCTCGTTCGAGGGGCGTTTCCGGCAAGGCGACCTTCCGGTCAGGGAACGTGGGTGACGACGTCGGCCGGCCGGCGCTGTCCGGTACGGGGAGGGCGCCTCAGCGGAACGCCCATCGCAGTAGCCGCGCGACGCCCAGCGTGCCCCGGTGGACGAGTGGTTCCGTCCAGGTGGACTGTCTCAGGCCGTGCATGCGTCTCGCCCACTGCGGCAGCATGTCCACCGCGGCCTGGAAGGTGAGTTGCTGGAGCGGCAGCGCCGCCCAGTGCCGCGGCGACTGGTTGAGGAGGATGCCGGCGACCTCCCGGGTGCGCCGGTCCGCGCGTAGCCGGGGCCGCACCCGCTCGATGTGGGCGAGCGCCTGCGCCCGGCTGTCCGGCACGTCGGCCGCACCGAGGCCGAGGGCCACCACGCGCACTTCGGCGAAGTAGCGGTCCTGCTCGGCCATCGTAATGGCCGGCTCGCCGTAGCGGCGCCAGGCATCCAGAAAGCAGACCGCCTCGGTGACGTGGACCCAGGCCAGCAATTCCGCGTCGTCGGCCGAGTAGGGTGTGCCGTCGGGCAACGCGCCGCGCACGCGCCCGTGCACCTCGCGCACCCGCGCCATCGCCGCTTCCGCCTGCTCGCGGCTGCCATAGGTGGTGAGCGCGATGAAGCGGGCGGTCCGGCGGAGGCGTCCCAGCATGTCGCGGCGGAAGTCCGAATGGTCCCAGACGCCGGCCAGTACCGCAGGGTGGAGCATCTGCAGCAGCAGTGCGGCGACGCCGCCGACCATCATCGAGGTGACGTCGCCGTGCACCCGCCACGCGACCGAGTCGCGCCCGAACAGGCCGTCGTCGCGGCGCTGCACCGGCCGCTCGCCGCGGGCGCGGTCGTTGAACACGGCGCGGACCCGCTCGACGATCAAACCTTTTGCCAGCTGCTGCATGGGATTGAGCTTGCGAGTCTCCAGAGGGACACCGACACCAATCCATGCCTATAGCACCTTTTGCTGTGGGACAGCCGCGCGGGCGACGTCCCGCTCAAAAAAACGACAGCGCGGACGGGCACGACGGCAGAAGGGCTGGTCATGAACCACTGGGAAATTTTTTACTTGGAACGTTGAAACGGGTTCAGCGCGCGCCCATTTTCATTCCCTAATTATTTAACATTATTATGTATAGAAAAATAAATGCGGATTCAATAAATAGAAAGTGCTAGTCTGTGACAGTTCTGGTGCGCGAACGGGCTGGTGGGGCAACAAACGGCGTCGCCGGACTCTTGCCAGAGCTTAAACATCTCACTCGGAGCACTTGCGATGATACGCCGTTACGTGGTTGCCGCCGTGCTTGCGGCGGGGCTGGCTACCCCTGCGCTTGCCGCCACTCACTACTATGTGGTGCACAGCATGCAGGACGATACCTGCAATGTCGTGGAGAAGAAACCCAAGGACAAGACGTGGGCCATGGTAGGCACCTCGTCATACAAGACGAAGGATGCCGCCGATGCGGCCGTGGACGCGGCCCCGGAATGTCAACCGAAGGCCGCGGCCCCGGACGACTCTCAGGACGAACCCCAGGATGAACCCCAGGACTCGGTTCCCGACGCGCCCCAGGAGTAGAGCAATGCTCCTGTTGTTCCGTCCGGCCCGGCAGCCGGTCCGGTGATCCCGCGGCGCTGCGGGGTTTCTCAGTCCCGCCGGCGTCAAGCGAGGCTTGGCCCGCCCCTCACCGGTGTCGGTGAGGGGCGGCCATGGCGCGAGGGCGAGGGGTGCCGGCTTGGAAGCCGCGGGAGGTCGTTCGTGCCTGGTCATCATGGTGGCCGGCTCACCGGAGCGGTGCCGCGCGTCGAGAAAACAGAGCGCCTCGATGACGCCTCCCAAGCCGGGAATGCGGGCTTGTCGGTCGTGCGGGACGCGCTGTCGGGCGGCGATGGGGCGTCGATTATCTCGCCGATGCAACCACTTATAAGACGATAAATAATTTCATAGTCTGGACGTTGACGAGGGTCGACGAAGTGACCATCTATATTGCCTGTATGTTTGGCGTGTTTATGTATAATAAAATAAATGGAGACTCCAATTAAATAAAGGAATAGTATGCGTACGTGCTGAAGGAGGCGCGGGGAGGCGGAACGCAAGGATCGCCTGCCAGCGACCTGCAGCCGTCAAACATCCTACCTGGAGCATTTGCAATGATACGCCGTTACCTGCTTGCTGCCGCGCTCGCGGCAGGGGTGGCTACTCCCGCGCTTGCCGCCACGCACCACTATGTCGTGCACAGCGCGAAGCAAGATACCTGCAAGATCGTACAGAAGAAGCCCAAGGGCAAGACCTGGGTCGTCGTCGGCGCCACGTCCTACAAGACCAAGGCCGAGGCCGAAGCCGCGATGAAGGCGGCGCCCGAATGCCAGCCCAAGGCGGCGCCGCACGAGTAGGGCGACGCTCACGCCGGTTCGTCCGGCTCCGCAGCCGGATCGGCGATTCCGCGGCGCCAGCGAATGTCTCAGCCCGCTGGCGTCAAGGGAGGCTTGGTCCGCCCCTCACCGGAATAGGCCGGTGGGGGGCGGCCATGGCGGGGATGATCCCGGCACCCGTCAACAGCCGCCCCCGGCATTTGAGCCCGGCTTGCCGGGAGCGGAGGCGGTCACCGCGGTGGCACGGCGCGGACCGCGGGCCAAGGCCATGCGGTCCACGGCGCGCGAGCCGGATTCCGGGCGGTATCGGGAAGGCGTCCGACTGGCTTAGTAGTTCTTCATCAGAGCGCAGTCATCGCCACGAATGAAGTCCCAACGCTGCTTGGTGCAGCTTCCGCTGGCGTCGTGCTGGTAGCTGTACTTCACGAGGTAAGGGCCTGGCGGCTTATCAGGGACCTTGGTGCCGTCGTGACATACGGGGCCCGAGATGAATGCCAGGCTGCAGGTCTCGTTGCCGCACTTCATCTGAACGGTGCTCCCCCCGGTGGGCAGGGCCTCGGCGTTGCCCTTGCCGTCAACGATGACAGACACATTGGTGCTGCCGCAGTTCTTGAGGCTGAACTTCGCGGCCATCGCGGGGCTGGCGCCCAAGACCATGGCCGCGACGACAAGTGGGGTCACCCACAGTCCGGACCGGCGGACAGGCGATTCTGCTGCGAATTCTTTCATCCTATGAGCTCCCGCTTTGACAGAACGATCTGCAATGTCGATTACTACTTTGCCTCGCGAAAATACGGCGTCTCCATCCCGCGTGCAATCGACCGGGCGCGGTGGCGCCGCTTTTATTACTGCGCCGGTAATGGGGAAAGTCGCCGCCAAGTCTGCCGCGCAACGCTCTATGGAGCTGAACTCGCCGATCCGATCCAGCTGCCCCCGCGTCTTGGGGGCGGAGATCACATAAGGGGCCCCTATGCGACAGTCTGGAGAAGCAGACCGAGACCGAGACGCGTCAGGGACTCAGACGCCGGATCATCGTCAGCCGCACGGGTTTGTGTCTCGACGAAAAGCGCAGTGTGATGGTACCTAATGTCGATGGTTACTTGGGGCCAACATGAAAAAGTCGCGCTGGTGTGTAAAAAGGCGGTCGGGGTGTTTGATGAACAGGTCGTATTGCACGCTTATCACGCTTTCGTTATCTGTCATGGTCTCCAGTTGTACGGACATGGGTGCCGTCCGTACGATCTCGACGAAGCTGCAGGCGGCGTCGTCGACTTG
This sequence comes from Alphaproteobacteria bacterium, assembly GCA_016124315.1. Taxonomy (GTDB): domain Bacteria; phylum Pseudomonadota; class Alphaproteobacteria; order SMXS01; family SMXS01; genus RI-34. The sequence continues at coordinate 23,417 of WGNW01000020.1, forward strand.
GAATGACGTCGGCGGCGACTTCCTGGGTTCGTGCCGGCGCGAGCAGCAGACGAATCCGGCGCTTGCCGACTGCGTGTTGGAGAAGCAGGCCAGCGACGGCATCGCCGCCTTGAATGGGACCCTCAGCAGCTACTTCAAGGCGCTCGGCGATGCCGCGGCCGATACCAGCTTCACGGTGCAGCCCGGCCTCGACAAGGCCACCGCCTCGGCGGCGAAGATTCCGGGCATCGACGCCAATCAGGTCAAGGCGGTCTCCGGCCTGGTCGGTCTGCTGGCCCGCCTGGCGACGGAGAGCATGCGGGAAAGCACCGTCTCTTCCCTGATCGATGACGGCGCGCCCCACGCGCGCACGCTTGTTGATGCGCTCAACCGGCTGGTGGTGGCCAATCTGACGTCCCGTCTCGTCACCGAGCGCACGCAGTTGATCGGCCGGGCGCATTCGGAGATCAGTAGCGGCCCGAACGCCTCGCTGCCGCTCGACACCCTGTGCAAGGGCAGCAACGCCGCGGGACTGAACGGCGCGGAGTATCTTCTCGCGCTGGAATTCTGTCGCCGGCTCGACGTGGTCGACGGGCGTCTCAAGGCCTTGGACGACTACAAGGCGTCGCTCCTGAAGGCGGACGCGGCACTGGCCGAACTCCAGTCGAACAAGACGAAGCTCAAGGGCAAGGCGCTGCTCGCGAGCCTCTACAAGCTCGGCACCGACCTCGACGCCAGCATCGGCGCCGTCCGCAAGGCCTTTGATTAGGAGGTGAAGATGGCTCTCTACGACGACCTCGCCAGCTGCGCCGTCGCCTGCCAGCTCGGCGCCCAGAAGACCCTCGAGATCATGTTCGCCATGGGCCCCAAGCCCGCCGATCCGGCGCAGGCGCTGCTGTGGGAGCAGCAGACGACGCGCCTGCAGGGCCAGCTCAACAGCCTGTCGGCCATGAACTCGAAACTGACCGCCATGGCCGTGATCGAGGGTCTCAAGGACTACGCCGCCGACATCGAGGCGGTCGGGGCCGTCGCCAAGGCGGCGCAGGCGCGCATCAAGCAGATACAGTCGGTCTCGGACGGCCTGACCAGGCTGGCCAAGATCCTCGATCTGGGGCTCGCGATCCTTGCCGCGGCCGCCGCCCCGAGCCCGGCGACCATCGCCGCGGTGGTCAAGGCCGGGGACGCGGTCGCCCAGGGCGTCTGACGGTCCGGACGGGCGCCCGCCGAAACTACTGGGCGTGCAGCACCAGCAGCACGTTGCCCGGCATCTTGCCGGCGAAGTCGTAGCCGGAGGGCAGGATCAGCGAACCGTGATAAAGGATCGGCGCCGGCGCGCCGGCCATCGAGCCGCCCGAGGCGTGGCCGCCGCCGACGGTGTCGAAGCTGCGCGTCGTGTCGAACCGCCAGACCACCTTGCCGGTCTCGCCGTCATAGGCCCGCAGCCAGCCGTCGATGCTGCCGGCGAACACCAGGCCGTCCGTTGCGGTGATCGCCGACGCGAGGCCCGGGCTGCAGAACGGGCGGCCGTTGCACATCTTTTCCGTGTTGGGCGCCTTCCACTTGAAGGCGCCGGTGCGGATGTCGAGGGCGTAGAGGCCGGGTCGCGGCGGGATGTCGAACGCGACGTCGTTCTTGATCGGCGTGTCGCTGACCGGGACGAACAGGGTGTCCCCGTCTACCGCCATGCCGAAATAAATGCCGGCGTTGTTGCCGCCGCGGCCGACGCGGGTCTTCCAGACCAGCTTGCCGTTGTTGGGGTCGATGGCGTAGGCCCAGCCGGATTTCTGCCCTGCGAGCACGAGGTCGCGGTGGTCGCTGGTCGTCGCCAGGATCGGCGAGGCGCCGAAGTCGAAATCGGGTCCGGCGTCCTTCGGGCAGTTGGTGCCGACGGGCCGCAGGAAGCAGGCGACGTTCCAGGCGTCGTTGGGCACCGCCTGGTAGATCCAGCGGATCTTGCCGGTGTCCAGGTCGAGGGCGACGACCGCGTCGCTGGTCGGGCTGGTGGGCTGGGAATAGTTGTCACCGGTGCCGATGATCAGCTGATGGCGCTTCAGGTCGATCGCCGGCGTGTTCCACAGCGCGACGCCCGAGGGACCGTACTTGGCGGTGCCGATGGCGTTGGTGCCCTGTTTGACCGGCGGGTCGGTCATGAAGGTCTGCCAGAGATGCTTGCCGGTCCTAGCGTCGTACGCGACTACCGAGCCGCGGAACGTGCAGCAGGCATAGTGCGGGTCGATGGTGGCCTCCTCCAGCGAGGAGATCGGCAGATAGAGCTTGTTGCCGACGAGGGCCGGCGCCGCGGTGAGCGTGGTGCTGGGATGGGGATCAGGATGGTCGCGCCACGCCAGCTTGCCGCTCGCGGCGTCCACCGCATAGAGGTTGCCGACCAGGTCGCCGAAATAGACCAGCGGATGGGCCGCAGTGTCGCCCTTGCGCCACGGCGCGACGATGATCGCGGTGCGCACCTCGGCGGCGGCGTGGTACACCCAGCGCACGCAGCCACTGGCGCGGTCGAGCGCGTAGACCGCGCCGTCCTGGCTGCCGACGTAAAGCGCGCCGCCGGCCAGTGCCGGCTGGGAGCGGGCGCGTAGCGCGGCGGGAAAGCCGAACGCCCATTTCACCTTCAGGCTCGCGACGTTGGCCTTCGAAATGCCGGAGACGCTCTCGGGAATGTCGTGGCGATTGGCGTCGTCGAAGCCCCAGGCGGTGAAAACCGGCGGCTCGCCGTAATCGAACCTGGCCGCCGCGCCCTTGCATTGGGGCGGCGAGAACTGTGCCTCTTCGGCCATCTTGTTGCCGCCGAGATAGGTCGCCACCGCCCGTTTGTCGGCGTCGGACAGGCCGGCGGACTGCACCTGCATCGCGCCTTGGGTCAGGGCCTTGTAGATCGCCCCGGACGACATGTAGCGCAGGATCGCCGTCGCCGGGGCGTGGCCGATGCCGTGCTCGTGGCACGCGGCGCAGGTTGCATGGAATATGGCTTCCCCCTTGCCGTCATGCGGCGATGCGGCCGCTGTGGTACCAGCGGCATGCGCCGGCACCGAAACCGCCATCAGCAGAACGCCGGCCAGCGCGGTCAAAAATCGAGACATGCTTCCTCCCCACCCCAGTGCCTTGCAGGATAGTGCAAGCGGCGGGTCCGGGGAAAGGGCGCGCTGCCGTCCTTCCGGCTCAGGACCCGGCCTTCGCCCCGGTCGGAATCAGCGGCACCGTCGCCGCCCACAGTTCGTCGTTCGACAGCACGTCGGCCTCGTCGAATATCTTGCGGATGCGTCCCCGCGGATCGACGACGATGAGGGCGTCGTTGTGGCCGACGTCGTAGCCGGGATCGGCGCGGTCGGCCAGCGGGTTGGCCACCTTCACCTGGGGCGCCATGCCGCCCTCGGGTTGGCCCTCGATGGCGCTGGCGGCGTCGTCGGCGCCGTCCTCCTCCTGCACCCGTTCGAAATCCACGTGATAGCCGAAGCGCACCACCTTGCGGATCTCCGAGGGACTACCGGTCAGGTATTGCCAGCGGGTGTCCTGCGGGTCCCAGCCATACTGCTTGAGATAGGCCTGCATCACGTCCTGGCCGGCGTCGCCCGGCGCCAGGTTGAAGGCGACCAGTTGCACCTTGTCGGCAAGGCCGTTCTGCTCGAGCAGGTGCTCGAAGCCGATCAGGTGCGCCGTGATCAGCGGGCAGTAGGTGCGACAGTAGGGGAACAGGAAGGTGACCACCCTGACCTTGCCGGCGAACTGGGACGAACTCACGGTGTCGCCGACCTGGTTCTTCAGGGTGTAGGTGGGCGCCTGGCCGAGAACCGGTTCCTCCGGTCCGGCGGTCGGCGCCGCTGCGCCGTGCGGCCTCGCGATCAGCACGCCGACGCCGATCCCGACGGCAAGCACCGCCGCGAGCCCGAGCCCGCGGACCAGTCCGCGACTCCAAGACGGTTTGCCGCCGCCGTTCCCGGCTTCGTTCATCACCCCTTACCGCGTGGATCGGCGGTGCACGGACCGGTCATCAGATCGAGACATCGAAGGTGGCCGGATAGCCGTTGACGACCACGCTCACGCTGTAGTGTCCAGGGGACATGGTGACATTGTTGCCGTAATGGGTCGACGCTGCCCCCTTGCCGATAACCTGCATGTTGACCACGGGCACGTCCTGGGGCGTGCCGGTCATCTCACCGTTCTCGCCGACCCGCTCATAGGTCATCATGACGGTGGCATCCGTGACCGGTTTGTCGGTGCCCTTGTCGGAGACATGGACGATGAGGTGGTGATTGGCGGCATCCGGCTGGACAGGGTCGGCGCCGGCCACCGCCAGCATGCCCTTCGTAGCCTTGCCCGAGTCCACCTCCGCCTGGGTATGGAACGGCTCGGCCGGCAGGACGTGCAGCGCCACCTCGTAGGGCCCCGCCTCCTTGGTCATGTTGGCGTCACCGGCGTGAGCCGCGGCGGCACCCGTCAGGGCGAAGGCCGCCGCGATAAACAAATTTCGTATTCTAGTCATCTTGTTCTCCCGTCTGGGTAGTATATGGACGTCATGGACGGCGCTGACAACGCGCAAGAGGTATCGGCGCCACATGAGATCAGCGGGGCTTTCGAGGGATATTCGCGCTATGGAGGGAACGCGTCATCGGCACCGCGGGCCGGTTGGCTGCGGCAAGGGTGCTTCCGGCGCGCGCTGTCAGCGTGTTGACCGGATCACGCGCTCGAGGCGCCGGCGACGATGCTCTGTAGCGCGTCCACCGCCGCCATGGCGATGCGGCGGCCGCGTTCGTCGATCCCCGTCCAGCTCGCCCGTCGCTTGCGGGGGTCGATCTCCAGCAGTTTGACGCCCGCCGGCACCACGGTATCGTCCCGCACCACGCCCCGCAGGATCCCGTCGATCGGGGCATGGACCGGCTCGCCCTCGAGATGGCCGACGGTCATGCCCTTGTAGATGCGCAAGCCCACGTCGAAGGCGCTGCGCCACGTGCCGGCCGCTTGGGCGTAGGCGAAGCGTTCCCGCCCCACGCCGCCCAGCAGGGCCGGCTTGCCGTCCGCCGCATCGGTGACGCCGGCGCGCAGCACGGTGCCGTTGCGGACGGGTCGGGTCTCGATGGCGACGTCGCAGTTGCCGTCGACCTGAAAACCGGGTCCGAGGCCGATGGTGGTGACCGCGAGGTTTCGCAGGTCCGGTGTCACCCGATGCTTCTGCATCCGCGCATCGACCAGGACGCTCAGCCTTCCGATCACCAGCAGGTCGCTCAGTCCCAGGCGAGTCACCGCCACCCGGCCCGGCACGGACATCTCGGCAAGCACGTGAAGGGCGTGGTCCACGTTTCTGCCTATGATGTCCTCGATCACCGTGGCGTCCCCATAAAGCGTATCGTGAAACGCCATGCCGCGGCGGATCACGGGCGGTGCCGGATCGTGGGAAAGGACGACGCCATAGCCGGCGCGGTGCAGATGCACGGCGACGGCGGAGGCGATCTCGTTGGTGCCCATCACCACGGCGGGAGGTCGGAGTTCCTGGTGATGGCGGGAAGATGTCGTCAGGGCGATCATGGCGGCCTCACGGAAGCGGAAGGGAGACGAGATCGGATCGCGCCCGGCTGCCCAAAGTCCGGCATGCACCGGGTCTTGCAGGAGACGCGTGCCTCCCGCGAGGGGATGGCACGCAGGCATGGCCTCGGGGTCGCGCTATCATCGGGAAGTGCACACAGTTCAGGGTCCACGCCATGAAACTCAGCGCCAGGAACGTCCTCCCCGGTACCGTCGTCGCCGTTACCAAGGGGACCACCACCGCCCACATCAAGATCGAGCTCGCGCCCGGGCTCACCATGTTCTCGTCCATTACCAATGAGGCCGTGGACGACCTGGACATCAGGGTGGGAGATACGGTCTCCGCGGTGATCAAGTCGTCTGACGTCATGGTTGGGAAGTAGCCTCGTTCCAGACCGGACGGCCGCCGGCCGCGTGCCTTCGGCGCTTGCCGCGGGCGGCAATGTCGGCCCACCAGCCGTCCAGGGTCCGGCGCGAGCAGAGCAGCATGGTGCCCCGGTCGCCCGTGAATGTCGCCCAGGCTTCCAGGTGCTTCTCCGGTACCGCCGTGAGCACCGGCAGGCCCGCGACGATCGCGGCGGCCAGTTCGTCGCGGAGTCCCTTGCCGGCAGCCTCCTGCTTGGAGAACTTGTTGACCACGACGAGTTCCGAACCGGCTTCGATGGCCCGGCCGACGGCCCGGGAGGCCTCGGCAAGTCCGGCCGGGTCGAGCCTGCAGGATGTCGCGCCGCTGCCCAGATCCTGGCAGAGTCGGATCTCCCGCCCCGACGTCAGGTCGAGAAGGTGCATCTGCACGATGCGTCCCTCGTCGGTCTTGGCATTCCGTTGCACCACCCCGCCGACGGCCACGCCGTCAGCGCGGAGAGTGGCCGCGAAGTCGTGCAGCAGGGAATCGATGTCGTCCTCGGGACGGTAAAGGACCGCCGCCAGCTTGTTGGGATCGAAGTCGGCTGTCTCGTGATCCATCGCGAGCTCCAGTGCAACGCGCGAACAGGCCCGCGCAATGTCGTTCAAGCAAATAGCGTGCCTTCCCTGAGTTGGCGCGAGGTTTGCACTTCCGGGAGACGTATGCTCGTCTTCCGGCCTTTACCCGGCCCTGGCGCGACGGCCACGTCGCAATTGCGACGGACATGTCGCGAAAGGGACAAGGGCAAGCGTGCCGGACAACAGGAGAGACGTGAGATGTCGACAGCCGCGACCCGTTCGGAACTGGAAAGGCTGCTGGGGGAGGATGCGCCCTACGGCGACCTCACCACCGACGCCCTGGGCATCGCCGGCGTGCCGGCGCGCATGGTGTTCACGGCGCGCGGCGCCATGGTCGCCGCCCTGGTGGAGGATGCGGCGGCGTTGGTGGAACTGGCCGGCGGTCGTGTCGACGGGCATGTCCGGTCTGGCGTTCTGGTGGAGCCGGGCGCGCTGTTGCTGTCGGCGAGCGGTCCGGCGGCAAGCTTGCTGCGAAGCTGGAAGGTGGCACAGACCCTGATCGAGACGTGGTCGGGCGTGGCGAGCGCCGCGCGTGCCATGGTCGACGCCGCCAGCTGCGTGTCGCCCGCCCCGGTGATTGCCTGTACCCGGAAGAATCCGCCGGGCACCAAGGCTTTCGCCGTGGCGGCCGTGCGGGCGGGAGGCGCCCTCATGCATCGGCTGGGCCTGTCCGAGACCATCCTCGTGTTCCCGGAGCATCTGTCGTTCCTGGATGGGCCGCTCTCGGATCAGGTAGAGGCACTGCGCCGGAAGGCGCCGGAGAAGAAGTTGGCGGTGGAGGTGGCTTCGGTAGATGCCGGCGTGGAGGCGGCGCGTGCCGGCTTCCACGTCGTGCAGACCGAAAAATTCAGTCCCGGCATGGTTGGCGAACTGGTGCGCGCTCTCGCCGAACGGGAGGCGAGGCCGCTGGTGGCAGCAGCAGGCGGCATCGGCCCTGGCAACGCAGCCGATTACGCCCGTGCGGGCGCCGATATTCTGGTCACGTCCGCCCCCTACGGGGCCTCGCCCCGTGACGTGAAGGTACTCATTGAGCGCGCCTGAAAAGCCTCGCCCATCGGCTCACCAGGGATGGACGTCGCCCGTCCACTTCAGCCACTTGCCGTGATCGGCGGGGGTGATGCCGACGATCACCTTGTGCACGTCGGCGGCCGCGTCGGGCGGGTCGAGGTCGGCGACCGGTCCGGCCATCTCGGTGCGGATCCAGCCCGGATGCATCAGGGTGATGGTGACGCCGTCGTCCTTCATCTCGTTGGCCAGCCCGGTCATCAGCCGGTTCACCGCCGCCTTGGCTGCGGCGTAGGAGTAGCCGATGACGTGGTCGTAGGCGTGCGAGGCCACCTGGCTGGTCATGGTGACGATCTTGCGGCCCTGGCCCGCCATGACGTTGGGCAGGAACGCCTGCACCACCCGGAAGGGGCCCATGGCCATCACGTTCATCTCGAACGCCCAGTTGTCGTAGTCCATGTTCTGGAAGGTCTGGGTCTCCAGCCCGCCCCAGACGCCGGCGTTGTTGATCAGCACGTCGATGGGCACGTCCTTCAGCTCGGCGGCGCAGGCCTTCACGGAAGCGGTGTCCCCGACGTCCATCTTGTGGACCGTCACCCGTCCTCCCGAGGAATCGGCCACCGCCTTCAGCTTGTCGGCCCGTTCCGGGTTGCGGGTGGTGGCGTAGACCCTGTCGCCGGCGTCGGCGAAGCACTTCACCAGCTCGTAGCCGAGTCCGCGGGCCGAGCCCGTGATCAGGATGTTGGCCATGACGTGTCTCCCCTTGTCAGGCGCTTCGGTTCAGGTCGATGTCGGCGGGCGGTTCAGTCCCGCACGTATTTCTCCAGGGTGCGGTGCATGTGCCGGATGCGGATTTCCTGGTAGTTGCCCAGGGTGGCGCCGGCCCGGCCGCTGGTCATGGCGCCTTCCTGGGCCGCCTCCATGTTGCCCGTGTCCTGGTCGTAGACGTGTCCCACGTACGGGTCCATGCCGGGAACGATGGTGTAGGACTCTTCCGGCTTCAGGCGCACCGGCTCGGCCGGCTCCACCGGGCTGCCGTCCAGCGGCCGCTGCTTCAGGATGATCAGGTCGAACAGCGACTTGTCGTGCTGCATCCCCAGCGGCCGGAAGCGGTAGACGATGGGGAACGAGATGCCCGAGAAGAACTGCTGGTTGGGGAACACGAAATAGGCGATGGAATCGACGATCTCGCTGTCGCTCACCCGCGACAGGTCGGTGCCGCCCCGCTTCGCCACCATGTCCCGGTAGAACTGGGCCATCACCTTGCGGGCGGTGCCGCCCTCGGGCACCAGCAGCTTCTCGCCCACGTCCGAGCGGTCGCCGATCAGGAAGCAGTCCAGGATCTCCTGCTCGGTCATCGGCTCCTGCAGGAACGCGCTGGGCGAGCCGGCGACGTTGATCAGCCGGTTCACGTTGTCGCCGTAGAAATCGTACTGGGTGTTGGCGTCGCCGTTGGTGCGCATCAGCTGGCTGTGCGTCTCCATGACGTGATAGGCCTCGAGGAACGCCTCCGACGCGATCTTCCAGTTGCAGTCGAGCTCCTTCTGCACGTGGATCGCCACGTAGCGGTTGGCGAACACGGCGCTGTCCACGTGTTCGGGCAGGGGCGCCATGTACTCCCGCAGCGGCGGTGCGTCCGGATCCATGTTGATGAACACGAAGCCGCCCCACGTGTCCACCTGGACAGCGCCCAGCGCGTAGTCCTTCGGGTCCACGTGAGGGAAGTCCCATTCGCAGGGAAACGACGCCAGGTCGCCGTCCAGGTTGAAGGTCCAGCCGTGATAGGGGCAGCGGATGTGCTCGATGCTGCCGCTGCTGTAGGAAGGGCGCAGCTTGGTGCCGCGGTGGGTGCAGGCGTTGCGGAACGCCCGGATGCCGCCATCCTCCGCCCGGACGACGAGGATCGAGTAGGGGCCCACGTCGTACACCACGTAGTCGCCGGTCTCGGGGATGTGCTCCTCGCGGCAGGCCCATTGCCAGACCTTCGGCCAGAGCTGCTCCAGTTCCCGGCGGAAGTAGTCGGGCGACGTGTAGCGGGAGAACGCGATGTCCTTGTCGCCCAGGAAAAAGTACGATTCCGTCGTGAGATAGTCGGGAACGGGCCGGCTGTCGTCGTCCAGCAGATCCTGGACGCTGATGCCCGGGCAGCGGGCATCGCCCGGCCTGATGTCGGAATTTCCGCTCATGGGACGTCCTTCGTCTTCAACCCCAGGATCCGTTTTGTTGTTCAACAGTCGATCAATATAAGATAGGTTGTCAATCCCCGTTCTGGTGCCGGGAGCCGATCCCGGAGCCCCGTCCGAATCATGCTGCCCGTCGCTTTCGGGCGCGGCCCGGAAAGCAATCATAGCAACTTGGTAAAGCTTGTTAATCCTTGTCTGGTTTGCCAAGTTGAAGGTCTGAACCCGCCATCGGCAACTCGCTCGAAACCGGTATAGAATGAGGTATCGTCCTTCCGGCCGCTGGGCGGGCGAACATAAGAAGGCAATCAAGTCGAGGATTTGAGGGAATGCCCATAGTTGTGGACCACGAGGAGCGCCGGCATTACATCGCCCGCGTGGTCGAGAGAGTCATCGCCAAGCAGGGCATGGACGCCGTGACCATCCGGAACGTGGCGCGGGAAGCCGGCTTCAGGTCGACGCTGATCTCCCACTACTTCAAGGACAAGAAGGAGATGCTGACCTTCACCCTTGATTCCATCCGGACCCGCGCGTCGATCCGCGTCGACCAGGAATTCCTCGAGAACCACGACCTGGCCACCTGCATCGACACATTGCTGGCGACCAACGAGGACGGCCTGTCCGACTGGCAGGCCTGGTTCGGATTCTGGGAGAAGGCCACCTTCGATCCTGACCTTGCCGCGGTCCGGCTGGCCGTCGTCGAGGCGACCCACAACACCCTGCGGCGCCTGCTGGAGAACGGCATCGCCCGCGGCGAACTGCCGCAAGAGGTAGACGTCGAGTTCCACGCCCGGCGGCTGCAGATCGTGCTCAACGGCCTGGCTGCCCACGTGGTGATGAAGCCCAGCGCCTGGCCCGCCGAGACCCAGCGGGCGCTGGTCAAGGTTGAGGTCGAATTCATCAAGAAGATGCCTCGGCCGGAAATCGGCGTCCGGCTTCCCAACTTCCCCTTCGCCCTCAACGGCACCTCCGCATCCTGACGAGTTCCGCGCGCCGTACAGTTTGCCATTGACAGCGCCCTCATCGTTATTCAACTGTTGAACAACAAAAATGCGCCGGCAATGTCCGGCGGTCTTCATGGCCGTGCAGGCCAGTTCACACGGAATGGGGTAACGATATGAAGTCTCTCGAGAACAAGGTCGCGATCGTCACCGGTGCGGGGCGCGGCATTGGCCGCGGTATCGCCCTGGCCTACGGTCGGGAAGGGGCCAAGGTCGTGGTCGCTTCGCGGACCAAGTCGACGGTCGAGGACGTGGCGAAGGAGATCCGCGACGCGGGCGGCGAGGCGATCGGCGTGGCCTGCGACGTGGGCCAGCGCGACCAGGTGTTCGCCTGTGTGCAGAAGGCCGTGGAGACCTACGGCACGGTCCACATCCTGGTGAACAACGCCCAGGGCTTCGGCACGGAAGACAGCCCGCAGCCGTCGACCGTGTTCATGGCCTGCGAGGATACCGACGAGAACGAGTGGGAATACACCTTCCGCACCGGTGCGACCGCCTCGCTGTGGTTCATGAAGGCGGTGTTCCCGCACATGAAGAAGCAGAACTACGGCAAGATCATCAACTTCGCCTCCAGTTCGGGCCAGATGGGGTTCCCGGGCAACACTTGCTACAACAGCACCAAGGAAGCGATCCGTGCGCTCACCCGTACCGCGGCCAACGAGTGGGGCCAGTACGGCATCACCGTCAACGTCATCAACCCGGCGCTGGAGACCCGCGCCTTCGACGCGTGGAAGACCGCGCGGCCCGATTTTGTCGAGGCCCTCAAGGAACGGATCCCCATGCGCCGTCTGGGCGATCCCGAAAAGGATGCGGGTCCGCTCGCCGTGTTCCTGGCGAGCCCCGGCTCCGACTACATGACCGGCGGCACCTTCATGCTGGAAGGCGGCATGCACACTCTGCCCTGACGGGCGTATCGGGCGGTCGCCGGGCGCGGCCGCCCTATTAATCAAGCGGGGAGAATTCGGGATGATTCTGGAAAACAAGATTGCCATCGTCACCGGCGGCGGCAGTGGCATCGGCCGGGCGTCCGCCCTCGCCATGGCCCGTGAGGGCGCCACCATCGTCATCGGCAACCGTTCGGCCGACCAGGGCGAGGGAACCTGCCACGACATCGAGAAGGCGGGCGGCAAGGCCATCTTCCACCGCACCGACTGCTCGAAGCCGGAGGACTGCGAGGCGCTCGTGGCCCGGGCCGAGAAGGAGTTCGGTCGGCTCGATCTGGCGTTCAACAACGCCGGCAAGTTCCACGACGTGCTGGCGCCGGTGCACGAGATGCCCATCGAGGAGTTCTCGTGGGGCATCGACCTCAACCTGAAGGGCGTCTTCTACTGCATGAAGTACGAGCTGGCCGCCATGCTGCGTGCCGGCGGCGGCGCCATCGTCAACAACGCGTCGATCTACGGCATCAAGGGCATGCCTACCCTCAACTGGTACACCGCCGCCAAGCACGGCATCGTCGGCCTGACCCAGGCGGCGGCGCTGGAATATGCCGAGCAGAACATCCGCATCAATGCGGTGTGTCCGGGCATGACCAAGACTCCGGCCCTCGATTCCGCCACCGGCGGCAATGACGAGGTCTTCGCCGGCGTGGTGCCGATGAAGCGGATCAGCCGCGCCGAGGAGATCGCCGAGGGCGTCGCCTGGCTGCTGTCCGACAAGGCCAGCTACATGACCGGCGCCAACCTTCATCTCGATGGCGGCATGAGCGCCGCCTGAGGGGAACTCGCGCCGGTCTGGCGGGATGCCGGGCCGGCGCCTCCGTTCCCGCGCAAAGCCGTTTGCGAGACGCTTTCAAGAATTGACAGTCCGCACTGTTTTTGTTCAACTGATGAACAATAAACGCATCCTTAGGGGAGGGTGAGATGGGGTGGTTTGGAATGGTTGCCCGTGGCGCGCGCGTGCTGTGCATCGCCACGTTCGCTGCGGCGCTGTCCGCCGCGGTTTCCTACGCACAGGATGTTCCGGCGGCGCCGGGCGCGAGCCCAGCGGCAACGCATACGGGCCTGGGCGAGGTGCTGGTGACGGCGCGCAAGCAGGTCGAGTCGGCGCAGGACGTGCCGGTCGCCGTGACGGTCATCACCAACAAGGACATCGAGCGCTTCGATCTGACCTCCATCGAGAAGATCGCCGCCTCCACGCCCCAGCTGGTGGTCGGGCGCGGCTCCAACGGGTCGGGGGCGCAGCTTACCCTGCGCGGCATCGGCTCGATTCCCACGTCGGTGGGCGTGGAGCAGTCGGTCGCCGTGGTGATCGACGGCGTCTATTACGGCCAGGGCCGCATCATCAACGAGGGCATGATCGACATGGCCCGCGTCGAGGTGCTGAAGGGGCCGCAATCGCTGTTCTTCGGCAAGAACGCCACCGCCGGCGTGATCTCCTTCACCACCGCCGATCCCACCGACGATCTGGAGGCGATGGTGCGGGTCGGCTTCGAGGCCAAGGCCCAGGAGCTGTTCACCGAAGCCTTCATCTCGGGGCCGGTCAACGACAAGCTCGGGCTGCGGCTCGCCGTCCGCGTGTCGGAGATGTTCGGCAGCTACTTCAAGAACCGCGGCTTCGACGTGACCAACTACACGTTCGACGCCGCCACCGGCAATCTCAACTCGCACTTCGCGCCGGTGCTCGACCGCCGCCTGCCCGGCACCAGCGAGAAGTACGTCCGGGCGACGGCCAAGTTCACGCCCACCGACCGGCTGACCGCCACGGTGAAGGCCAGCTTCATGCGCACGGTCGACGAGGCGACGGCGTGGAACTACGTGCCGTTCGCCTGCGCCTCGGGCTACACCTCGGTCAATCCGGCCATCCCGTGCAAGCGCGACTTCAGCGTCTACATCAACTACTTCCCGAACGACATCGCCGGCAACGTGCCCTATGGGCGCGACGACGGCTCGCCGTTCAACGCCTACCAGTCCTACGCGGTGACCGGCAACATCGCCTACGACTTCGACAACGTCACGCTGACCTCGGTCAGCAACTACCAGCGCAACCGCAACCGCTGGGGCTGCGAGTGCCAGAACATCTCGGCTCCGGCGTCCTTCATCTCGGCCACCGAGAACTCGCTGTGGGAGGCCTTCTCCAACGAGACCCGGCTGCAGACCAACTATGACGGGCCGGTCAACATGATGATCGGCTTCTACTACCAGGACACCAAGCGGGACCACAGGCAGGCCGGCGCCTTCGGCGGCGTCGAGGACTCCTCCCAGCCGGCGGACCACCGCTACCTGGCCTATGACAAGAGCTCGGTCACCAACGGCAAGACCCTGTCGGGCTTCGGGCAGGTGAAGTGGAAGATCGTGCCGACGCTGGAGCTGTCGGGCGGCGTCCGCTACATCCACGAGACCAAGAAGAGCTTCCTCAACATGGACTACGTGAATGTCCTGCTGCAGGGCGTCTTCCCGCAGAACAGCCCGATCTACGGCGACCAGAAGTTCAACAACTGGTCGCCCGAGGCGTCGCTGACCTGGCTGGTGAACGACAACGTCACCCTCTACACGTCCTACAAGACCGCCTACAAGTCCGGCGGCTTCTCCAACAGCGCGTTCATCTCTGCCAACACCATTCCGAGCGACGTGGCCTTCAATCCGGAGACCGCCAGCGGCTTCGAGGCGGGCATCAAGACGCTGCTGTTCGACCGCCAGCTCCGCTTCAACCTGACGGCCTACACCTACAAGTACAAGAACCTGCAGGTCGACTACTACAACTCCATCACCTTTCAGTTCATCACCACCAATGCCGGCTCGGCCCGCACCCAGGGCGTGGAACTGGAGGCCGACTATGCGCCCGACGCCGTTCCCGGCCTCACCCTGCACGGAACGGCCAACTACAACCGGGCGCGGTACATCCAGTACATCGCCCCGTGCTACGGCGGCCAGCCGATCTCCGAGGGCTGCACCACCGTCTTCCAGGACGGCCCGGGCCAGAACCTGAGCGGCCAGCCCACCGCCGTGGCGCCCAAGTGGACCGCCTCGCTGGGTGGCAACTACGACATCGACCTGGGGCCGGACTGGGTGCTCAGCCTGTCGGCCAACGCCCGCTACAGCAGCGCCTATTTCGGCTCCAGCTTCGCCGCGCCGCTGTCGCGCCAGCCCGCCTATGTGAACCTGGACGCCGCCATCCGGGTACGCTCCCACGACGACCGGTGGGAGTTCGCGGTCATCGGACGCAACCTCACCAACCACTTCTACTTCGGCGGCACCCAGGACCTGCCCAATTCGGGCGTGGGCACCGGTACGGCCGGCGGCATCCCGGCCGACCAGCTCGCGCTGGCCGACCTGCCGCGGACGATCCGCTTCCAGGTCACCTGGCGGTACTAAATGGCGCGGAATGGGCTAGATTGTCGGGGAGGAAACGGGAGACGGGCATGAATCCATCCGATCTGACGCGCGGCAGGGCCAGCCCCTCCGTCCAGGACCTGATCCACAAGGACGGGCAGCCGGTGCCGGACGTCTTCGAGCTGGAGAGCCCGTGCTACCTGGGCAGCGACGACATTCCCTTCGAGCGCTACACCAGCCGGGCGTTCTTCGACCGGGAGATGGAGAGGATGTGGCCGCACGTCTGGCAATGGGCCTGCCGCGAGGAGCACATCCCCGAGCCGGGCGACTACTACGTCTACGAGGTGGGCCCCCATTCCGTGCTGATCGTCCGCGGCGACGACATGTCGGTCAACGCCTACGTCAACTCGTGCCTGCACCGCGGCACCAAGTTCGCCATGGGCGGGATGACCGGCAGCGTCGGCGAACTGCGCTGCCCGTTCCACGGCTGGACGTGGTCCCTCGACGGCGCGCTCAAGCGCATTCCCTACGGCTGGGACGCCCCGCACGTCCAGGACCGGGACTTCTCGCTGCCGCGGGTGGGCGTCGGCCTGTGGGGCGGCTTCGTCTTCGTCAACCCGGACCCGGAGGCGATGCCGTTCGAGGACTACATCGCGCCGATCCCCGAGCACTTCGCCAATTTCGACATGGCGGGACGCTTCGTCGAGCTGCACATCGAGAAGGAACTGCACTGCAACTGGAAGGCGGCCAAGGAAGCCTTCGTCGAGAACTACCACACCCAGGAGACCCATCCGCAGCTGCTGTTCGGCGCCGATGACGAGGGCACCCAGTACGACGTGTTCAACGACAACGTGTCGCGCTTCCTGTGCGCCTTCGGCGTCTCCAGCCAGCTCATCCAGCCCCGGCCGACCGAGCAGGAGATGGTCGACACCATGCTGGTGGGCAACCGCGCCGTCCTCGGCGACGATCTGGTGGTCGGCGAGGGCGAATCCGCTCGGATGGTCATGGCCCGCGTGCTGCGCAAGGTGCTGGGCGAGACCTACGGCGTCGACCTCGGCCGCTACACCGACACGGAGATGATCGACGTCTCCCAGTACGGCCTGTTCCCCAACATGATCCTGTTCCCGCAGCTTTCGCTGCCTATGGTCTATCGCTTCCGGCCGCTGGGTTCGGACCCGGACCGCTCCCTGTTCGAGCTGCTCGTCCTGCGGCCGGTGCCCGACGGCGCCGCGCGGCCGGCCCCGGCCGAGCCGTTCCGGCTCGCCGAGCCCGACAGCTTCACCACCGTGCCCGGATTCGATCCGACCCTGGGGCACGTGTATGATCAGGACACCGGCAATCTGCGGGCGCAGCAGGAAGGCTTCCACGCCGCGCGCAAGAAGGGCGAGACCCTGCTGAACTATCAGGAGGTCCGGGTCCGCCTGATGCACCAGACGCTGGACAAGTACCTGCGCGACTGAACCGCGGCGCACGGGGCAGGGGCCGGCGAGGATGCGCCGGGCCGTCATCGAGATATCATCGCCGCTGCGGGAGCGGCGGGACGCAAACGGGAGAGCTTCATGGGACGTCTTGAGGGCAAGGCTGCGATCGTCATCGGCGCGTCGGAGCGCGGCAACATGGGCCAGGAGATCGCCCGCCGCTTTCGCGAGGAGGGCGCGCAGGTCACCGTCGCCAGCCGCAAGGGCGAGGAGCTGGCCCGGTTCGCCGGCGAGATCGGCGGCTTCTCCAAGACCTGCGACATCACCCGGCGCGACGACCTGCGGGAGCTTGCCCGGTTCGCCAAGGAGAAGATGGGTAAGGTCGACATCGCCGTGAATTCCACGGGGCTCGCCCTGGGCGGCCCGTTCCTCGAGTTCAGCGAGCAGGATCTGGACACCATCATCGCCCTGCAGTTCAAGGGATCGTTCTTCTTCCTGCAGGCCATGGTCGAGGCCATGGACCAGGGCGGCTCGATCATCCAGATCAGCTCGGCGGTCGCCCAGCGGTCGACGACCGTGGACGGCGGCTACGAGGCCTATATGGGCACCAAGGCCGGCATCGACCACGTGGTCCGGGCGGTCGCCAACCAGTTCGGGCGGCAGGGCATCCGGGTCAACACCATCGCCGCCGGGCACACCGATACGCCCATGCACAAGGAGAACTTCGGCGGCGACATTCCCGACTGGATGAAGGCGGCCTTCGCCGACGCCACGCCCATGGGCCGCTACGGCACCTGCGAGGACATCGCCGCCGCCGCCGTGTTCCTGGCCAGCGACGAGTGCTTCATGACCGGCGAGGACCTGCAGGTGAACGGCGGCCTCACCCTGCGCCGCAATCCGCTGAAGGGCGATCTGGAGCGCTTCGAGCGCGAATGGCCGGCGCGGGGCTGAGAGAACGGCGGGAAGACCAGGGGAATGAGCATGCAGGAATTCGATGTGGTCGTGCTGGGTACCGGCGCGGCGGGGCTGACGGCTGCGATTCGCGCCCATGACGGCGGCGCCCGGGTCGGGGTGTTCGAGAAGGGCGACAAGCTGGGCGGCACCAGCGCCTGGTCGGGCGGGATGATCTGGATCCCGAACAACCACCACATGGCCGAGATCGGCGTGTCCGACAGCGCCGAGGACGCCATGACCTACATCATGTCGCTGTCTCACGGCATGATCGAGGAGGAACTGGCGCAGGCCTTCGTCGACACCGGCCCCGAGATGGTCCGCTGGATGGAGGAGCACACGCCGGTCCAGTTCCGCATCGTCGAGGGCTTTCCCGACTACCATCCGGAGTTTCCCTGCGGCAAGACCGAGGGCGGGCGGTCCATGGAGTGTCCGCTGTTCTCGTTCCGCGAACTGGGCGCGTGGGGCGACCGCATCACCCGCAGCTATTTCTTCACCCTGCCGCTCACCATGGCGGAGTCCACCATCGGCGGCGGCGTCTATGGCGGCGTTCCCGCCGAGGAGATCGAGCGCCGCCAGGCGGCCGGGGAATGGGGCTGCGGCCACTCGCTGATCGGCCGGCTGCTGAAGGGCTGCCTCGACCGCGGCATCGAGCCGGTCACCGGTGCGCGGGCCGTCGAGCTGGTGATGGAGGACGGCCGCGTCGCCGGCGTTCGGTTCGAAGGCGCGGACGGGCCGTTCCAGGTGCGCAGCCGCGGCGGCGTCGTGCTGGCCACCGGCGGCTTCGAGTGGAATCCCGAGATGGTGAAGTCGTTCCTGCGCGGCCCGATGACCAGTCCGGTCTCCATTCCCACCAACACGGGCGACGGCCTGAAGATGTCCATGAAGGCGGGCGCGTCGCTGGGCAACATGCGCGAGGCCTGGTGGATGCCGGCGGTCGAGATCCCCGGCGACCGGGGCGACGGCCGGCCGTTCCAGTACATCTTCCAGGGCGAGAGGGCGCGGCCCGGCGCCATCATGGTCAACCGCAAGGGCAGGCGGTTCACCAACGAGGCGGCCAACTACAACGCCTTCGGCGCCGCTTTCCACGTGCAGGACGTGACCCACTTCGAATACGTCAACCTGCCGTGCTGGTCGATCTGCGACCAGGCCTGCATCGACACCTACGGTTTCATCCGCACCACGCCGGGCGAGCCGGTGCTGGACTTCGTCACCCGCGCCGACAGCCTGGCCGAGCTGGCCGGCAAGCTGGGCATTCCGGCCGACGCGCTGGAGGAGACCGTCGCCCGCTGGAACGCCAGCGTCGAGGCGGGCGGGGATCCCGACTTCGGCCGCGGCGACAGCGCCCAGGACAACTGGTGGGGCGACGCGACCAAGCGCGGGCTGAAGGAGGCCACGCTGGGCAAGCTCACCAAGCCGCCGTTCTACGCCGTGGAGGTGGCCAGCGGCTCGCTCGGCACCAAGGGCGGCCCGAAGACCGACACCCAGGCGCGGGTGCTCGACCTGGACGGCGCGCCGATCCCCGGCCTCTACGCCGCCGGCAACGTCATGGCCTCGGCCATGGGCATGACCTATGGCGGTGCCGGCGGCACGCTCGGCCCGGGCATGGTGTTCGGCTATCTCGCCGGGCGTCATGCCGCCGAGCGCACGGCAACCCTCGTCAATCGATAGCCGTCGGCCACGGATCGGGGAGGAAACGGTGCAGCGCTGGACGATCGGAGACGTCACCATCACCCAGGTGGTGGAAACCACCTTCCAGGGGCTGGAGGGCTTCCTGCCCGACGCCACGCCCGAGGCGGTGCTGCCGCTCGATTGGCTGCGGCCCCATTTCATCACCGAGGAGGGCATCCTCCGGTTCAGCATCCACGCCTTCGTGATCGACACCGGCCGGCGCCGGATCATCGTCGACACCTGCGTCGGCAACCACAAGCCGCGGGAATTCTTCCCCGACTGGCACATGCTCCAGACCGACTTCCTGCGCAGGCTCGAGGACGCCGGCTATCCGCGCGAAAGCATCGACACCGCGCTGTGCACCCATCTCCACCTGGATCACGTGGGCTGGAACACCATGCTGGTGGACGGCGAGTGGGTGCCGACGTTCCCGAACGCCCGCTATCTCATCGAGCGCACGGAACTGGCCTACACGGACGGCGGATCGGACGACGCCGAGATGGAGCCGTGGCTGCGCGACATGAACGCGACCGTCATCGCCGATTCCATCCGTCCGGTGATGGACGCCGGGCTGGTCGACCGGGTCGGGTCCGACCACCGCATCTGCGACGAGGTCGAGCTGGTGCCGACGCCGGGGCACACCATCGGTCACGTGAGCGTCAGGGTCGCCTCGCGGGGCGCGTCGGCGCTGATCACCGGCGACTTCATCCACCATCCCTGCCAGCTCGCTCATCCCGAGTGGTCGGTGACCACCGACTACGATCCGGCCCAGTCCGTGGTCACCCGCCGGGCGCGGTTCTCAGAGGTGGCCGACACGCCGACGCTGGTGCTGGGCACCCATTGGCCGGTGCCGAGCGCGGGCTACGTGGCGCGCAGCGGAGACGCCTGGCGTCTCGACGTCGAGGGAGGGAAGGAATGATCATCGCCACCGGCCTCATCCGTGTCGCGCCGGCGCAGGTCCATGCGGTCCTCGCCGACCTGCGCGCCGGCATCGCCTACTCCCTCCAGGAGGACGGCTGCCGGTTCTACACCTTCGCGCTGGAGGACGAGGCGGCCGGCAGCATCCTCACCCTGCAGATCTGGCGCGACGAGGAGGCGCTGGCGGCGCATCTGTGCAACCCGCACATCCGGAGCCTGCTGGCCAAGTGGGACGGCCAGCTGGACGTCCACACCAAAATCTACGACGCCGACCACGAGCGCCCCGTCGGCGACTGGCGCAACCCCGAGCTCGGTCCGATGATCGCGGCCAGCCGCAGGTAGCGGTTCCCTCGCCGGTGGACTGGCCGGCGACGGCGGCTATGATGAGCGCCGAATGACCATCGCTCTAGGGGAGCACAAGCAATGTCGCAGTGTCCGTTCGCGAAGCCGCAGGACATCAATTTCATGGATCCCGTCGTCCAGGAGAACTGGTTCGACGCCTATAGCGTGCTGCACCGGGACGCGCCGGTCTACCACATGGCCGACCTGGGCATGTACATCGTCACCAAGTACGACGACCTGGACCGGGTGCTGAAGGATCCGGTGACGTTCCCCAACGACTATTCGGCCGAGGCGCAGGAGACGCTGATCCAGCATCCCGAGGCGCAGGAGCTCTACCACACCGAAGGCTGGCCGCGGCTGATGCCGCTGTCCACCAACCTGCCGGAGCACCGCTCGTTCCGCGGCCTGATCGACCCGTTCTTCACCGCCACGGCGGTGCGCAAGCGCGAGGCGCTGGTCCAGGAGCGGGTCGACGAACTGATCGACAGCTGGATCGACCGCGGCGAGATCGAGTTCATCAAGGAATTCGCCGAGCCGCTGCCCATGGCGATCATCGCCGAGGCGCTCGGCTTCCCGCGCGTCGACCTGCCGTCGCTCAAGCGCTGGTCGGCCGCCTGGGTGAAGCCCTGGTCCCGCGGCCTGACGCTGGACGAGGAGAAGGAGTGCGTCCGCACCCATATCGAGTTCCAGCACTACATCCACGAGACCATCCAGCGGAAGCGCGGCAATCCGACGGACGACGTGATCAGCCACCTGGCGACCACCGACTACGACGATCCGCTCACCGGCGAGAGCCGCAAGCTGACCGACCCGGAGATCATCGGCATCAGCGATCACCTGCTCACCGGCGGCAACGAGACCACCACCTTCGCGCTGGCCAGCGGACTCTGGCTGCTGTTCCGCTACCCGGACGTGTACGAGGAGCTGAAGGCGGACCGCTCCAAGGTGCGCATCTTCGTCGAGGAGGCGCTGCGCATCGAATCGCCCACCCAGGGGCTGATGCGCATCGCCGCCGAGGACGTGTCGCTGCGCGGCGTCGACATTCCCAAGGGCGCGGTCGTCCACGTGCGCTACGGCGCCGGCAACCGCGATCCCGAGCGTTATCCGGATCCGGAGCGGCCGGACCTCAATCGCCGCGCCTCGGCGGCGCACCTGGCCTTCGGCATCGGCGAGCACATCTGCCCCGGCGCCGCGCTCAGCCGGTTCGAGCAGAACCTCGCCTGGAACGCGCTGCTCGACCGGCTCGACAACATCCGGCCGGTGCCCGAGAAGGACGACTACACCCACCTGCCGGGCTTCTGGCTGCGGGCGCTCAAGCAGATCCACATGCGCTTCGAGCCAGCCGTCCGGTAGTCCGGAGGCGGCTCAGCCGCGACGGACGGGCAGCCAGAAATATTCAGGATCGCCGGTCAGCGTCTCGGCCATGCCGTCGATGGCGGTGATCACGTAGCGGGTCTGGGCGTAGAGCGGGCTGTCGCAGGGCGTGCGCCGGCGCAGCGCGGCGAGCGCCTCCCGGCCGCGCCGCAGGCCCGCCAGGGTCTGCTGGATATCGTCCTCGCCAAGCATCTGGGTTCCGTACATCGACGACTCCTTGTTCGTGTTTTGTTCATGTTGATTGCGGATCGCCGGCGAGTCAAACGCGAAAGGGCGAAGGCGCGGCCCCGAAGGAGCGACGGTCATGGAAGGCGCGAACGGGAACGGACGATGGGTGCTGGTCTGCCACGGCGGCGCCGGGCGGTTGAGGCGAGAGGCGAACGGCGGCGAGCTTGAGGAGATGCGGGCGGCGCTGCGCCGGGCCCTGTCTGACGGCGCCGAAATCCTGCGGGCCGGCGGCCAGGCCCTCGACGCCGTGCAACGCGCCGTCAGGGTCATGGAGGATTGCCCGCTGCTCAACGCGGGCCGCGGCTCGGTGCTGAACGAGGACGGCTTCGTCGAACTGGACGCGGCGCTGATGAACGGCGCCGACCGGGCGGCGGGCGCGGTGGCGGCGGTCCGCACCGTTTGCAATCCCGTCGACCTGGCCCGCGAGGTGATGCGGTCGAGCCCCCACGTGCTGCTCGTCGGCGATGGCGCCGAGCGCTTCGCCGCGGAGCGGGGAGTGGCGCTCATGTCGCCGGACTACTTCATCACGCCGCAGCGCCGTCGTGAACTCGCCCGCAGGCGACAGGGCGCCGTGCCGGAGGACGGCTCGTCCAAGGGCACGGTCGGCGCGGTCGCGCTGGACCGCAGCGGCAACCTCGCCGCGGCCACCTCCACCGGCGGCATGACCGGCAAGCGGGTCGGCCGCGTCGGGGACACGCCGCTGGTCGGCGCCGGCACCTACGCCGAGAACGGCGTCTGCGCCGTCTCGGCCACCGGGGACGGGGAATATTTCATCCGCGCGACGGCCGCGGCGGCTGTCGCGTCGAGGCTTCGCTACGGCGGTGAGGAGCTGTCGTCGGCCGCCCGGGCGGTGATCGACGAGATCGCCGGCATGGGCGGGGAAGGCGGCCTCATCGCCGTCGATGCCGCGGGCAATCTGGCCATGCCGTTTTCTGCCGAGGCCATGCTGCGCGGCTGCGCGGGGCAGGATCGTCCGCCCGAAGTCTGGCTTTAGGACTCCACACGGCGGCGCCCGCGCCGATAGATGTACATGTTAATGGTACGCTAATATATTACTTCACGGGCGGCCGCCGGGGAGCCGCTTCGGACCGATGAAAAAAGGGGAGTATCCATGAGCCTGTGCAAGGACCGGGTTGCGATCGTCACCGGCGCCGGCCGCGGCGTCGGCCGCGCCTATGCCCTGATGCTGGCGCGCCACGGCGCAAAGGTACTGGTCAACGACCTGGGCTCCGCGTCCGACGGCATGGGCGCCGACCAGGCCCCGGCGCAGCAGGTGGCCGACGAGATCCGCGCCATGGGCGGCGAGGCCGTCGCCGACACCACCGACGTGGCCGACTGGGAGGGCGCCGAGCGGATGATCCGCGCCGCCGTCGACGCGTTCGGGCGGCTCGACGTGCTGATCAACAACGCCGGGATCCTGCGCGACCGGATGCTGGTCAACATGACCGAAGACGAGTGGGACACCATCATCCGGGTGCACCTCAAGGGCACCTTCGCGCCCACCCACCATGCGGCCAACTACTGGCGGCTGCAGCACAAGACCGGCAATCCGGTCGACGCGCGGGTGATCAACACCACCTCCCATTCCGCCCTGTTCGCCAATATCGGCCAGGCCAACTACGCCGCCGCCAAGGCCGGCATCGCCACCTTCTCGCTGGTGGCGGCCCGCGAGCTGCAGCGCTACGGCGTCACCGTCAACGCGCTGGCGCCCCGCGCCAACACAAGGCTGACCGAGGGGCTGAGGGAATGGACGCCGGAGGAGGAGGAACGGCGCCGGCCGGAGTGGATCGCCGCGCTGGTCACCTGGCTGGCCAGCCCGGAATCCCGGAACGTCAGCGGCCGGGTGTTCGAGGCCTGGGGCGGCGGCTACACGGTGGCCGAGAGCTGGCAGCACGGGCCGATCGCGCCCGCCTCCAAGGATCCCGCCGAACTGGGCCCGCGGATCTCCGGGATCGTCAAGCACGCCCGGTCGAACGCGGGCATCGACCGGGATGTCTGGCTCGATCCCTGAGCCCGAGGTCTTTCACGTGAGCATCCGGCCCATGTCCCATCCCGCCCAGATCGCGGCGCGCCATCCGGACCGGCCGGCGCTGATCATGGCCGAAGGCGGCGAGGTGCTGACCTACGGGATGCTGGCGGAGCGCGCCAACCGGGCGGCGCACCTGTTCCGGGAGCTGGGGCTGCGGCGCGGCGACACCGTCGCCTTCCTGCTGGAGAACCACATCCGCTATCCCGAGCTGTGCTGGGCCGCCAAGGAGGCCGGGCTCTACTACGTATGCGTCAGCACCCAGCTCACCTTGGACGACCTCGTCTACCTAGTGCGCAACAGCGGTGCCCGCCTGCTGGTGTCGAGCGCGGCGCTGGCCGAACGCGCCAATGCGCTGGCGGCGCGGCTCGAGGGCACGCTGTCGCTGCTGATGGTCGACGGCGCCCGGCCGCCCTTCGCCTCCTACGAGGAAGCCCTGGTCCGCCAGCCGTCGACGCCGCTGCCGGACCGGACGCGCGGCGCCTCCATGCTCTATTCGTCCGGCACCACGGGCCGGCCGAAGGGCGTCAAGGTGCCGCTGACGGACGCGCCGCCGGAGGAGCCGCCGCGCCGGCAGGCGCTGCTGGAGCGCGATTTCGGCTTCCGGGAGGGCATGGTCTTCGTCAATCCCGGCCCGTTCTACCACGCGGCGCCGCTGCGCATGATGATGGCGGTCCAGCGTCTCGGCGGCACGGCCATTGGGTTCCGCGCCTTCGATCCGCTGGCCACGCTCGCCGCCATCGAACGTTATCGGGCGACCCACGGCTTCTTCGTCCCGACCATGTTCATCCGCATGCTCCGCCTCGCCGAGGCGGAGCGGCGCCGCTACGACCTGTCGAGCATGGAGGCTACCGTCCATGGCGGCGCACCCTGCGCCCCCAGCGTCAAGCAGGCGATGATCGACTGGTGGGGACCGGTGATCTACGAGGTCTATGGCGGCACCGAGGGTCTGGGCTACGCCACCATCTCGCCGGAGGAATGGCTGGCCCATCCAGGCTCGGTCGGCCGTCCCGCCGCCGGCTCGCGGCTGCGCATCCTTGACGAGGACGGCACCGTCCTCGGCCCGGGCCGGACCGGCCGCGTATTCTTCAACAACGGCTACCGCTTCGCCTATCACGGCGACAGCGGCGGCGACGCGCCGACCCATGACGCCGAGGGGTTCGCCACCTTCGGCGACGTGGGCTACGTGGATGAGGACGGCTATCTCTACCTCACCGACCGCTACGCCAACATGATTGTCAGCGGCGGCGTGAACATCTATCCGCAGGAGGCGGAGAACGTGCTGATCGGTCATCCCATGGTCGGCGACGTCGCCGTCATCGGCGTGCCCGACGAGGAGTTCGGCGAGCAAGTGAAGGCCGTCGTGGTGCCGCGCACTCCGCCCGCCGATCCGGACGCGCTCGCCGCCGAGCTGGTCGCCTATTGCCGGGCGCGTCTCAGCCCCATCAAGTGTCCACGGTCCGTCGACTTCGCCGCCGAGCTGCCGCGCAGCGACGCCGGCAAGCTGCTCAAGCGGGTGCTCAAGGAGCGCTATTGGGCGGGCCACGCTTCGTTCATTCTGTGAGTTGGTCCGGCGGGGAAGGGAGCAGACCATGCCAGGCTTGTATTTCGACGAACTCCGGGTCGGCCAGCGCTTCGAGCACCCGATCAGCCGGACCGTGACCGAGGCCGACAACCTGATCTTCAGCGCGCTCACCCACAATCCGGCGCTGCTGCACCTGGACGAGGAATATTGCCGCACCCAGACCGAATACGGCCAGCGGCTGGTGAACAGCTGCTTTACCCTCGGCCTGATGGTCGGCATCTCGGTGGGCGACACCACGCTGGGCACGGCCGTGGCCAATCTGGGCTGGGACGAGGTGCGTTTTCCCCGGCCGGTCTTCGTCGGCGACACGCTGCGCATCGAGACCGAGGTCGTCGAGCTGCGCGACAGCCGGTCCCGGCCGGACCAGGGCATCGTCACCTTCCTCCACCAGGCCTTCAACCAGCGCGGCGAGCTGGTCGCCCATTGCCGGCGTTCAGGCCTGCAGCGCAAGAGGCCGGCGCCGTGACCATCCGCTCCTTCATGTTCGTCCCCGGCGACAGCGAGAAGAAGCTGGGCAAGGCAGACGCGCTGGGCGCCGACGCGCTGATCCTCGACCTGGAGGACGCGGTTGCGCCCGCCCGCAAGCCGGCGGCGCGGGAGATGGTTCCGGCTTTCCTCGCCGCCCGGCCTCCGGCGGCGCGGCAGGCGCAGCTTTGGGTCCGCATCAACCCGCTGGCGACGCCCGAGGCGCTGGCCGACCTGGCGGCGGTGGTGCCCGCCGCGCCCGACGGGATCATGATCCCCAAGGCCGACGGCCCGGCGGACGTGGCGCGCCTGAGCCATTACCTGGACGCGCTCGAGGTCCAGGCCGGCCTGGAGCGCGGCGGCATCCGCATCCTGCCCGTCGCCACGGAGACGGCGAAGGCGCCGTTCGCCCTGGGCGACTATGCCGCCGCCCGGCTGGAGCGGCTCTACGGGCTGACCTGGGGCGCCGAGGACCTGAGCTCGGCCATCGGCGCCAGCGGCAACCTGGGGCCCGACGGAGAGTGGACGCTCACCTACCGGCTGGTGCGCTCGCTCACCCTGCTGGGCGCCCATGCCGCCGGCGTGGAGGCGGTCGAGACGCTCTATGTGGACTTCGGCGATCCGGACGGGCTGCTGGCGTCGTCGCGGGCGGCGCGGGCGGAGGGCTTCAGCGGCCGCATCGCCATCCATCCCTCCCAGGTCGCGGCGATCAACGAGGCGTTCACGCCGTCGGTGGCGGAAGTCGACGGCGCGCGCCGAGTCATCGCCGCCTTCGAGGCCGAGCCCGACGCCGGCACCGTCCAGCTCGACGGCCGGATGCTCGACATCCCCCATCTCAACCAGGCGCGCCGCACGCTCGCCACCCATGAGAAATACCGCTGATGAAGCCCTTGCCCGCCGCCATGAAAGGCCCGCCATGCCCAGGGCGGTGAAGGACAACTCGCCGGCGCCGGACGACGCGAGGCCCAGCGCCAAACCGTTCCGCTTCGGTTTCCTCGTGCACGACGTGTCGCGCCTGCGCCGCACCCTGTTCGACCAGGAAATGAAACCGCTCGACGTGACCCGCTCCCAGTGGTCGGTGCTGGCCATGCTGTCGCGCGGCGGCAACAACGGCGTCACCCAGGTGGACCTCGCCCGACTGCTCGACGTGGGCAAGGTCACCGTCGGCGGACTGGTGGACCGGCTGGAGTCCAGCGGCCACGTGGAGCGGCGGCCGGACCCGGCCGACCGGCGGGCCTGGCGGGTGTTCATCACCGGCAAGGGCTACGACACGATCGCGCTCATGCAGGGCGTCGGCAACGCACTCAACGCCAGCATTCTCGCCGGCGTCTCCGAGGCCGACCTGCGCGTCACCGAGGAAACCCTGGCGCGGGTGAAGCAGAACATCCTGGGCCTGGTGCGGTCGTCGGGCGCCGCCGAGCCGGACGGAGAGGAGAACGTCTGACCGGCGCCAGCGCGTCTCGGGATAGGGTTCCCGCCCCGTTTGCGGTAGAGTGGTGCCGTCACGCGCCGGGAGGGATGCGCCATGCGACCGTTCGCCTTGCTGTCGTTGCTGCTGACGCTCGCCGTGCTGCCGCTTCCGGCGCAGGCCGGCACCAACCAGTACCGCGCCGCGCTGGTCAAGCTGTTCCTGTCCAACTACCAGGCCTTCCCCGTCTTCCGCGCCAACCCGGTCTTTCCGGGTGACGTGCTGCAGCTCAACGAGGTGCGGCTGCTGTCCTACAGGACGTGCTACGGCCGTACCGGACAGAAGGCGGGCAACTACGTGGCGCTTCCCGGCTACAGCCAGGGGTTGGCCGTCTCGTCCAACCTTGACGTGAAGGTCGGCGGCAAGGCCATCGACCGGCAGATCGCCGAGGTGGAGGCCGACGGCCGCCTCGCCATGGCAAAGACCGTCTCCCTCACCGTCAACCCGCTGGCCGTCGACCGGTTCGAGCCGGATGCGGCGGCGCTCGACCACTGGGCGCGGGACAATCCCGATTGCAAGGTGATCGGCGACCTTCTCTCCGGCCGCGCGGGCGGCCTCTTCCTGGTGGCTGAGGTGCTGCACGGCCAGGTCCGGTTCGGCCTTTCCGGCAGCTTTTCCGGCAGCCTCGGCGTCGCTGCCCAGGGTGACCTGCTGACGGTGGTCGCCCGGGCGTTCTCCATCGACAAGGCCTCGGTCACCGTGTCCGGCAGCCGCATGACCTTCGAGACGGCCGACTCGCCGGCGCCCCATACCCTGGCCGTCGTTCCCGCCCGGCTCAGCCATGAGGAACTGGCCCGTATCACCTACTATCTGCGCGGCAAGCGGGGCGCCGACCTGGAGATCGCCGTCCGGGAGGCGTTGCAGGCTGCGGACATGAGCGCGCTCGACGCGGCGATGACCCGGATCAGCAAGATCTTCGGCGACGACATCGACCTGAAGGAGGACTGGGCGAAGCGCTTCGTCTCCGGCGGCGACATGCGCGACATCGCCGCGCTGCGGGAAGACAGGGAGATCAGCTTCCGCGACGTCGCCAACTTCGCGGCGGCGGCGACGCTGTTCCAGCCGCAACCGGAAATTCCCCTGGCCGCCGCCGCACCGTAGCGGCGGCTTCTTTCGTCACTGAATATCGGGCGAGCGCTCGCCGAACCCGGCGCCGGGTGCCGGAATCGGGCCGGGAGCCTCTTCGGGGCGTGCCTCGGAAGCCGGCGACCGCAGCGTGCCGGCCAGCAGCGTGCCGCCCAGCAGGAAGCACAGGCTGGACATCCAGGCGACCGCGCCGTAGCCACCGAGATCGACGATCCGCCCGCTGATCAGCGGCGCGACCGCTCCACCGAACGTGACGAAGGCGGGGTGCGTGCCGGTCAGCCGGCCGCTCGGGTCCCGCCGGGCGAACGTCGTCAGCACGACCGGCATCATCGCCGTCGGCAGCACGGCGTAGACCGTGCAGCCCAGGGCGAACACGGCCAGGTCGCCCGCGTTGGCCATCACGTTGGCCGCCACCGCCAGCAGCCCGAGCAGCCCGGCGACCAGCGGCAGCGGCGCCATGCGGACGCCGTAGACGGCCGAGATCATCGGCAGCAGCACGGACAGGCCGCTGATGGCGACGAACACGTAGCCCAGGGTCGCCATGGCCACGCCGGTGCCGACGCCGATGCGGACGATGAAGACCGCGAGCGCCGAATGGCCCAGGAACACGATGCCGATACCCAGCAGAGGCACCCAGCGCCAGAGACCGAGCGGGCCGCCGGCGACGCTTTCCGTCTCGCCGGTGCTCCGACCGACCGACAGCGTCGCGATGGCGGGCAGCGACAGCAGGGCCAGCGCGGCGTAGGTTCCGTAGGCGCCCAGGATGTCGTGGGCGGCGACGAGGCGGGACAGCGCGAAGGAGATCACGATCCCGAGCACGCCCACCGAGCTGTTGAGGATGCCGAAGACGATGTGGGGCCGGTCGCTGCGCCCGGCCGCGAACATCACCACGGCGATGACCACGCCGCCGCCGAGGCCGGCCGCGAGACGGATGGCCATCAGCGCGCCGATCGATCCGGCCATGGTGGCGACTATGTTGGCGAGCAGCACGAGGAGCATGGCGCCGAGAGCGATCGGCCGCGGGCCGCAGGCCGCCAGCCGCGCGCCGGCGAGGGAGCCGGCGGCCACCGCCAGCAGTTCGATGGCGGCGAGGGTGCCGTAGTCGCCGTTGCTGCCGCCGAACCTGGAGGCGACGGCCTCCACGTTGAAGGGCATGCCGATGGCGGCCGCCATGGCCGCGTCCAGGATGGCCGCCAGCCGGATCGCGCCGCCGACGCCGCGCCAACGGCCTGGCGCCGCATCGAGGACAGGGTCCCGCTGCGGCGCCATGGTCTTCGGCACGCCTCTAGAAGTCGGCGCTCAACTCGATGCCCCAGGCTCGGCCCGGACCCACCGTGCCGGCCGCGAACAACGGCTGGATGATCGCCGGCGTCTCGAAGCGGTCGTTGGTCAGGTTGGTGCCGAACACCGAGACCTTGTACTTGTCCCAGGAGTAGCTGATCGAGGCGTTCAGGTTTTCCCGAGCCGGGATGCGGCCCGCCGCTAGATTGACCAGATCGCCTTCCACCTTGCTGACGTAGCTGTACTTGACCCCCAGCTGCAGTTCACCCGGCCCGATCGGGACGGTGTAGGTGCCGCCGACGCCCCAGGTCAGCTTGGGCGCGTTGCGCGGCGTCAGGAAGGTGGCGTCGACGATGGTGCAGCAGCCGTCCTGGGGATTCACGTCGGTCATGAACTGGGTGTACTTCGGATCCAGCAGGCCGACGGTACCGAACAGGTTCAGGTTCTCGGTGACCAGCGCCTGCACCTCGGCTTCGGCGCCCTGATAGCGCACCGAGCCGACGTTGCTGAAGACCGTGACGACCGTGTTGGTGGTCTGGTCGAAGGCGACCACCGACTCCTGCTTGTTCTTGAAGGTGTTCCGGAACAGGGCGATGTTGGTCTGCAGCCGGTTGTCCAGGAACTGGGCCTTCATGCCCACCTCGATGGAGCGGGAAGTCTCCGGATTGTACTGGTCGCGACGGAAGTCGGAGACGTTCTGGTTGACGCCGAAGAAGCCACCGGAGTGCCACCCCTTGGAGTAGGAGGCGTAGAACAGGATGTCCGGAGTCGCCTTCCACGACAGGCCGAACTTCGGCGACACGTTGGTCCAGGACTTCTTCAGGTCGGCGAACTCGGGGAAGTTGTCGATGTAGGCCCGGTCGAGGGGCGTGATGTAGGCCTGGGCGCCGATGAAGTGCTTGCTCTCCTTGGTCCAGCGCACGCCGGCGGTCACCGTCCAGTTGGGGATGAATTCCCAGTCGACGTTGACGAACGCCGCTTCCGACTTGGTCCGCTGGCTCTCGAACAGCTTGTTGGGATCCTTCGGGCCGTAGGGCTGGTCGCCCCAGGCCGGATCGCAACGGACCTGGCCGAACACCTGGAACAGCGGGTCGGTCGGATCGAAGCCCGGATCGTCCGGATTGGGGCGCGGCGCCAGGCAGGCCGCCGCCGGCGTGGCATATCCCGTCTTGGCGGCATAGGTTGGATTGAGCCAGGTATTGGTGGCCAGCGAGTAGCCGCTCAGCGCCGAGACGAATTGCCAGAATTCGCCACCGGTCACCCAGCGCTGGTCGAACTTGCTGTTGTAGTAGTAGCCGCCGGCCACCGCGTTGATCTTGCCGAGCGAGGTGTCCCAGTTGCCTTCCAGCCGCAGCTCCTCGCTGAACTGCTTGAAGTGGTTGTCGCGCTCGATGGTGATGAAGTCGGCGGTCGAGCCGTCGAAATCGTACTTCCGGTATTCGTGCTGCTTGCGGTAGCCGGTCACCGAGACGAGCTTCAGTCCGTCGCTCAGCCGCGCCGACATGTTGAGGGTGTAGGCGTCGGTGATCACCCGGCCCGGATTGGGCAGGTCGGTGGCGTTATACTTCTTCGGGAACGGAATCTGGGTCCGGCACGGCGCGTTCTGCAACCCGAAAGCGCCAGGCAGGAAACAGTCCAGGAAGCCGCCGCTGAAGTCGTATTCCCTGGGATCCGTCGGCGGCGGGAACACGCCCGGCGCGAAGTTCCAGTTGGTCAGGTAGGCGCCGCCCTGGCTGCGGTCCTCGAAGCGTTCCACGGTCAGCAACGCCTCGAACCAGTCGTTCGGGGTTGCCAGCAGGGTCAGGCCGTAGTTCTTGTAGTCCCTCTGCGGTTGGGTGGTGTTGAGATAGGTATTGTGGTACCAGCCGTCGCGCTCCTGGATGGTGAAGAACGCCTTGGCGGCGAGCTTGTCGCGTACCACCGGCGCGTTGATGACGGCGCGGAACTCCTGCTGGTTCCAGCGGCCGTAGGTGTATTTCAACTTGGCGCCATATTCTCCCGTCGGGCGGGTGCGCACCACGTTGAGCACGCCGCCGACCGTGTTGCGGCCGTAGAGGGTGCCCTGCGGGCCGCGCAGGATCTCGATGCGCTCGATGTCGAAATTGTCGATCACCTGGCCCGACAGCGTGCCGAGGTAGATGCCGTCGATCATCACCGCGATGGGCGAGTCGAGGGAGGTATCGTCGGTGCGCGTCGGGCTGATGCCGCGGATGGTGATCGAGGCCGCCCCGGCGCGCTCCGGATTGCTGTCGATCCGGACGTTTGCGGAGTAGCCGTTGAGGTCGCGCAGATCGCGGACGGTCGAAAGTTTCAGTTCGGCGGTGACCGCCGTCATGGCCACCGGCACGTCCTGTGCCGATTCCTCGGTCTTTCGTGCCGTCACCATGACTGACTCGAGGCGTACTGCCTGTTTGGGCGGCGGTCGACTTCCTGGATCGGTTTCGACCGCCCGGCCCGTATGGGGCGCGATGGTGGCCGAGAGAATGACAGTGAGAGCTACCCATACCGCCGCACGCACGGCGCACGCAAGGTGACGCGATTCCATGACTTCCTCCCCATGTGGCTTGCCCTTCGGTTCGGTGGAAATCGTCGCGCGTCCCACCGCGCGACCCGCCTGACCGATTCAGGGTCTAGCCACTAAACCAAGTGTAGGACGCAGAAATTGCAATAATCAATGATTAATTGTTTTAACAATATGACCGTACGGTTTACTAAATAAATATTATAGAACGCTTTTTACTTTTGGATTGCGGTTCGACCTGGAGCACGTGGAACGGTCGCATCCGGCGTTGTCTGTCTGCTGCCCGGGTCGGTCGCGCCCTCCAGAAGCGGCTCGTCAGGGAAGTGCCAGACGGGTAACGTCGATCTCTCGTACCGGAGTAATGGATTTGTCGAGAGCGCTGACGGCCGACGAAAGGGAGGCCTTCCGGGCCAGGCTGTGCGAAGCGGTCCGGCACCGGTTCGCGCAGCTGGGACCCGACGGCGTGACCATGCGCGGACTTGCGTCCGACCTGGGCTGCAGCCCGATGACGCCCTACAGCTATTTTGCCAGCAAGGAAGACATCCTGGCCGCCGTGCGTGCCGATGCATTCCGGCGGCTCGCCGACCTGTGCGAGTCGGCGGCTGAAGCGGCTGATGGCGAGCTGGCGCGGGCCGGCGCGATCGGCCGCGCCTATCTCCGATTCGCCCTTTCCGAGCCGGAGGCCTACCGCATCATGTTCGAGCTGTCGCAGCCCGACATCCGCGGTTTTCCCGACCTTGCCGAGCAGGTCGACCGGGCGCGCCGCTTCATGGCCCAGCCCACCGAGATCCTCGTCCGCCGTGGCGTGCTTGCGGGCGACGCCGCGCAACTGGCCGAGATGTTCTGGGCAGCGAGCCACGGCGTCATCGTCCTGCACATGACCGGCAAGCTCGCGCCGGAAACCGACGTGGAAGGCCTTTACGCCCGGATCGCCTCCTCGCTGATGCGCGGCAACCGCGGGCCGCGCTTCGCGGAGGTGGAGGCCGCTCTCGTCCCGGGAGGCGCCTGAGCGGGGTGCGGCGCCCCACAGGACTGTTTACGGTGTAAGGATATTGGTCCACTCTGTGCGCCCCTTACGATCCCCGGCCCTCGCGGTTGAGCCGCAGCCAGCCGATGGAAGCATTGAAACCGACAGCGCTGTTCGCTACGGCTTGGCCGGCAGCGGAACATCGTCAGCAAGACAGATCATGGCCACCAATATCAACGTGAACGGCGCCAGCGTCGCCATCGAGGCGGACCCCGACACGCCACTGCTCTGGGTGCTGCGCGAGCATCTGGGGCTGAAAGGCACCAAGTACGGCTGCGGCATTTCCGCCTGCGGCGCCTGCACGGTCCATATGGACGGCATGCCCGTGCGGTCCTGCGTGCTGCCGCTGGAGGGCGTCGGCACCGCCAGGATCACGACCATCGAGGGCCTGGAGTCGCCGGCGGCGCGGGCGGTGCGCGACGCCTGGATCGCGCTGGACGTGGTGCAGTGCGGCTACTGCCAGTCGGGCCAGATCATGTCGGCCATCGCGCTGCTGGAAGGCACGCCGGCACCGACCGACGAGGACATCGACGGGGCCATGAGCGGCAACATCTGCCGCTGCGCCACCTATCTCCGTATCCGGGCGGCGATCCGCGCGGCGGCCGCCGCGCTGAAGGCATGAGCCGCAGGATGGGGATCGACGCGGGCATCAGTCGGCGCGGTTTTCTGAAGGGCGCCGGCGGCGCGGGGCTGGTGATCGGCGTAACGCTGTCGGGACTCGGTCGCGGCCGGGTGATGGCCGGCGAGGCGCCGTTCGCGCCCAACGCTTTCGTGCGGGTGTCGCCCGACAACCTGGTGACCGTCGTCATCAAGCAGTTCGAGATGGGCCAGGGCGTGACGACCGGGCTTGCCACGCTGGTGGCCGACGAGATGGATGCGGACTGGTCGCAGATCCGGACAGAGTTCGCCCCTGCGGACCTCGCCCTCTACAAGAACCTGTTCTTCGGCATTCAGGCGACGGGCGGATCGAACTCGATCGCCAATTCCTACGACCAGATGCGCCGGGCGGGCGCGATGGCGCGGGCGATGCTGGTCGCCGCCGCCGCCAAGGCCTGGAACGTGCCGGCGGACTCCGTTTCCGTGTCGAAAGGCGTGCTCACCGCAGGCGCCCGTCGTGCCGTTTTCGGTGATGTCGCCTCGGCAGCCGCCCGCCTGCCACCGCCCGACGACGTCGTCCTCAAGCGCCCCGACCGCTTCACCCTGATCGGCAAGCATGTCGGCCGCCTCGACTCCCCGGCGAAGAGCACGGGCAAGGAAACCTACACCATCGACATGGACCTGCCGGGCCTGCTGACCGCGGTGACTGCCAAGCCGCCCCGCTTCGGGGCCACGGTCAAGTCCTTCGACGCCTCGGATGCGCTTGCCGTCAAGGGCGTGCGCCACGTGGTGGGCATCCCGGAAGGGGTGGCGGTGGTCGCAGAGGGCACCTGGCCCGCCCTGAAGGGCCGCAAGGCGCTGCGCGTGGAATGGGACGAGAGCGGCGCGGAGCGGCGCTCCAGCGACGACCTGGTTGCCGAATACCGGCTGCTGCTGGACAAGCCCGGCGCTGTGGCGGTGCGGCGCGGCGATCCGCCGGGGGGCCTTGCGGCCGCCGTCAAGACGGTGGATGCGGTTCTCGAGTTTCCCTATCTGGCGCACGCCGCCATGGAGCCCATGAACTGCATCGCCTGGCTGCACGACGGAACGCTGGAAACCTGGTCCGGCCACCAGGCGCCGACCATGGACCAGCTCAACATGGCCGCTGCCGCCGGGCTGCCGGTCGACAAGGTCGTCCTGCACACGCTGCCGTCCGGCGGCAGCTTCGGACGGCGCAGCACCTTCGACGGCGATCACATCGTGGAGGCGGTGCGCGTTGCGAAGGCCGTCGGCGGCACGGCGCCCATCCGGCTGCAGCGGATGCGCGAGGACGACATGCGCGCCGGATATTACCGGCCGCTCTACGTCCACCGCGTGAGGGCCGGGGTGGACGCGGCGGGCAAGCTTTGCGGCTGGTCCCACCGCATCGTCGGCCAGTCCATCTATTCCGCGTCTCCGGCGGCTGCCGCCGCCATGAAGGACGGGGTGGACGATTCTTCCGTGGAGGGCGCCGCCAACACGCCCTACGCCATTCCCAACCTGCAGGTGGACCTGCACTCGCCGGGGCCGGAAGTGCCGGTGCATGTCTGGCGGTCGGTGGGCAATTCGCATACGGCCTACGCCATGGAAACCGTGATGGACGAACTGGCCGGGCTTGCCGGCCGGGACCCGGTCGAGTTCCGGCTGGCCCTGTTGACCGAGCAGCCCCGGCATGCCGGCGTGCTGAGGCTTGCCGCCGAACAGGCGAACTGGGGCTCGGCGCTTCCGGACGGTGTTGCCCGCGGCGTCGCCGTCCACCGGACGTTCAACACCAGCGTTGCCCAGGTCGTCGAACTGGGGCTGGACGACGACGGAACGATCCGCGTCCGGCGGGTCGTGGTCGCGGTCGATTGCGGGCGGGTCGTCAACCCCGACATCGTCCGGGCGCAGATGGAAGGCGGGGTCGGCTTCGGCCTCTCGGCGGCGCTGCTGTCGGAATTGACCCTCGACAAGGGTGCCGCCGTGGAGCGCAACTTCGACGCCTTCCAGGTGCTGCGGATCGACCGGATGCCCGCTGTCGAGGTGCACATCGTCGAAAGCGACGAGGCGCCGACCGGCGTCGGCGAACCGGGCGTGCCGCCCGTGGCGCCGGCGATCGCGAATGCCGTGGCGGCGCTCACCGGCACGCGCGTCCGACGGTTGCCGTTCGCCCGCTGGAAGCCCGGGACCGCATAGCAGGTCTGCCGCGCGACGGTTGAAAACGGTCGGCAGCCCACGACCTTTAATGTCGTAACGATCATGGGGGCAGCCGATGGGTGCTGCGGCGTCCGACGAGTCCGCACCGGGGCCAGGCGATGGCGCCGCGACGGTCGGCCTGACGAGCGACCAGGCCGGGCGGCTGCTCGCCCAGTACGGCGAGAACGCGATCCGCGAAAAGCGGGTCAGCCTCCTCGCCAGGCTTCTCGGCTATTTCTGGGGTCCGATCCCGTGGATGATCGAGATTGCCGCGGTGCTGTCGGCCGCCGTGCGGCACTGGGAAGACTTCGTCATCATCATGGTGATGCTGCTGCTCAACGCCGGTGTGGGCTTCTGGGAGGAGGCCAAGGCCGACAACGCCATCGAGGCGCTGAAGCGCCGCCTCGCGCCCCGGGCGCGGGTGCTCCGCGACGGCCGGTGGCAGGACATCGAGGCCCGGAGTCTGGTGCCGGGAGACGTGGTGGCCGTGAAGCTCGGCGACATCGTTCCCGCCGATCTGGACCTGCGGAGCGGTCCCTATCTGAGCGTCGACCAGTCCGCGCTGACCGGCGAATCCCTGCCGGTGGACAAGAAGGCGGGCGACACCGCCTATTCCGGCTCCATCGTCCGCCAGGGCGAGATGCGCGCCGTGGTGACCGCCACGGGCATGAACACCTTCTTCGGCAAGACCGCCGGGCTGGTGGAGACGGCGGAACAGCGCTCCCACTTCCAGCAGGCGGTCCTGCGGATCGGCAATTTCCTCATCCTGACGACGCTGGCGCTGGTGGCGGTCATCGTCGTCGCCGCCCTGTTCCGCCGCAGCCCGATCGTCGACACCCTGCTGTTCGCGCTGATCCTGACGGTGGCCGCCATTCCCGTCGCCCTGCCGGCGGTTCTGTCGGTCACCATGGCGGTGGGCGCCTCCACCCTCGCGGGCATGAAGGCCATCGTCTCCCGGCTCGTCTCCATCGAGGAGATGGCAGGCATGGACATCCTGTGCTCGGACAAGACGGGGACGTTGACCCAGAACAGGCTCACGCTCGGCGCCCCCGTCCTGATCGGCGCCCACGATGCCGACGAGCTGCTGCTGGCGGCGGCCCTGAGCTGCGCGCGCGACGCGCCCGATCCCATCGACGCGGCGATCCTCGCCGGCCTTCCGCACCCGGAGCTCCTGGACGGCTACCGGATCGAAGCGCTGGATCCGTTCGATCCCGTCAGGAAGCGCGCCGAGGCGACGGTCAGTGGCAGCGGCGGCACCTTCCATGTGGCCAAGGGCGCGCCGCAGGTGATCCTCGACCTGGTCAAGCTCGACCCGGAGACGGCGGCCAAGGTGTCCGCCGCGACCGACGAACTGGCCGGGCGCGGTTACCGGTCCCTCGGCGTGGCGCGTTCCGGGGACGGCTCGACATGGCACTATCTCGGCCTGGTGTCGCTGTTCGACCCGCCGCGCGAGGACTCGGCCGAGACCATCGCCATCGCCAAGCGCATGGGCCTGAGCGTGCGGATGGTGACGGGCGACCACGTCGCCATCGGCCGGGAGATATCCAGGAAGCTGGGGCTCGATCCGAATATCGTCTCGGCGCGGGACGTCTTTGGCGGCAAGGACGGCGACGGGGATGGCGACGGCGCGCGGATCGAGGCGGCCGGCGGCTTCGCGGAGGTCTTCCCCGAGCACAAGTTCAAGATCGTCAGGGCGCTGCAGCAGGCCGGGCACATCGTCGGCATGACCGGCGACGGCGTGAACGACGCGCCGGCGCTCAAGCAGGCCGACATCGGCATCGCCGTCGAGGGGGCGACCGACGCGGCGCGGGCCGCCGCCGACCTGGTGCTGACGGCGCCGGGGCTGTCGGTCATCGCCCGGGCGGTCGAGGAGGCGCGCCGGATCTTCGAGCGCATGACCGGATACGCCACGTTCCGGATCGCCGAGACGGTCCGCGTGCTGCTGTTCATGACCCTGTCGATCCTGGTCTTCGACTTCTATCCGGTGACCGCGGTGATGATCGTGCTGCTGGCGATCCTCAACGATTTTCCGATCATGATGATCGCCTACGACAACGTCGCCATCGCGCCCAGGCCGGTCCGCTGGGACATGCACCGCGTGCTGACGCTGAGCACCGTTCTCGGCCTGATGGGCGTGGTCGCGTCCTTCCTGCTGTTCTGGTTCGCCGAACGGCACCTCGGCCTCGACCGGCCGACCATCCAGACGCTGATCTTCCTCAAGCTGCTGGTGGCCGGGCATCTCACCATCTACCTCACCCGCAACGAGGGATGGTTCTGGCAGCGGCCCTGGCCCAACTGGAGGCTGTTCGTCGCCGCGGAGACGACGCAGATCGTCGGAACCCTGGCGGCGGTCTATGGCTGGTTCGTCCAGCCGATCGGCTGGGAGTACGCGCTCGGAATCTGGGCCTACGCGCTCGCCTGGCTGCTGATCAACAACGTCGCCAAGGTCTGGGTCTACCGGCTGGTGCGGTTCGGTCCCCGGCGCCACGCGCGTCACCTCGAGCGATCCCACCGTTCCCTGCATGGAGCCTGAGGCAGCATAATGCTTGCAAGCCGCCCCGGGAGGCGAGGTATAGAATGGTCGTTACCTGCCCATCCGTATGGAGCCCGAACACCCGATGACGACGAACGATCCTGCCGCCGATCTCCACAAGCGTATCGATGATCTCGAAGGGCGGATCGCCGCTGTCCGCTCCGAGCGCGGCCTGCGCGGTCAGCACGAAGAACAGGCGGAGGCCCTCCAGGAGGAGGCGCGCGTCCTGCGCCGCCGGATCACGGGCGCCTACGAGACCACCTGGGAGGACGTGAAGGAGGACCTGCACCGCGACTGGCAGGCGCTCAACCACTCCGTCGAGCGGTGGATGGAGCGGGTCGAGACCGACTACGCCAAGGGCCGGCGCTGAGATCCCCGGTCATGCGAGGCTTCGGCCCGAAGCGCATGGCCAACCGTCCTCCGAGCGTCTAACCTTCTCCTCCGCACGGGGGAGACGGAATGTCCGAGGCGCGCACTGTCAGGTCCTACTGCCGCATCTGCCAGGGTTTCTGCGGCATGCGGGTCACCATCGAGGATGGCCGGGTCGCCGATGTCCGCGGCGACCGGGACGATCCGCTGAGCCGCGGCTACGCGTGCTTCAAGGGTCTGCAGGCCGTCGAGCAGCATTACGGCGCCGCGCGCCTGTTGCGGTCGCTGCGGCGGCGGGACGACCGTTTCGAGCCCGCGCCGTCCGGTGACATCCTCGACGAGATCGGCAGGCGTCTCGCGGCGGTCGTCGCCGAGCATGGCCCTGAGTCCGTCGCGTTCTTCACCGGCACCCAGAGCCTCTTCAGCACGCCCGCGCCGATGATGGTGGCGGCCTTAGCGGCCGGCCTGGGCACGCCGCGCAGCTTCACCACCATGACCATCGACCAGTCGGCCAAGTGGATCGCCGAGGCGCGCATGGGAAACTGGGACGCCGGCCCGCAGCGCTTCGCCGAGGCCGACGTCTGGATGTTCGTCGGCTCCAACCCGCTGGTGTCCATGGTCGCCGGCGCCGGCGCCAACCAGTTCGCGTTCGCCGATCCGGTCAAGACCATGAAGCAGGCGCGCGACCGCGGCATGAAATTCATCGTTATCGACCCGCGGCGCACGGAGACCGCCCGGTTCGCCGACATCTTCCTGCAGCCCAGGCCGGGCCGCGACGGCGAGCTGGCGGCGGCGATGCTCCACGTCATCCTGCGGGAGGGCTGGCACGACGCGCCGTTCTGCGCCGATTATGTCGACGGCCTGGACGACTTGAAGGCGGCGGTCGAACCCTTCGCGCCCGAGCGGTGCGCCGACTGGATCGGCGTGGCGCCGGAGGACATCGTCGCCGCGGCGGCGCTGTTCGCCCGCGACAGCCGGTCCGGCATGGCCGGCAGCGGCACCGGCCCCGACATGGCGCGCCATTCCAACCTGGCCGAGCATCTGATCCAGGCTCTCAACGTGGTCTGCGGCCGGTTTCCCCGCGAGGGCGAGGCGGTCGGCAATCCGGGCGTCCTGCAGCCCCGTCGCGCGCCCCGCGCGGAGGTGGTGCCGGCCCACCGGGAATGGGAGAGCGGTCCCAGGTCGACGGTGCATGGGCTGGGGCGGATCAAGGGCGGCATGATGTCGGCCGTCATCGCCGACGAGATCCTCGATGCCGGAGCAAGCCGCATCCGCGCCCTGATCTGCGTCGGCGGCAATCTGGCGGTCGCCCTGCCGGACCAGGTGCGCGCCGTGGAGGCGCTGTCGGCGCTCGACCTGCTGGTCGTGATCGATCCACGGATGACCGCGACCGCCAGGCTCGCCGACTATGTCGTCGCGCCCCGGCTGCAATACGAGCGGCCGGACCATACCGGCTTCCTCGAGCGGATGTTCCCGGTGCCGTTCGCCCACTGGACGCCCGCGCTGGTGCCGCCGCCGGACGGATCGGACGTGGTGGACGACTGGTATGCCCTGTGGGCGATCGCCCGCGCCGCCGGCGTGCCGCTCCGCTTCGCCGGGCGGGACCTGCCCATGGATGTGGCGCCGTCGACCGACGATGTGCTCGCCATTCTCGCCATGGGCGACCCGGCGGCCGTCTTGGCGGTGCGGGAAGCGGAGGCGGGCGGGTTTCATCGGGGCGAGGCCGTTCTAGCGGGCCCGCGGACGACCGATGCCCGGTTCCAGCTCCTGTCGGCCGATGTGGCCGAAGAGCTGAAGAGCCTCGGCGGGCAGATGGCGGTGTCCATCGGGCCGGAGGCGGAGCCGCCGTGCTTTCAACTGACGGTGCGCCGCCACCGCGAGACGATGAACTCCACCGGCGCCGACTTCGCGGCCACCTGGCGCCGCATGAGCGGCAATCCCGCCTACCTTCACCCGGACGACATGACGGCGCTGGGGCTGACGGCGGGCGACAGCATCGAAATCGGGCGCGGCGGCGTGTCGATCGGCGCCCGGGTGCAGCCGGACGCGGACCTGCGCCGCGGCGTCCTGTCCATCGGCCATTGCTGGCCCGGCCTGGCGGAGCGGCCGCTCGAGGCCACCAACGCGCTGGTGGACGCGGACGAGGGCGTGCAGGCGATCAACCGCATGCCGGTGATGACCGGCATGACGGTTGAGGTCCGGCGGACGGAGACAAGGCAGATGCAGGCGGCAGCGGGAGCGGCGCATGGTTGATCTGGAACAGGCGGGCAACGATCGGGAGCGGCTGGCGCTTCGCATCTTCAAGGCCATGGAGGACGGCACCCTGCGCGAGGCGCTGGAGACCCTGTGCACCGACGATTTCGTCTGGGCGAACAGCGGCATTCCGACGCTTCGGGGCAGGCAGGCGGTGCTCGATCACATGGCTTCGGGCGGCTTCGCCGGCATGATTCCCATCCTCGCGGGGATGCGCTCGTTCAGCGCCGACGTGCTGCACATCGCCAGCAGCGGCGATGTGGTCTTCACCGAGCGGGTCGACCATCACTGGGACGGGCGCGGACGCGACCTGATGACGCCCCACATCTGCGGCGTCGTCGAAATCCGCGACGGCCGGATCTGCGCGCTGCGGGACTACTACGACACAGCGTGCTACCGGCAGCAGCCCACCGAGCCCGACCCGGCCCACGCCCTCACTTGATCAAGCCTTCGCGCTCGGTCGGCTGCCGATCTCGGCGTACCAGCGGGTGAGGTTGGCCAGTTCCTCCGGCGGGCGCATCTTGATGACCCGGGCGAAGTCGATGACGATGAAGCCGGTGATGTCGGCGAAGGTGAAGCGGTCGCCCGCCACATAGGGCCGGTCGGCCAGGAAGCCGTCGAGCTGGCGCATGAAGTGGGAGAAGCGCTTGCGGCCCCGCTCGGCCAGCGCCGGAATCTGGTCCAGGTC
This sequence comes from Alphaproteobacteria bacterium, assembly GCA_016124315.1. Lineage (GTDB taxonomy): Bacteria > Pseudomonadota > Alphaproteobacteria > SMXS01 > SMXS01 > RI-34. The sequence goes on from WGNW01000020.1 coordinate 65,360, forward strand.
CACCGGGCCGGACAGGCTGCGCCCCTCGAAGAACGGGTTGTCGTTGCGGAACGCCTCCGAGACCGCCATCAGGCCCTGCTGCTCCATGCGCCGTTCCCACATGGTGACCTGCGCCCGCTCTAGCGGCGTGCGGCCCATCAGGTTGGGCTCGGGGTGCAACTCCTCCAGGTATTGGCAGATGGCGACCGATTCGGTGATCACCGTGCCGTCGTCCAGTTCCAGCGCCGGCACCTGCTGCATGGGATTGACCCGCGCGTAGTCTTCCTTGAGCTGGGCGCGGCTGCCGAGGTCCACCGAGACCCGCGGGATGTCCAGCCCCTTCTCGGCCATGAACATCACCGCGCGGCGCGGGTTCGGCGCCATCTTGAAGTCGTAGAGTTTCATGCCGTCGTCCTTCCCGTTGCATCGTGAACCGTGCCGGCGTGGCGCAGCCTATTCTCCGGTGGCCTCTAATTCCCGGGTGACCAGTTCCGCCACCTCCGCCGGCGCTTCCATGGGCAGGAAATGGGTACGCTCCGGTCGGTAGAGGTCCCGGCCGTCGGCGAACTGGCCGGCGAGGGCGGGCCATGTGGGCGAGCCGGTGAAGTCGGTGACGCCTTCCCGCGGCCGGTGCACGGCCCGCACCACCAGAACCGGTGTCTGGAGCGCGCGGATGGAGTCGAAGATGGCACCGTTGGTCCGGCTCGCCATGTAGACGCTCGCCTCCATCTCCGGCGCGCAGGCCAGTTCCCAGCCGTCGCCGTCGGCGGCCGGCAGCAGGCCGTGGCGGCAGTAGGCGTCCAGGGTGTCGGGCGTGAACAGGGAATAGGGCACCCGGTCGCGGAACCGCTCGATCATCTCCTCGGGCGAGGCGAAGCGGCGCTTGCGCTTCGCCGCCGGATGCGTCTCGCTTGGCTTCAGGAAGGAGGACCGTCCGCCAGCATATTCCGCCGGAGGCGCGACCATGGGGTCGATCAGGATCATTTGCCGGAACCGGTCCTGGACGGCGGCACCGCCGGCGATCATGGAATGGCCGCCCATGGAGTGAGCGACGCCAACCACGTCCCGCAGGTCGAGTGCGCGCACCAGGCCGGCTAGGTCCTCGCCGAACACGCGCCAGTGCGAGACCGGTTCTCCGGTGCTGCGGCCGTGGCCGCGCTGGTCCACGGCGATGGCGTGCCAGCGGGGCAGGGCGGCGGCGACCTCGTCCCATACCCGGCCGTGGAAGCTGGTGCCGTGCACGAACAGCAGCGTCGGGCCGCGGCCCTTCAGGTGCGGACGCCATTCCGCGTAGGCGATCTCCACGTCGCCGAGAGCGGCCCGGCCCGGCACCGGCTGCTCGTCCGAATTCGAGGGAATCCGGCTGGCCGCGTCCCCCGTCATCGGCGCGCCCCGGTCGGCGGTGCGGCGGTCAGCAGGGCGCGGACCATGGCGTGGGTCTGCGCCCGGACCGCCGCCATGTCCAGGCCGCCGGCGCCCACCGCCAGCTGCAGGGCGATGCCGCGCAGCGTGCCGACGATCACCACGGCGACGGCATCCGACGGCACATCGTCGTCGATCTCGCGCAGCGTCTTGGCGTCGTTCAGTGAGCGCGCCACGAAGTCCCGGAACGCCTGGTCGGCGGCGACGAAGACTTCGCGGATTTCCGTGTTGGGACCGACCGCCTCGCCGAGCAGCACCACGAAGGCCCGCCCCATGATCCGGCGGCTCTCATGCTGGCGGAAGAAAGCGTCGATGGTGGCCGTGAGGGCGGCCAGTCCCTTCTTGTTCTCGGCCGAGGCGGCGACCGTGCGCGCGAAGTCCTTCTGGATCGCCTTGGTGACGGTCCGGATCAGTTCCGCCTTGGAGCCGAAACGGGCCAGCACGAGCCCGTGGCTGAAGCCGGAGCGGCGGCCGATCTCCATCAGGGACACGCGCGAACCCTGTTCCGCGAACAGTTCCACGGCCGCCTGCAACATCGCCGCCGAGGATTCCGCCGAGCGGTCCTCCTGCGTGCGCCGAGGAGCCTTCTTCTGTGCCGGTGTGCCCACGGAGAGTCTCGCGTCCTGCCCGCTCCTGATCGAGTAATTATATGTACGTATATAAACTATCGTCTACCGGTTTATGGTTCCCGCGCTGCGTCGCTACGCGATCTGGTGTGAATAGAGCCGGTATTTCTTGTAGGCGTCGGCGCCGAACGCCTCAATGATGCTGCGGACCCGACGGTTGGTCTCCAGCACCCAGGACAGTTCTACGTTGTAGACGCCGTGCTCGAGGCAGGCGCCCCGCAGCCGTTCGATGACCGAGATGGCGAGTGCCGCGCCCATGGGCGTGGACTGGAATTCCTTGCGCACTCCCATCAACGCCAGGCGGCCGCTGGTGAAGCGCCCGGTCTTGATGCGGAAGAGCAGCTTGGCCCAGCCGAACGGCAGCAGGCGACCGTTCAGGTCGCGGGCCATTTCGTTCAGGTTGGGCAGTCCAAGGGCGAAGGCAACCGGCCGGCCCTCATGCTCGGCGATGCAGACGGCCTGCGGCGGCAGCAGCGGCTTCAGCGAGCGCGCCAGGTCGCCGATTTCGGATTCGGAGAACGGCTCGAAGCCCCAGTTGCCCGACCAGGCGTCGTTGAACAGGTCGAGGACGGTCCTGATCTCGTCCTCGAACCGCCGGTAGTCAGGCATGCGCAGACGGACCGCCGGATCCGCCGTCACCCAGGATTTCAGCTTTTCCAGGCGTGCCGGCAGGGGTTTCTCCACGTCGATCTTGAAGGCCAGCAGGTCCATTTCCTTGCGATACCCCAGCTGCTCGATCCGCGGCCCGTAATAGGGAGGCGAATGGGGCATCATGATCATGGGAGGCGTGTCGAAGCCGTCGACCAGCACGCCGCATTCCTCGTTGATGGACGAATTGAACGGTCCCATGCTGCGCACGGCGCCCTGCTCGGCGAGCCAGGTTTCGGCGGCAGCGAACAGCGCGGCGAAGACCGCGTGGGAATCGATCGCCTCGATCCAGCCGAAATGTCCGGTCGCATCCGGTCCGGTCTGGGGCCTGATCTGCGCGCTGATGCGGCCGACGGCGCGTCCTTCCATCCGGGCAAGCCAGAAGCGGCGGCGCATGCCATGGAACTCGAGCTGCTCGACATGGCCAAGGCGGTCGCGCTCGTTGGCCAGCAGCGGCGGCACCCAACTGGGATCGTTCCCATAGAGCGACCAGGGAACGCGGATGAATTCCTCGCGCAGCTTCGACGTGTCGACGGCGACGATGTCGACAGCGGCGGTTTCCGGCGGCGCAGCCGGATGCGGTTCGGTCTGTGCTTGGATGCCGGCGCTCATGGCGTACGCTCCGTGCTGCGGGCCGCGCCCAGTTCCGTCACCCAGGGATAGCGCGCGGCTTCCTCGCCGGCATAGCCGAGGTTCCTGACGGTGCCGCTGCGCGGCCGTTCCCGAACGCTGTCGTAGTTGGTGCCGAAAACCACGTCCCAGAGATGGGTGGTGATGCCGAAGTTTCCGGTCTCGTTGTGGAAGTGGTGCGCCAGGTGCCGCTTCTTGAGCCGCCGCAGGTAGGCGCTGCGCGGCTCGTAGGGCAGGTGCTGGTAGAGGTGGCAGAACTCATAGGCGGACGTCAGCACGATGCCGCAGAACACCGCCATGGCGCTGCCCGCGTAACCGTTGAAGACGTAGCCCAGCGGCGAGGCGATGACGAATATGGGCGGCAGCGTGGTCTTCGGGTCGCCGAACAGGACCGAGAAGTCGCTGGGGTCCTGATGATGATCGAAGTGCACGCGCTTCCAGAACGCCGACGTCGCCTTGTGCCGGTACAGCGTCCGATTGTGCAGCACGTAGCGGTGGAAGAAGTACTCGACCAGCGAGTAGACCAGCGGCGACAGGATGAGGATGAGCGCCAGCATGGCCCAGTTGCCGTGAAGCGCCAGCGCGACGGCCAGGGCAACCGCTGCGAGCACCACGTAAAGCTGGATCACCGGGTAGCTGAAGTAGGCGTAAAGCAGGTCCTTCAGCGTCATGCCGTCCGACAGGCGGTTGCGGTCCCGCCAAGCCCTGAAGCCAACCAGAAGCCTGCGCACTTTTCTGCTCAATCGAGGCCCGATCGGTCGGATTTTGCCACGCCGTCGTCAGGAAGGGAAGATCGGCTGTTTTTTCAAATCGGGGTTGTTGGCAATCATCGGTTTGCCTACCCTCTATAGGGGTCGGGTTCTCCGATCATTATGCGGTTCCAGTCTCAGCGCGGCGTCGGCGGCCTGCCGGCGGCCCGGGGAGGTTTCAATGACTGTCACTCTCGCGGGCGTCGGGATTGGTATCGCTTTGACCATGCAGGTCCTCGCGACAGCCTACTTCTGCATATTCGGGGCCTACTGCTACGTCCTTGTCGGGCTGCATGCCCACCGTAAGAAGGCGATGCTGGCGCAGGATGCGGCCGTGCTGGCGGCGTGGACGCGCGCCGATCACGAAATGCCCCTCGTCACCGTGCAGCTTCCCATATTCAACGAGCGCTACGTCGTGAGCCGGCTGATCGACACCATCGCGCAGCTGGACTACCCCCGCGACCGTCTGGAAATCCAGGTGCTCGACGATTCGACCGACGCGACGACCGAGATCGCGCGCGATCTGGTCGACAAGTACCGGCGCGAGGGTGTCGACATCAAGCTGCTGCACCGGACGGACCGCTCCGGCTTCAAGGCGGGCGCGCTGGCGGAGGGGACGAAGGCGGCGCGCGGCGAGTACATCGCGATCTTCGATGCCGACTTCGTGCCGCCGGCCGATTTCCTGCGCAAGACGGTCCCCTTCCTGCAGGATCCGAAGGTCGCCGTGGTCCAGACCTTGTGGGGCCACCTGAACGCCGACTATTCGCAGATGACGATCGCGCAGAGCGTCGGGCTGGACGGCATCAATTACGTGATGCAGTCGGTCCAGTGCTGGTGCGGCCTGCTGCCCCACTTCCAGGGCACCGCGGGCATCTGGCGCAAGGCCGCCATCGAGGACTCGGGCGGATGGCAGTCGGACTGCTTGACGGAGGATCTCGACCTGAGCTTCCGCGCCCAGATCCGCGGCTGGACCGTGAAGTACCTGCCCCAGGTGCTGTGTCCCGGCGAACTGCCGACGACCATCTCGGCGACCAAGACCCAGCAGCACCGTTGGGCGAAGGGCGGCTACCAGGTCATGTACAAGCTGCTGCCCGGCATCCTCAGGACGAACGTGCCCTGGTACGCCAAGATCGAGGTGGCCTTCTACATGGCGTCGATGGTGCTGCAGCCCTGCCTGCTGATCATCGCGCTGAGCTGGCCGGCGCAGAACTGGCTGCGCGACCATGCGCCGCTGTCCCACAACTTGGTTCCGGCGGCGATCATCCTGCTGTTCGGTCTGTTCGGCCCGACGACCCTGTTCCTCTACACCCAGAAGGAGCTCTACCCGGACTGGAAGCGCCGTATCCACCACTATCTGTACCTGATGGTATGGGCGCCCGGCATCGCCGTGAACAACACCAAGGGTATTTTGGAAGCTGTCTTCAAGATCAAGAGCGGCTTCGTGCGCACGCCCAAGTTCCGCATCGAGCGCCAGTCGGACACGTTCATCGGGAAGGCCTACACGGCCAAGCTGAGCGGCCAGGTCCTGGTGGAATTCCTGATCGCGGTCTACTGCATCTTCGGGATCGTCTACATGGTCTTCCTGCAGCCCGATCCGGTGATCGATCCCTTCCTGATCCTTTTCACCACAGGGATCTGTCTCGGCCTGACCATGACGATCTGGGAACCCATCGCCCAGTACCGGGCGCTGCGCCGGGCCAGCGCTGTTCCCGAACAGGCGTCGGCCGCCGAGGCCGAGCCGGCTGGCGGGGACGCTACGGGGTCGGTCGCGCCGGTGAGCGTCCGAGGACGGGCGGGATGAGGAGCAGGGCCGCCAGCAGCAACGGCAGGCCCCAGGTCGCGGCGGGCTGCACCGAACCCGCCTCGGCGAGACCGGTGATCAGGGCGTCGGTCACGAAGTAGAGGAATCCGGCGGCGAGCCCGGCGAAAAGCAGCCGGACGGTGTTGACGCGGTGCACGTACTGGACGAGTGGCACCAGCATCAGGACCATGAGCGCCGTCATCAGCGGCGACGACAGCTTCCGCTGCAGCCATAGCTGATAGACGTAGGGCGGATAGGCAGTTGCCGTCGACCGTTCGATGATCTGCGTGATGCTCCAGAACGAGCTGTCGCGCGGGTGCAGCGCCAGTGCCGACAACAGGCCGGCGTCCAGGCTCGTGCCCACTTTCACGTCGTGGCGCAGTGTGGTCCGATGGCTGCCGGCGATCGTCTCGCGGGCAACCGGAAAAACCAGTTCTCCCCCCTGAAGCTCCGCCGTCGGGCCGGCCAGGTGCGACACGAGGTCGCCCTGCTCGTTCAGGCGGAACAGCTCGACTCCCGTAAGTGTGCCGGTCGCCGCAGCGAGGTGGCCGACTTTCAGAATGTCCCGGTCCTCCCGCACCCAGATGGCGTCGGCGCTGCCGCTCCGGGCGTGGGCGGCGTTCCATTCGTGCAGCCCGACCGACGACAGCGGCAGGACCGCGTTGTCCATCATGAAATGCAAGCCGGCCATGACGAGGGCAGCCGGTGCCAGCGCCAGGATGAACTGGCCGTAGGCCAGCCCGGAAACGAGGACCACCTTCAGCTCCGAATATCGCAGGAGGCTCACACAGGCCGTCAGCACGGAGACCAGCGCGATGAAGCCCGCCAGCCGCGCGAACGTATCGGGAGCCGACAGCAGCGCGTACTGCAGGATGGCGGCAGGTCCGATGTCCGCCTGGTCCAGAAGGCCCTGCCGGTTCTCCAGGATCTGGATCAACCCGGCGACGACGAGCGCGACGAGCGTCACCAGGAAATAGTGCTTGAGCACGGTGGCCGACAGATAGCGGGAGATGATCCGGTTCATGGGGCGTGTCTCGTCGCGGTCCAGGCCGATGTGCGCGCCGCGGTCATCTCGCGTCCTACCAGCGCGCTCGTGCTGTCACGGAGCCCTGGAGCGCGGCGAGAACCAACCCGACTCCGATGAATCCGCCGACCGCGCCCCAGACGGCCGCCCATGGCGACGAGCGCGAGAGACCGACGACGGTTTCCGCGAATATGAGCGCCTGGTCGATGCCGATGATGAGGGCCGCGCCGGTCGCGATGCCGGCCCATTGCCACGAGACGGGGAAGACCAGCGCCAGCGGCAGGGCGATCAGCGGCAGCAGCAGTACCACGGCGGCCCGTGCCAGCTTGGTGTGGAGCTGGGCAAGCCAGGGAGCGGCGTCGGTCCGGGGAGGAGTGCCGTGCAGCGCCGACAGCAGCTCCGGAACCGTCAGTTCGCGCGGATCTTCGCCCCGGGGCCGAAACGCGCTGGCGTCGACGGCGTATAGCTGTTCGTTGGCGTGGAGGAAGCTGACGCGAATCGGCTTGCCGCCGTCGTCGGGCAGGGTCAGCCGCTGGCCCCCGTCCAGGGAAAAGAACAGCCGCGTGCGGTCGTCGGAAACGGCGAACCGCTCCGCACGGGCGGTCGTGATCTCGGTGCCGCGGTCGTCGTGCTGGTACAGGAACAGCGGTCCGAGGCCGCCATCGGGGTCGGCCTGCGGCTGGATATAGAGCACGTTGTCGCCGAACCGGACGAAGGTGCCGGCCTTGAAGGGCGCGGTGATCGCCCGCTGCGTCGCCTTGTGGACCAGCGCGGCATACTCGTATCGGGCCAGCGGTGCGAGATACCAGATCAGGACGACGGCAATCGCCGCGACGCTCGCGCTCAGCATGAGCAGGGGCCGCAGCAGCCGGCCGAGGCCCACGCCCGAGGCGAAGATCGCGTCCAGTTCGCCTTCCCTGACCAGCCGCTGGAAGGTGAGCAGGATGCCGGCGAAGAAGGACGGCGGAATGGCGATGACGAGCCCCTCAGGCACTTTGCACGCGAGCAGTGCGGCGGCGATGCCCAGGGGCAGCTGGCCCGGATCCACTTCGCTGATCATCCAGAGCGTCCGGTCGAGGATCAGGCCGGTCAGGATGATCACGAGAGCGGCGCTGCTCGTCCGAACGACCTGTCCCGTGATGTATCGCTCGACGGTCCGCAACGGCCCACCTCGGCGGCGGCGGTCAGGCGACGATGGGCGGCGGGCGGCGTGCCCCGGCGCCTGCGTCCGACCGCTTCCCGGCGGGGCGCCGCGCGCGTGGAGCCTGCTGCCGGTTCGCCCTCACCTCGGCTTCCCGAAGGCCAGCACGGCGTTCAGGCCGCCGAACGCGAAGGAATTGGAGACGGCCAAATCGATCTCCCGCGCCTGTCCCACATTTGGCGTGTAGTCCAGGTCGCATTGCGGGTCGGGCTCGTCCAGGTTGATGGTCGGCGGCACGAGCGAATGCTTCATCGCCAGGATGGCGGCGATCGACTCCACGGCGCCGGCCGCGCCCAGCAGGTGCCCGTGCATGGACTTGGTGGAGCAGACCGCCATCGCTTCGGCGCCGGGACCAAAGGCCTGGCGGATCGCCTGCGTCTCCGTCGGGTCGTTGGCCAGCGTTCCGGTCCCGTGCGCATTGATGTGCACGCGCTCGGGCGCGGGCAGGGCGATGCCCGCAGTCGCCAGCATCATGGCCTCGCGCGCCCCGTCCACTGATGGATTGATCATGTCCCTGGCGTCGGCATTCATGCCGAAGCCCACCACCTCGGCGTGGATGACGGCGCCGCGCGCGACGGCATGCTCGTACTCCTCGAGCACCAGGATGCCGGCGCCTTCGCCGATCACCAGGCCGTTGCGGTTGCGGCTGAACGGGCGGCACAGGCTGTCGCTCATGATGTGCATGGCGTTCCACGCCGTCAGGCAGCCATAGGTGAGACAGGCCTCGGCGGCGCCCGTCAGCGCCATGGTGAGCGAGCCCGAGCGGATCATGTCGGCGCAGACGCCGATCGCGTGGGCACCCGATGCGCAGGCGCTGGAAACGGCGAAGGCCGGGCCGCGCAGGCCGTAGCGGATGCTGAGATGGCTCGGCGCCGAACTGGAGATGGTGCGCAGCACGGTCAGCGGATGGACCCGCCGGTCGCGCTTGAGCATCCCCCAATAGGCTTCATCCTGGGTTTCGTGGCCGCCGATGCCGCTACCGATGATGACGGCGCAGCGACTCAGGTCCTCGCTCCCGGCCGCTAGTCCCGCATCGGCCATCGCCTCGTCCGCCGCCATGGTCGCCATCTGGCAGAACCGGTCCATGCGCGTGGTCTCACGGCCCAGCGGCGCGGCCGCCGACTCGAAGTCGGGCACTTCCGCGACGACCGGATCGAACGGGCCGCCACGTTGCTCCCGCGCCCAGGTCGCCGAACTCCGGCCGATGCCGCAAGCGCCGCGGCTCAGGGCGTTCCAGTAGGATTGCTGGCCGGTGCCGATGGCCGAGACGACGCCGAGCCCGGTGACGACCACGCGGCGGGTCATCTTCCTGCGCTTCCAGGAAGACAGGCGGAGTCGCGTCCGGCACACATTTCCCGGCTACTCCGCCTTTTCCAGCAGGGCCAGCAATTTGTCGAGCAGATCGCCCACGGTCTCCGCCTCGCCGAACGCGCCGTCGTTGGCGTTGTAGGGGATGTCGATCTTGAGCTGGTCCTCCAGCTCGAACACGATCTCGATGAGGCCGTAGGAGTCGATCCCCACATCCTCGATTCTCGAGTCCGCCGTGACAGGCGCCGCGGCATCCGGCGCATGTTTCTGAATGATCTCCAAGACCTGTTCTCGAGTGACGTTCACCAGTCCGCTCCCGGCTCCGTTCGACCCATCTTCGCGGCGGCTGCCGCAGAACAACCCTCGTTTCCTCGGTGGCCGCGCCCAAATGCGGCGAACCATCCGAGGTTTGTCACTTTCTCGACCGACATGCCGGAACGGTACGTCGCGGTCCAGGAATGATCTTGTCTGATGCAGGCTCCGGCCGTGTTACGGCCCACCCCCCTCCGACCGTCTCGCTTCAAGAATAATTATGGCGCATATGCCTTCGTGCGCAAGCCGTCTTGCCTTCCGGGCGTGCCGCCGGGGCGAAAGGCTCGACGGGATGGGAGCGCGCCGATATCGTCCTGCCCCATCGCGGCGGAGGCATGGATTTGGATTCGAAGCGCATGGAAGACGGCGGCGACGTCGCGTCGGACCGGTTGTTCAATCGGACCTTGGGAGAGAACTATGACCGGGTGGACTACGCGCCCGGAGTGGAGCCCAGGCTCGAGCACGAGCGGCTGTTGGGGATCGGCGCTCTCTTTGGCTGCTGCCCGGCGGGGCGAGACGTGCTGGACCTCGGCTGCGGGTGGGGCGTCCCTCTCGCCCGGGCGGCCGCGATGGGCGGCGACCGGCTGACGGGCCTGGACATCTCCCGGCGGGCGCTGGCCCAGGCGGAAGCGCGATGTGCCCCGTTCGGCAGCCGGTGCCGTCTGGAACACGTCGACTTGCTCGATGTGCGGCCGGAGGATCTGGGGACCTACGACCTCGTCTACAATGTGGGGGTCTACTATGTGGCGCCCGAGGCGGTCCGGCGCAGGCTGGTCGACCTGATCGGCCGGTGCGTCGGCCCCGGCGGCATCGCCGTCGTCACCTATTACGCCGGGCCGATGGCCGACATCCGGGAGAGGGTCTATCGGCTGCTGCGGGAGGCCTCGGACTCCGCCTCCTCGCCGTCGGCCGCAGTCGCCGCGGCGCGCTCGGGGCTGGCGGCCCTCAAGCAACAGATCCAGCAGACGACCTGGAAGGACATGCTGCTGGAGGAACTCGACCGCATCGGCAGGGCTCCGGACTCGCTGCTGTACCACGAGGGCCTCAATTCCAGCTTCGCGGCGGTGGAAACACTGGTTCTCGCCCGGGAAATGGAGCGGTACGGACTGCACTTCCTGGCCTACAGCGGGCCGGGTCCGTCTCTGTCGGTCCCGTCTTCCTCGACCAGGGCGGCGGCCGCGTCCACCTATGATCTTTCGAGAGGGGGCTACCGCTATGCCGTCTTCGGAAAGCCGCCCGGGAGCGCTTTTGACATCCGCACGCCTCTGGTCACCTGGCAAGCGTCGCTGACCCGCACCCTCCAGCCGGATGGGTCCGTGAAGTACGTCAATATCGAGTCCGGTCGGAGCGTCGTCGTCACCAGGCCGGCAATCGGCGCTCTGGTGGACCGTCTGGTCGCTGGGCCGGCCAACTGGCAGCAACTCGTTGCTGCTGCCGGGACGGCCGCGTCCGCGGAGCCGCCGGCCGTCGAAGCCCAGAGTGCCTTGACCAAGCTCTGGCAATAAGAGCTTGTGGTGCCGCGCGTCGAACCGCAGGTCGGAACGTAGATCGGCCTCACGCCGCGCCCCCAAGGGATCTCTCACCCATTGCCGCTCTACTTCCTCACCGTCCCGGCGCGGTCCTGGCGGTCGCCGTCCGTCTCGATCGGGCGGAGATAGACGCGCTTGATCGAGGGGTGCGCCCGCTCCAGGGTCGAGGTGAGGTCGCGCGAGACCTGTTCCACGCTCTCGGCGTCGAGCTCGTTCCGGAAGTCTATGGAAATGGCCAGCATCACCTCGTTCGGTCCGAGTTGCATGCTGAGGATTTCCGGCGCTTCGACCACGTCCGGATGCCGCGCCATGACCGTGCGGACTTCCCGCAGGATTTCCGGCGACGCGGCCTCGCCGGTCAGCAGGCTGAGGGTCTCGCGCGCCAGCACGGCCGCCGCGCCGACCAGAACCGCGCCGATCGCGATCGAGCCCAGGCCGTCGAACACCGGCGCATCGAGAAAATACGCGAGCCCCAAGCCGACCGCCGCGCACAGCAGGCCGATGATGGCGGCCGCGTCCTCGCACAGCACCGCAAAGACCGAAGGGTCCTTACTGCTGCGCAGCGCCTGCCACGGAGAGCGGCCCGGAAATCGCTGCTTCAGCTTCTTCCAGGCCAGCCGCAGGGTGTAGCCCTCGATCAGGACGGTGACCGCGAGCACGGCGAAATTCACCGCCGGGTGCTCGACCGGGTGGGGATGGTTCAGCTTGTGGACGCCCTCGTAGACCGAAACGGCGCCGCCAAGGGAGAAGATGAGCAGGGCGACGATGAACGCCCAGAAATACATCTCCATGCCGTAGCCGAAGGGGTGCGAGGCGTCCGCCGGCCGGCTGGCCCGGTGTCGGCCGAGCAGCAGCAGGCCTTGGTTGCTGGTGTCCACGGTCGAATGGATCGCTTCGCTCAGCATGGCGCTGGAGCCGGTCCACCACGCGGCGGCGAACTTGGTGGCGGCGATCGCCAGGTTTCCGGCCAATGCCGCAAATACCACGAAGCTGGAGCTGTCTTCTGCCATCCGTCCATGAACCATGCCGCTGCTCATGCAACTCCGGCCGGGATGTCAGGGTTCCTGCCTTCAGGCAAGGTTGGCAAATGGATAATTCGGCAACCAGCCCGATTGCATTTTTTTTACAGGGGGCTTACTTCTCTAAAAGTCATGCGTGATGTTTTTATGCCCTCAAGGGCAAGCGCCTCGGCGTCGGGCCGGCCGGTTGCGGCTTCCTGATCCGGCGGTAGCGGGTGTCGCCATGACGACCGGGAAGCCTGCAGGGGAGCTTAAGGGATGAGCGTACGTCGGGATAACTCCGCCGGAGTGGTGATTCGCGCCGCGGCGAGACCTCGTACATGGGGTGCGGCTGCGTTGCTGGCCGGCGCACTCGGGATGGCGCTGCCGGCGATGGCCGCCGACGAGCAGCCCCGGACGGGGTCGACCGCGGCGGGCGGCATCGAATCGATCACCATCACCGCCCGTAAGAAGGAGGAGCGCCAGATCGACGTGCCGGTGGCCTCGACGGTGCTGCCCAAGGAGACCATCGAGAAGTACGCGACCACCGAACTCACCCAGCTGGGTTTCCAGACCCCGGGCGTGCGCATCGACCGGGCGGGCGGCGGCACGCCGGGCGCCTTCATCTACATTCGCGGCATCGGCGTGTTCGGCCCCGACTACGGTTCCGAACAGCCCGTTTCCATCGTCGTCGACGGCGTGCCCATCGGGCGCGGCCACATCGTCGATTCCGGCTTCTTCGACCAGTCCAGCATCCAGGTGCTGAAGGGACCGCAGTCGCTGTTCTTCGGCAAGAACACGCCGGCCGGCGTGATCGCGCTCGACAGCGTGAGCCCGGTGCCCGGCGAGGACGTGACCGGCTACGTCAGGGCGAGCTACGGCATCAGCACCGAGGATCCGACCCTGGAGGGTGCGGTCTCGATCCCGATATCCGACAAGTTCGCCATCCGCGTCGCGCTTCGCGGCGAGGACATGCAGGGCGGCTACATGAAGAGCAAGGGCGTGCCGACCACCGTCACCCCGGCCGAATTCCCCGATCCGTTCTTCACCGGCCCGACGCTGCTGCCCGGCGCCAACTCGAGCAAGTATCCGCGGACCAAGCAGCTCATCGGCCGCTTCACCGCGGTCTACAAGCCGAACGACAATTTCGACGCGACGCTGAAGTTCTTCGGCTCCTACTTCCACAACAATTCCAGCACCGCCGGCAGCGCCATCGTCCACTGCGACGGCGGCGACCATCCCCATTACGCCGACCTGCTGACCGGCACGCTGTACGAGGATCCCGGCTACACCTGCGGCTTCCAGCACCGCAACGCCACCGACAGCCTGGCGGCGCCGATCCTCGACAACTTCATCAGCGCGCCGAAGGACGGCAAGTACTTCACCCTCGGCAAGAACTACCTGACCTCGCTGAAGATGAACCTCACCGCCGGCGACTTCACAGTCACCTCGGTGACCGGCCTCTACCTGCTGCGCTCGAGCGAGTTCGACAACTACGATTACACCATCTACGCCGAGACGCCCGACTACCAGAAGGAGCGGACCCGGTCGTTCACCCAGGAACTGCACGCCGTCTCCCACTTCGACGGGCCGGTCAACGTGACCGTCGGCGCGTTCTACGAGAACGAGCACCGCACGCTCTACAACACCAACCGCATCTTCCTGCTGGGGCCGTATCCGGTCGAAGGACCGTACTACGGCGCCAGCAACACGATGATCGACTACGACATCAACAACAGCTGGAGCTTCTCGGTCTTCGGCGAACTCACCTGGCAGATCACCCCCAACCTGGAACTGGCCGGTGGCGGCCGCTGGACCAAGGTCCACAAGGACACCCACATCACCCAGCCCTTCGAGTGGCTGACGATCACCGGGGCCAGCCCGTTCGCGCCGACCGGGGCCGATTACCACGTGCAGGTGGATGAGAACAACTTCTCGCCGCAGGTGACCCTGACCTGGCATCCGGTGCGGGACATGACCCTCTACGGCGCCTACCGCACCGGCTTCCTGGCCGGCGGCATCGGCAATCCGGGCGTCGTGACCAACTACACCGGCTTTACCGACCAGCAGCTTCACGATGCGTTGGCGTTCGATGCGGAGAAGGCGCAGGGCTTCGAGGTGGGCGTCAAGGGCATCTTCCTCAACGGCATCCTGAACGGCGACCTGACCTTGTTCCGGTATCGCTACAAGGGACTGCAGGTGGCCACCTTCCACCCGGAGACCACCAGCTTCTCCATCGGCAATGCCGCCAGCGCCATCGACCAGGGCGTGGAGGCCCAGCTGTCTGCCCAGCTGACCGACGAATTCAACGTCCACGCGTCGGTCACCTACGTGGACCTGCACTACAAGAATTATCCGAACGCGCCGTGCTACAGCTCCCAGACCGAGGCCCAGGGCTGCCTGGTCGGTCCGCCGGCCCATCAGGACCTGTCCGGCGAGCACTTCGGAGTTGCGCCGCTCACCGTCAACGTGGGCGCCACCTACGACACGCCGATCAGCGAGCATTACAACCTGTCGGTCAGCGCCGACCTCACCGCCGCCGACAAGGGCCGCGAACTGAACCGGCAGCCTTATACGGCCGCCGGTTCCTACGCGATCCTGAATGCCTCGATCCGGCTCTACCAGCCGGACGAGGGCTGGGAATTCGCGATCATCGGCACCAACCTGACCAACGAGATCTACGCCACCTCGCTGCAGGGCAAGCCGCTCGGCGCGCCCTTCGACATCACCGGGACGATCAATCCGTCGCGGGAAGTCCGGTTGCAGGTCTCGCGTCGCTTCTGATCCGGGTGTTGTTTCCCGCCGGCGCGACTTCGCGCCGGCGGGAACCAGCCGAAGTCGCCGCAGTTAGCTGGATGGGTACGTAATTCCATCCGGAGGGGCGATGGCGGCCGAGACGGCGAACGAGGATGAAGGGCGGTTGGTCCGCCGTGTGCTGATCGTCATCGGGCTCGTGGCGTTCGCGCTGCTGCTCTGGGAACTGCGCCGCCTGCTCGTGCTGGTGTTCGGCGCCATCCTGGTGGCGGTGATCTTTCGAGCCCTGGCAGCGCCGCTTCACCGCCATGCGCGACTGCCGCAGGGGCTGGCGCTCGCCATTGCGATCGCGCTTCTGGCGGCGTTCGTCGGCGGGGTGTCGTGGATGCTGGGGGCGCAGATCAGCCAGCAGGTCGCGACGATCCTGGACAAGATCGGGTCCTGGCAGCAGATCGTCGCCAGTATCGGCGGTCACGATCTGGTGGAGCACGTGAAGGAGTGGGTGTCCCACACCCTGGCCAATGGCGGCTCCGCGGTGTCCAGTGTCAGTACCATCCTGTTCTCGCTGGGCAACGGCCTTGTCGACATCCTGGTGTCGCTGGCTGCGGGCATCTATCTTGCCAGCCAGCCGGAGCCCTATCTTCGCGGGTTCGTCAAGCTGTTTCCCAGGGAACGCCGGCCGCTGGCCGAGGAGGTGCTGGACGATGCAGGCCGCGCACTGCGCCTCTGGCTGCTGGGCCAGTTGGTGGCGATGCTGGTCGTCGGGACGCTGACGGGACTCGGCTACTGGGCGATCGGACTGCCTTCGGCGCTCACCCTCGGCCTGCTGGCAGGCATCCTGGAATTCATCCCGCTCCTGGGTCCCCTGCTGGCCGCTATTCCGGCGCTACTGCTCGCCCTGTCCCACAGCGCCGATCTGGCACTCTGGACGCTGGGCCTCTACATCGTCGTGCAGCAGCTCGAAGGCCACATCATCACGCCCCTCGTGCAGCAATACGCCGTCGACGTGCCCGCGGCGCTGCTGCTGTTCGTGATCCTGGGCGGCGGCGTCCTGTTCGGCGCCATCTGGATCATCCTGGCGGCGCCGCTCACGGTGGTGGGCTTCGTCCTCGTCAAGCGGCTCTATGTGCGGGAGGCGCTCGAGACACCGACGTCGATACCCGGCGAGGAGTGATCCCGCTTCCGTCAGCGCGGAATCGGCGTGAACCCGTAGTGCCGGAAGATCTCCGCCGCTGCGGGACTTTGCAAGTAGTCGAGAAAGCCGTCTGCGCCCGGCTTGGCGCCCTTGACCACCGCGGCGGGATATTCGATCGGGGGGTGGCTGTCCGTCGGGAAGGTGCCGACGATGCGCACCCGGTTCTCCACCACCACGTCGCTGCCATAGACGATGCCGAGCGGCGCCTCGCCCCGGGCGACGAAGGCCAGGGCGGTGCGCACGTTGGAGGCCCGCAGCACCCGCGACTCGATGGATTGCCACGCGCCGAGCGATTGCAGCGCCGCCTTGGCGTAGCGGCCTGCCGGCACGAAATCCGGGTCGCCCGTCGCCAGCTTGCCGTCGGGCCCCAGGAGCTTTGCCAGGTTCACGCCCGGCTTCAGGCTGACCTGGGCCGTACTGTCGCCCGGCGCGACGAGCACCAGCGTGTTCGCCACGATCTTCCGCCGCGTTCCGTCCTTCAGCAGGCCGCGCTTTTCCAGGTAGTCGGCCCACTCCGTGTCGGCGGAGACGAACACGTCGGCCGGCGCGCCGGCCTCGATCTGACGCGCCACGGCTGAGCTGGAGGCGAAGGAGAATCGAACGGGCACGCCGGTTTCCTTGGTGTAGCGTTCCCCGATGTCCTGCAGGGCATTGGTGAGCGAGGCGGCGGCAAACACCGTAAGGCCCTGGCTCTGGGCCCGGACCGGAGAGGCAAACGCCCCCGATCCGGCCAGGAGGGCGAGGGACAGGGCCAGGAGGCGAAGGGCTTTGACGATCATGGGTGACTCCGGAAGCGTTATATCCTGATGAATATAACGATGGAGGATGCGTCGCAAGCGGTTCCGCCCGCGCGTCCGTGCGGGCCGGCCATGCGCCCTCGGGAGATGTTTTCCCGGCGTGGCGAGTGCTTTATGGTCGAAGGCTGTCGATAACGCCGCGGGGCCGCCATGCCGGACAGCGCACACAACAGCGAACCGCATCTCTGGGTCAAGATATCCCTGGGCGACGCCGGCGAGGTAGGCCCCGGCAAGATCGCGCTGCTCCGGCTGATCCGGGAGCACCGCTCGATCGCCGGCGCGGCGCGGGCCATGAACATGTCCTACCGCCGGGCCTGGCTGCTGATCAACGAACTCAACCAGATCTTCGGCCAGCCGGTGCTCAGCACCTTCCTGGGCGGCCGGACTCATGGCGGCGCCGAACTCACGCCGCTCGGCGAGGCGCTGATCGCCCGCTTCGACAGCATCTCCTCCCGTGCCGAGGCCGCCGTCCGGGAGGAGCTGAGCGCGCTGGCCGCCGAGGTCCGCTCTTCCGACTAGGCCTGCGTTCCGGTGTCAAGCAGCGCGACATGGACGGGCAGGTCGGAGAACAGGTCGCGGGCGAGGTGCGATGTCGCGGACGTCCCCTCGCCGTGCAGCACGTCGCGCGCAGCCGCTCTTGAGAACTCCTGGGGCAGGTCGAGCGCGGTGTCGCCCCACCAGCCGGCCTCCGGAACCAGGCGTCCGGTACCCGTGGTCTGCTCCGCGCAGTGCAGGCAGGCCGCCACCAGCAGTGCGCGGCCGCCTCGCTGCCGCAGAAAGGCGAGCACGTGCGCCGCGCGCGGGCCTGCGGTCTCCACCGGGGTGTAGTCGCCGCCATCCCAGAGATCAGGGTTTTCCCGCCGCAGCCGCAGTACCGCGGCGATCAGCGCCTGCTTGCGCGCGTCGTAGGTCGCCGGCGCTTCCTGGGAGAGCGTGCGGCGCCGGGCCTCGAAGTCCACCGGCCGGCGGTTGTCCGGGTCCACCAGCGTCAGGTCCTCGAACTCCGTGCCCTGGTAGAGGTCGGGGACGCCCGGTGCGGTGCAGCGCAGCACCGTCTGCACGAGGCCGTTGGCCTGCCCGGCAGGTCGTATGCGTTCCACGAAGGCTGCGAGGTCGCTCAGGAACGCCGGCGAGCGGGCCGGGTCGAGCAGGGCGTCCAGACAGGCGCGGGCGCGGGCCTCGTAGGCCTCGTCCGGGGCCGCCCAGGACGAGCGCAGCTTGGCTTCCCGCAGCGCCTTCTGCTGCCACGATCCCATGCGCTCCCGCAGCTGGCTCAGTCCTTCCGCGTCGTCCGGCGCGAGGTCGCCGGGCCAGCAGCCGACAAGCATCTGCAGCAGCTGGTAGAGGTCGCCCGGATCGAAGCCCTCGGCCAGCGGCGCCGTCGTGTCGCGCCAGGTCTTGGACCGCTCGATCCACGCCTCTGGAACCTCGGTCAGCACCGCGAGGCGGGCGGAAACGTCCTCGCCGCGCTTGTGGTCGTGGGTCGCGGTCGTAAGCATCGCGATGGGGAAGTGCTGCCGCCGCGCCGTACAGGCGGCGTGGAAGCCGGCGATGCTCAGGGTGAACCGGTCCGGGTCGAAGCCCACGTCGTTCTGCGACAGCAGCCGGCCATAGCGGTAGAACGCCGTATCCTCAACCGCCTTGGCGGCGATGGGCGCGGACAGCTGCTGGAATCGGCGCACTGCATCCGCAGCGAGGCCGCGGTCGCCTGGTCCGGTGCCCGCCAGCCAGGCCAGCACGGCATCGATGACGGAAGCCTCGCCCGGCGCCGCCAGCGGCACGGCGCGCTGGCGCACCGTCTCGCGCACCACCGCATCGGTCTCGGGCGCGTCCGCGCCGGTGCCGTAGGTGCGATAGACGGGGAACACCCATAGTATCCGCTCGATCGCCCGCCGCAGCATGCCGGCGGTGAGCGCTTCGGTCTCGGGCGCGGTTCGGGCGAGGGTGTGGAATGCCTCGACGCAGCGCCGCAGCTGGCCTTCGAATTCCCAGGCCAGCATGTCGCGCCGTGCCTCGAACTCTTCCGGTGCGAAGTCGGCCGGCCGGCCGCTCACCTCGGCCCAGTGCCGTCCCAGCGGCTGCTCGCCGCCCGGCGCGTGCAGGATGTCGGCGGCCTCGGCCATGAAGTCGTAGCCGCTGGTCCCGTCGACGGCCCAGTCGCGGCACAGCAGCTCGCCGGCCGCCAGGATCTTCTCGACCACCAGATAGGCCGGGCCGCGCCGCATCTCGGGCGGGCGCCGAGGTTCCAGGTCTTCCAGCCGGGCGCGCAACCTGCGGCAATAGCCGCCGGGATCGGTCAGACCGTCCACGTGGTCGACCCGCAGCCCGTCGATCAGTCCCTCGGCATAGAGCCGGAAGTACAGGATGTGGGCCGCCTCGAAGACCGTTTCGTCCTCTACCCTCAGACCGGCCAGCTCGGTGATGGTGAAGAACCGCCGCCAGTTGAGGCAGTCATTGCCGGTTCGCCACCAGGCGAGCCGGTAGTGCTGCCGGTCCAGCAGCGCCGCCAGGTTCTCGCGGCCTTCCTCGGTCGCCGGGTCGTGGTGCCGCAGGATCCGGTCCACCGTCTCGGCCGTGGGCGAGGGGCCGAGCAGGCGTTCGCAGTCCTCCGGCCGGACGGGGAAGACATGAGCGTCGTGGGCGGTGAGGCGGAGCGCGCCGGCCGTCGGTCCGGCGGCGAGGGCGATGGCGCCGCCGGCCAGCGCTTCCCGCAGCGGCTCCCCCAGGAACGGCAGCAGCAGTTTCTCGCGCCAGTCGATGTCGAAGAAGCGCGCATGGGGGCTCGCCTCGCCCTTCTCCAGCACGTCCATCCACCAGTGGTTGGCCGGGCCGGCGATCCCCATGTGGTTGGGAACGATGTCGAGGATCGCGCCCATGCCGTGCCGCCGCAGGGTGGCGACGAGCCGGCGGAAGCCGTCCTCGCCGCCCAGCTCGTCGCTGATCCGCGTCGGGTCGGCCACGTCGTAGCCGTGGGTCGAGCCGGGCTGGGCAACGGTGATCGGCGAGGCGTAGAGATGGCTGATGCCCAGGTCGGCGAGATAGGGCACCACCGCTTCCGCGTCCCGGAAGGTGAAGTCCCGGTGGAACTGCAGCCGGTAGGTGGCGCGGATGGTCACGTCGTCCTCGACTTCTCCAGCCGGCCGATCCGCGCCGCGACCGCCGGATCCTTGAACAGGGCTTCGCTGCAGGCGGGCAGCCGGCGGCGCCAGTTGGGATGCTCGTCGATGGTGCCCGGCAGGTTGGGCTGCTCCTCCAGCCCCAGCAGATCCTCCATGGGCAGGATCGCCAGCGGCGCAGGAGTCCGGGAGACGTAGCTGAGTGCGGCGTCCACCACCGGCCCGGTGTCTTCCGCCGCCGGCTCCAGTCCCCAGGCGACGCCCGCGTCGACGCAGGCGTCCCAGAGTTGCCGGCGGTGCGCGGCCCGTTCCTCGCGTTCGCTTGCCTCGGCGGCAAAGCGGCTCATCCGGCCCAGCGACCACGTCCAGTCGATGTCGCGTCCGCGCCACCAGCCGGCCACCGTCGGCAGGTCGTGGGTGCTGGTCATCGCCGCCGCGTGGGAGGACCAGCGGTCGGGCGGGATGAAGCGTCCGGCGCCGTCGCGTTCGAACCACAGCACGCGCATGCCCATGACGGCCCGAGCGTCCAGCACGTCGCGGAAGCCCTCGGGCACCGTGCCCAGGTCCTCGCCCACCACCACTGCCCGGTTGCGCCAGGATTCGAGGCAGAGCAGCCGGAACATGTCTGCCTCCGGATAGCGCAGATAGGCGCCCTCGGTCGCACCTGCCCCATGGGGCACCACCCAAAGCCGGCGCAGCCCCATGGCATGATCGATGCGAATCCCTCCGGCATGGCGGATGGCGGCCCGGACGGTGCCG
>WGNW01000094.1 GCA_016124315.1 Alphaproteobacteria bacterium
ATAGCCGGGCTCGGGATCGAGAAAGTTGTAGACCAGCCGTCCGGCGAACAGCGGCGTATCGGTGTCATAGGCCTTGCTGGGAAAAGTCGCTCCCGACTGGCTGCAGGCGTTCTTGCCGCTGCTGCAGCCTTCGAACACGCCGAACTGCCACTTGAACTTGCCGCCGCCGGTCTGGCCCCAGATGGCCACGCCGTTGTCGCGGCCGGCGAAGATCGCCGGATAGCCCTGGACGAAGGGGAAGCCCCAGATGTTGGCGTAGTACGGTCCGCTGAGATTGGCGCGGTCGCTGGGCGGCAGGAAGCGCCCCATCCAGATGTTGATGTAGTCGTTGAACTCCAGCTTGACGATGGCGTCGAGGATGTGGACGTCGTCGCTGCTGTCGATCTCGGTATTGAACTCGAGCTTGACGAACTTGAACACCTGGCCGTTCAGGTAGAGGCGCGCGCTGTCCAGGTCGAACTTGTCCGACCAGGAGCCGTCGGGCGCGGCGCCTTCCACGGCGCTGAACGAGGTGCGCACGCCGGCGCCGATGCTGATCCAACGGGTGTCGTCGATATCGAACTTGTAGCCGGCATGGGCCGGCGCCGTGGCCAGAACGCTCGCGGCTGCCCCCATGAGCGCTAGAAGACCATTTCTCAACAGCTTGGAAACGTGCATCCGGGACTCCCTTTCTCTTTGTCGCGTGGTCGCGCCACGCAGGTTTTGGCGTCTCCGCGGCGTGGGTTCAGACCGGAACGACAAGAGAATCCCGCCGCGTCGCGCCTGTAACGATCCGGTCATATTGTGCGATGCACCAATACGCAGAATGACGTAGAAGGGGCCTTGGAATTGCGCAGGAAGCAGATCCAGCAACGGCGCTATGCATACAATCTGCCGTCTCATCTCGTAGCGCCGAGGAAGAAAATCGTTTTATTTCATTTATTTGACCGGACGATGCGAGATGGATAGCCGACGCGGTTGCTGCGGCGTTCCGGCGTATTCGAGGGTCAGGATAAGGCGTTTTTGATGGAACAGACCTGTCAGACCAGCACCGTCGTCTGCGCCCGATCATGCGACGCACAATGCCATCGCGGGCATTCAACCGCGAACGTCGCACGGCCGCTGCGGACGGGTCAGGCGCAGCCCGGGGCGCAGCAAGGCTTCCGCGCCCCGGACCGCGCCTTTCCCATCACGAGCGGCGGACGCCAGAGGCGCCGCCAACCGGGTCCGGGCCGGGAGGTGTGGCCCGGAGTTGGCTCCTCGTGTGGCTCTGCGATCCCCGACCGCCGCCGCGTCCAAGCGGACGCGGAAGCTGTTCTAGTGCGAGATCATCCACGGCCTGGCCGACGGGAACGTCTTGCCGCCGTCGGCGGTATAGACCGCCCGGCTCTGCTTCCTGCCGCCCGAGGAGCAGCAGGAGCAACCCGGTCCGTGGGCGTGGCCCGCGCTGCGGCTCTCCCGCATGGAGAGCTGCGGGCTGTGGGCCGATCGCTCGTTGGTGGCATGCGCCTTCCGCGCACCCGCATCCATGGTCGCCATATGCGGGGCGGCGAGGATGACGCGCGGCGCAGCGGCGCCGCAGGCCGGACAGTCGGAGGGCTCGGCGCTTTCGGCCATGGGCCGGAAGCGCTCGAACGGGCCGCAGGCGGGACAGATGTAGCCGTAGGTGGGCATCGGCGCCTCCTTAGAGATCGGGTGCCAGCGGCACGTCGATGCCCCTGGTGTCGAACACCGCAGGACCGTCGGCGCCGGGCTGGACGCTGAACTCGAAGATCTCGGTCGGCAGCCACAGGGTGGCGCAGGCGTTGGGGATGTCGACCACGCCCGAGATGTGGCCCTGCACCGGAGCGGTGCCGAGGATGGCGTAGGCCTGGGCGCCCGAATAGCCGAACTTCTTCAGGTATTCGATGGCGTTGAGGCAGGCCTGCCGGTAGGCGATGTGGACGTCGAGATAGTGCTGCTTGCCGCCCTCGTCGACGGAGATGCCCTCGAAGATCAGGTAGTCGTTGTAGGTTGGCGTGATCGGGCTGGGCTTGAAGATCGGGTTCCTGATGCCGTACTTCGCCATGCCGCCCTTGATCAGGCCGACCTTGAGATGAACCCAGCCGGCCATCTCGATGGCGCCGCAGAAGGTGATCTCCCCGTCGCCCTGGCTGAAGTGCAGGTCGCCCATGGAAAGGCCGCCGCCGTTCACGTAGACCGGGAAGAACACCTTGGCACCGCGCGACAGGTCCTTGATGTCGCAGTTGCCGCCGTGCTCGCGCGGCGGCACGGTGCGGGCGCCCTCGGCCGCGGCCGCCTCGGCGGCGTCGCCGGTCATGCGGCCCATGTGGGCGGTCGGTCCGTAAGGCAACGTGGCAAGCGCCGGCACCCTGTTCGGGTCCGTATTGTACAGAGCCGCCTCGCGCGTGTTCCAGGTCTCCAGCATCTCCTTCGACGGCAGGCAGCCGATCAGGCCGGGGTGGATGAGGCCGGCGAAGCTGACGCCGGGAACATGGCGCGACTTGGTGAACATGCCGCTGATGTCCCAGATGGACTTCTGCGCCTCCGGGAAATGCTCGGTGAGGAAGCCGCCGCCGTTCTTCTTGGAAAAGAAGCCGTTGAAGCCCCAAAGATTGTGCGGGAAGGCACCGATGTCGAGGAAGTCGACCACCAGCAGGTCGCCCGGCTCGGCGCCCTTGATGCCGATCGGGCCGCTGAGGAAGTGCACCTGGGTGAGATCGACGTCGCGCACGTCGGCGGCATCGTCGTCGTTCTTGATCTGCCCGCCCGTCCAGTCCACGCATTCGACGATGAAGTCGTCGCCTGGCTCGACCCAGGCGACCATCGGGATGTCCGGGTGCCAGCGGTTGTGGATCATGTCGTTGTCATAGGCGGACTGGCTCAGGTCTACCTTGATGAGCGTGTCGGTCATTGCGTGTTGCTCCTAGCGTGAATGTTTCTCGTTGATCAGACGGACAGGAAGCTGGCGACCTTGGCCTCGTCGACTTCGCTGCGCAGGTTCTCGTGGACGATTTCGCCGTTCTCCATCACCAGCACCCGATCGGCGATGTCGAGCGCGAAGCTGAGCACCTGTTCGGAGACGACGATGGACAGGCCCCGCTCGTCGCGGATGCGCTTCAGGGTGCGGCCCATCTCGCGGATGATCGACGGCTGGATGCCCTCGGTCGGCTCGTCCAGCAGCAGCACCTTGGGTTTGGACGCCAGGGCCCGCGCGATGGCGAGTTGCTGCTGCTGGCCGCCCGAGAGGTTGCCGCCACGCCGCTTCTTCATCTCCAGCAGCACCGGGAAGAGCTCGTAGATGTCGCCCGGCACCTGCTTTTCGCCGGTGACGGTCAGGCCCACCTCCACGTTCTCCTGCACCGTCATGGTGGAGAAGATCATGCGACCCTGCGGCACGTAGGCGATGCCGCTGGCCACCCGCTGGTGGCTCTTCAGCCCGGTGATCTCCTTGTCCTCGACGATCACGTGGCCGCTCTTGGTGGGCACGATCCCCATTAACGACTTCATCAGCGTGGTCTTGCCCATGCCGTTGCGGCCCATGATGGCGACGATCTCGTTGGGCTGGACGCCGAAGTCGAGGCCGTGCAGCACCTCGCTCTCGCCATAGGCCACGTGCAGTCCGGATACAGTAAGCATGGGTGTCTCCTAGTGGCCGAGATAGACGTCGATGACCTTGGGGTCGTTCTTGACCTTCTCCATCGTGCCCTGGGACAGGATCTTGCCCTGGTGCAGCACGATGACCTTGTCGGCGATGTCCTCGACGAACTTCATGTCGTGCTCGATGACAATCACCGAGCGGTCCTTGATGATCTCGTTGAGCAGCGCCGCCGTCTTCTTGCGCTCGCTGACGCTCATGCCTGCGACCGGCTCGTCGAGCATCAGCAGGTCCGGGTCCTGGATCAGCAGCATGCCGATCTCCAGCCACTGCTTCTGGCCGTGGCTGAGATAGGCGGCCTTCAGGTCCAGCAGGTCGGCGAGGAAGATCATCTCGGCGATCTCCTGCACCCGCTCCTTCACCTCCTTGTCCCGCTTGAAGAGCAGGGCGCCCCAGACGGAGCGCCCCCGGGGGAAGGAGATCTCCAGGTTCTCGAAGACGGTGAGGTCCTCGTAGATGGATGGAGTCTGGAACTTGCGGCCGACGCCCTCATGCACGATGCGATCCTCGCGCATGGTGGTCAGCTCCTTGCCGCGGAACTTGATGGAGCCTTCGGTCGCCCTGGTGCGGCCGCAGATCAGGTCGAGGACCGTGGTCTTGCCGGCGCCGTTGGGGCCGATGATGACGCGGATCTCGTTCTCGTCGATATAGAAGGAGAGGTCGTCGACCGCCTTGAAGCCGTCGAACGAGACGGTCAGGCTCTCGACGGCGAGAAGGAAATCCGGCTGCAGGGTGGATGTCGCGTTCATGGGGGTGCTCCTCAGGAGGCCGGCTTGCCGAGGAACCGGTCGCCGCCCAGCAGCAGCCGTTCCTCGTCGTCCTTGGCCGCGGCCGCCGGCTGGCGGTGGGCCGCAGCGGCCGGCACAGCCAGATCGGACGGCGCCGGCGGAGCGTCGGGCGCGCCTTCCGGTGCCGCCGCCCTGCGCTTGCCGATCCGGCTGGCGACGCTGTCGTAGACGCCGGCCAGCCCGTTCGGGAAGGCGAGCACCACGGCGATGAACAGGCCGCCCATGGCGAACAGCCACAGCTCGGGGAAGCTCTCCGACAGGGACGTCTTGGCCCAGTTGACCAGCAGCGCGCCATAGACCGCCCCGAACAGGGACAGCCGGCCGCCGACGGCACAGAAAATCACCATCTCGATGGACGGCACGATGCCGACGAACGAGGGCGACATGAAGCCGACCTGCAGCGTGAACATGGCGCCGCCAATGGCGCACAGGGCCGCGGCGAAGCAGAAGATGAAGATCTTGAAGTTGGCCACGTCGTAGCCCGAGAACCGGACCCGGTCCTCCTTGTCGCGCATGGCGACGAGCAGCCGGCCCACCTTCGACTTGCGCACGAACTGGCAGGCCACCAGCGCGGCCATCAGCAGGCCGCCGTTGACGAAGTAGAGGATGAACTTGGCGCTGTCGGTGCGGATGTCCCAGCCCAGCAGGGTGCGCAGGTCCGTAATGCCGTTGACGCCGCCGGTGTAGCCCTGCTGGCCGATGATCAGCACGGTGAGGATGGCGGCCAGCGCCTGGGTGATGATGGCGAAATAGACGCCGCCGACGCGCCGCTTGAACATCGCCACGCCGATGAGCCAGGCGAAGGCGGTGGGCACCGCGATCATCAGGACGAGCGTGAGCGGGAACGAGTGGAACGGCTGCCAGAATCCCGGCAGAGCGGTGAGCTGGTTCCAGTCCATGAAGTCCGGGATGCCGGGCGTGGACTGGATCTTGGTCGCCTCGGGCGTCGACGCCTCCAGCTTCAGGAACATGGCCATGCCGTAGCCGCCGAGGCCGAAGAACAAGCCCTGCCCCAGGCTCAGGATGCCGCCATAGCCCCAGCAGAGGACGAGGCCGACGGCGACGAAGGCGTAGGTCAGGTACTTGCCGACCAGGTTCAGGCGGAATACGTCGAGCACCGCCGGGAAGACGAGGAAGATGAGCGCCGCGAGGATCAGCAGCGAGATCAGTTCCTTGCGGGTATAGAGGGTGAAACCGCTTTTCATGGGCGTCCCCTACTTGCGCACTTTGAGGGAGAACAGCCCCTGGGGACGCAGCATCAGGATGCCGACGACCGTCAGGAGGGTGAAGACCTTGGCCATCGAGCCGCTGAGGAAGAACTCCAGGGTCGACTGGGCCTGGCTGATGGTGAACGCCGAGGCGATGGTGCCGAGCAGGCTGGCCGCGCCGCCGAACACCACCACCAGGAAGGTGTCGACGATGTAGAGCTGGCCGGCGGTCGGCCCGGTGGAGCCGATCATGGTGAACGCCGCGCCGGCGACGCCGGCAATGCCGCAGCCGATCCCGAAGGTCAGCCGGTCGGTCATCTCGGTGTTGATGCCGACCGCGCCCGCCATGGTGCGGTTCTGCACCACGGCCCGGACCTGCTTGCCCCAGGAGGAGCGGAACATCATGAGGTAGACGCCCAGGGTGATGAGGATGGTCAGGCCCATCACGAACACGCCGTTGATCGGCACCTCGATCATGTCGGTGAGGTTGAACGAGCCCATCAGCCAGTCGGGCAGCGTGACGCCCACTTCTCGGGCGCCGAAAACCGACCGGTAGAGCTGCTGCAGGATCAGGCTGAGGCCCCAGGTGGCGAGCAGCGTATCGAGCGGGCGCTTGTAGAGATGCCGTATGAGCGCCCATTCGACAAGCATCCCGAGCGCCCCGGAGGCCAGGAACGCCAGGATCATCGCGCCGAAGAAGTAGACCCCGAACAGGCCCGGAGCATAGTTCTCCACCAGGTGGGAGCAGAGATAGGTGACGTAGGCGCCCAGGATCATGAACTCGCCGTGGGCCATGTTGATGACGCCCATCTGGCCGAAGATGATGGCGAGGCCGAGGGCCATCAGCACGAAGACCGAGAACAGGCTCAGGCCGGCGAAGCCCTGCATGGCGAAGATGGCGCCGAGTTCGCTCGCCGAGTAGCTGTCAAACATGGAGGTATCCTCCGTGGGAGAAGGGGATCGCGCGCTGCGCGGGAGCCGGGGAATGGTGCAACGGGCGCGGCATGACCGGTGCTCTTGCGGCGGGCTGCGCGGCCGGGACCCGACGGGAGGGCGGGCCCCGGCGCAGCGGCCCTAAGCCCTCACTGGTATCCCTTCGGGAAGGGGTTGGGCTCGACCAGTTCCTTGGTCTCGTAGACCAGCTTGTACTGGCCGTTGGCCTGCGCCTGGCCGACGCGGGTCTTGGACCAGAGATGGTGGTTGGGGTGGATGCGGACGTAGCCCTCGGGCGCGGTCTTCAGCTCGATACCCGGCGATGCCTTGCGGACCGCGTCGATATCGAAGCTGCCGGCCTTCTCGACCGCCGCCTTCCACAGCCACGGGCCGAGATAGGCGGCCTGGGTGACGTCGCCGATGACCATGTCCTGGCCCCACATGTCCTTGAAGGCCTTGACGAACTTCTTGTTGTTCGGGTTGTCGAGGCTCTGGAAGTACTTCATCACCGCATAGGCGCCGACGATGTTCTCGCCGCCGATGCCGCGAATCTCGTCCTCGGTCACGGAGATGGTCAGCAGCAGCGGCTTCTCCTTGGTCATGTCGATGCCCGCGGCCTTGAGCTGCTTGTAGAAGGCGACGTTGGAGCCGCCGACGACAATGGCGTAGATGACGTCGGGCCGCTTCAGCTTGATCTTGTTGATCACCGAGTTGAACTGGGTGTGACCGAGCGGGTAGTACTCCTCGCCCACCACCTTCAGGCCGAGCTTCTCGATGTGCTTGCGGGCGATCTTGTTGGAGGTGCGCGGCCAGATGTAGTCGGAGCCGAGCAGGTAGAACGTCTTGGCGCCCTTGTTCTTCACCACCCAGTCGATGCCGGCGATGATCTGCTGGGTCGCCTCCTGGCCGGTGTAGATGACGTCGGGCGACATCTCCAGGCCTTCGTAGAAGGTCGGGTAGTACAGCATGCCGTTGTACTGCTCGAACACCGGCAGCACCGCCTTGCGCGACGCCGACGTCCAGCAGCCGAACACTGCGGCCACCTTGTCGTTGACCAGCAGCTTCTTCGCCTTTTCCGCGAAGGTCGGCCAGTCGGACGCGCCGTCCTCCTGGATGAACTCGACCTTGCGGCCCAGCACGCCGCCCATGTCGTTGATCTGCTTGATGGCCAGCTTCTCGGCCTGCACCGAGCCGGTTTCGGAGATGGCCATGGTGCCGGTGACGGAGTGAAGGATGCCGACCTTCACCGTGTCGTCGGTGACAGCGAGGCCGGTGGTGTTGACCTTCGCCGTGGGCGGACCGCCGGCCTGGGCCGCCAACGGCCCGAGCGCGACGGCGGCCAACAGCGCCGCACCGACGGTACGGCGCAACGCCGACCGGAAGTTTCTTGGACCTGCTCTTTCGACTGACATGGTGCCTCTCATGGTTATCTGGTCTTTCGCTTGGGCCGGACTGCGGCCGGGACGCGTTTCACGATCCAGATTTTTTGTGCGATGCAGCAATACGTAGATATGCGTATGGCGGTACGCAGAACGGCTGGGTAGGGTCCGAGAAGAGCAGCGACAAAAAGCGTCGCAGCGGCCGTATTTTCCCGAGGGCTAGCCGTTGATTAAGGAATGACAAGCAGTTAGGCGCCTTGGGCGCATGGTAGGCATGAGGAAAATGGATGGCGGCAGCAACCGGCCAGACAGACCGTCAGGCGCATGTAACCGGACGGTAATGCAATATTGCTTCTTGGCATCCCCTCCGGTTTCGGCATCATTTTGCGATGCACAACTCTTGATGGCGGAGCAGGGTTTGCGAGTGAGAACAAGCCGATGACGCCGCATCAACGGGTGATCCGGGAGCGGCGCCAGTATAACCAGTGGGTCGCCAACCAGACCCTGGAGGACTACGCGCTTCGCTTCACCGCGAACAATGCGCGGCGCTGGTCGTCCTTCCGGGTGGCCAACACGGCGCTGGGCGCCATCTCGTTCCTCGCCTTGGAGGCGATCGGCGGTGCCATCACCCTCAATTATGGCTTCTCCAACGCGGCGGTCGCCATCCTGGTGGTCGGATCGCTGATCTTCGCGGTCGGCCTGCCGATCTGCTTCTACGCCGCCAAGTACGGCGTCGACGTCGACCTGCTCACCCGCGGCGCCGGCTTCGGCTATATCGGCTCGACCATCACCTCGCTGATCTACGCCTCGTTCACCTTCATCTTCTTTGCCCTGGAAGCGGCGATCATGGCGCTGGCGCTGGAGCTGTGCTTCGGGCTGCCGTTGCCACTGGGCTACCTGCTCAGCGCGCTCATCGCCATTCCGCTGGTGACCCACGGAATCACCACGATCAGCCGGTTCCAGCTGTGGACGCAGCCGGCCTGGATCCTGCTGCAATTGCTGCCGTTCCTGTTCATCGGCGCCAAGGGGCTGTTTTCCATCGACGACTGGATCGCCTATCCCGGCACCCACGGCGCCACCGACGGCTCCATCGACCTGCTGCATTTCGGCGCCGCCTCGGCGGTGGTCTTCGCGCTGATCGCCCAGATCGGCGAGCAGGTGGACTACCTCCGGTTCCTGCCGCGCATGCGCCGCGGCCGCAAGGCGCGCTGGTGGCTCGCCATGCTTTCGGCCGGCCCGGGCTGGATCCTCCCCGGCATGGTCAAACTGATGGCGGGCTCGTTCCTCGCGGTGCTGGCGCTCAAGGCCGGCGTGCCCCACGACAACGCGGCCGAGCCCACCCAGATGTACCTGACGGCGTTCCGCCACGTCATCTCGAACCCGGACGTGGCGATCGCACTGACCGGCATCTTCGTGGTGGTCTCCCAGCTCAAGATCAACGTGACCAACGCCTATGCCGGCTCCATCGCCTGGTCGAACTTCTTCTCGCGGCTCACCCACAGTCATCCGGGCCGGGTGGTGTGGCTGGTGTTCAACGTGGCCATCGCCGTCATCCTCATGGAGCTGGGCATCTACAAGGCGCTGGAGCAGACGCTGGGGCTCTACGCCAACATCGCGGTCGCCTGGGTGGGCTGCCTGGTGGCCGACCTGGCGATCAACAAGCCGCTGGGGCTGAGCCCGCGCCACATCGAGTTCAAGCGGGCGCACCTCTACGACGTCAATCCGGTGGGCGTCGGCGCCATGGCCGTCGCCTCGGTACTGTCCATCGCCGCCTACGCCGACGTGATGGGCGACACCGCCCGCGCGCTGGCGCCGTTCATCGCTCTTGGCACGGCGCTCGTGGTGTCGCCGCTTATCGCCCTGGTCACCCGCGGCCGCTTCTACATCGCCCGCCAGCCCCTCCCCACCACCGCCGACAGCGCGCCGGAGCGCTGCTGCATCTGCGAGCACACCTTCGAGCCGGAGGACATGGCCCACTGCCCGGTCTATGCCGGGCCGATCTGCTCGCTGTGCTGCTCGCTCGATGCGCGGTGCCGGGACGCATGCAAGGTCTCCGCCCGGTTCTCCGAGCAGATCCTGCAGTTCCTGGGCTGGGCGTTCCCCCGCCGCTTCGTGGTCCATCTCAACAGCCGCCTCGGCCAGTACCTGGGGCTGCTGCTGCTGTTCACCCTGTCCATTGCGGCAATCCTGTCGCTGGGCTACGTGCAGATGAGCCTGACGCCCGGTGCGCCGACGCCGGTCATCGCCGACACTCTGTCGAAGGTATTCTTCATCCTGATCATCGTCGCGGCCATCGTCGCGTGGCCGTTCGTGCTGGCACACGAGACCAGCCGAGCCGCCCAGCAGGAGACCCAGCGCCAGACCACGATGCTGATGCACGAGATCGAGGCCCACCGGAAGACCGACAAGGCGCTGCAAAAGGCCAAGGAGGCAGCCGAGGCGGCGAGCATGGCCAAGAGCAAGTACGTGGTCGGCATCAGCCATGAACTGCGCACGCCGCTCAACGCCATCCTCGGCTACGCGCAGTTGCTGGAGGCCGACCCGGCCATGCCCAACAACCGCAGGCACGCGCTGAGCGTGGTGCGACGGAGCGGCGAGCATCTGTCCGGACTCATCGACGGCCTGCTCGACATCTCGATGATCGAGGCGGGCCGACTGCAGCTCCACCGGGACGAGGTGCCCATCGCCGACTTCCTGGGACAGCTCGTCGACATGTTCAGCATGCAGGCGGGCGCCAAGAGCCTGGACTTCGTGTTCGAGCCGCCGCGCGTGCTGCCCAATCTCGTCTACACCGACGAGAAGCGCCTCAGGCAGATCCTCATCAACCTGCTGTCCAACGCCGTCCGCTGCACCGAGAGCGGCACGGTCACGCTGCGCATGGACTACCGCAACCAGCTCGCGGCCTTCGAGGTGGAGGACACCGGCATCGGCATCGATCAGGACGATCTGGAGCGAATCTTCCGGCCGTTCGAGCGTATCGAGGCCCAGGGCGCGGCGAAGCGGCCGGGCACCGGTCTCGGCCTGACGATCACCAAGCTGCTAACCGAGGCCATGGGCGGCGAGATCACCGTGCGCAGCACCCTGGGCAAGGGCAGCCGGTTCAGGGTGAAACTCATGCTGGCCGAGGTGCCGCGACCGGCGCGTTCCGCCTCCAACGTCCGACGCATCACCGGCTACGAGGGCAACCGGGTGACCGTGCTGGCGACGGACGACGATCCCAATCACCTGGACCTGATGCGCGACCTGCTGTTGCCGCTGGGTTTCATCGTGCTCACGGCGCCGGACAGTCGCGAGTGCCTGGAAGCGGCCGCCCGCCTCTCCCCCGACATCATCCTGCTGGACATCGCCATGCCCGGCATGAACGGCTGGGAGGTCGCCCAGCGGCTGCGCGAGGACAATATCAGCCGGGCGCCCATCGTGATGGTCTCGGCCAACGCCCGGGAGGACCGGCAACGGGAGGCGGCAGCGGCATTCCACGACGCCTACCTGATGAAGCCCGTCCAGCTCGCCGCCCTGCTCGACATCGTCAAGAGCCAGCTCAACCTGCGCTGGACCTACGACGACCAGGCGCGCCGGAGCACCAACCGGCCGCCCCAAGCCATGCAGCCGAACGAAATTCCGGGAGCGTTCTACCTGGATACGCTGATCCAGCTCGGCCGCATCGGGCACGTGCGGGGCATCCTCTCCAAACTGGACGAGATCGAGGACGTCCAGCCCGACACCAGACGCGTCGTCTCCCACCTGCGGACCCTGGTCCAGGAGTTCGAACTCGCCGAATACGACGCCACGCTCAAGGGTCTGCAACGCCATGGCGCATGAGCCCGCCACGTCATACATCGTGCTGGTGGTGGATGATTCGCCCGAGACCCTCAGCCTGCTCACCGACACGCTCGAGGAGGCGGGGATCACCGCGCTGGTGGCCCGCAGCGGCGGCGCCGCCCTGTCGCTGATCGACCGGGTGACGCCCGACGTCATCCTGATGGACGCGGTCATGCCGGAAATGGACGGTTTCGAGGCGTGCCGTCAGATCAAGCTGAACAAGGACATGTCGCATGTACCGGTGATCTTCATGACCGGCCTGTCGGACAGCGAGCATGTGGTGATGGGACTGGAGGCCGGCGGCGTGGACTACGTTACCAAGCCGGTCGCGCCCAACGAGATGCTGGCGCGCATCCGGGTTCACCTGGCCAACTCACGGCTTGCCCAGAGCGCGCGCATCGCCCTCGACGTGGCCGGCCGCTCGCTGCTGGCGGTCAACCGGGCCGGAGTGGTGCTGTGGAGCACGCCCCAGGCGGCAGCGCTGCTGAAGCGGGCGCTGGGCGTATTCGACACGGAGGCGGAGTCGTGGCAGCGGGAGGTGCGCCCGCGCCTCGCCGAGGTCGTGGACCAGAAGGTCGCCGACCGGGTCGTCGTCAGCCGGGGACAGGCCTCCGTCCAGGCCTCCATGCTCGGCGAGGCCAGCGCCGGCGAGTTCCTGCTGCATCTCAGCGACGGACAGTCGGTGGACGACCCGACGCTCCTCAAACAGCGCCTCGACCTTACCACCCGCGAGTCAGAGGTGCTGTTGTGGATCGCCCGAGGCAAATCCAACCGGGACGTCGCAGAGATCCTGCACTGCAGCCCTCGTACCGTGAACAAGCACCTCGAGCAGATCTACGCCAAGCTGGGCGTGGAGAACCGCACGGCCGCCGCGGCCATCGCCGTCCGGCTGCTGCTGGAAAACTGACGGCCGCCACCGCCCGGTCCGGTGCCGCGGACGACGAACGGGCCCTCGTGGATGGAGACCTGCGGGCGGCACAAGCAGCGCACGCCCACCGGAAAGCCCGCGAGATCGGGGAATGGCTGGCGAGACGCGTCTGCATGCTCCGCAAACGCATCGACGTCTCCACGCGCCCGCCGGCCAGCAGCCCGCAATTGAGGAGGTCGAGACGGCATCCCGCTCGTCAACTTCAAGCATACGACCCGGGATATATCGACCTGGAACAGCGAACCTTGCAAACCATCGACAGTCCGTTCGCCACGAGACTGTCACCCATGTCCTAGGTACGCTCCGTTACCGATGTCTCAAGACTGGACACAGATGGTAGGTGGCGGAGAGGAAGGGATTCGAACCCTCGATACGGCTTTTCGACCGTATAACGGTTTAGCAAACCGCCGCCTTCAGCCACTCGGCCACCTCTCCGCCGCCGTTCCTACCGGCGGGCCCGATTGGTGTCAAGCGGTCGCGGCCGAGGGCCTGTCGAATAAGGCGGTTACTGGTCATCGTCGTCCACGTCCACCTGCCCGCTGAGCCGGCGCTGGACGTGGGACCACGACATGCCGACGGCCATCACCACCGACAGGATCAGCTCGACCAAGAGGGCGATCGCCGACGGCGCCTCGACGTCGACGACCCGGTAATCGGCCAGCAGCCAGACGAACACGCCGAGCACGGCGACGATGAGGACGATGCCCAGCACGCCCAGCGAAATCCACGTTGCCCTGAAATAGACCGCGAAGCCGGCCAACAGGATCAGGCCGACCAGGATCTTCAGCGGCACGTCGCCGCTGCCCGAGGTCCCACCGAAGGCGGTGACCCAGTGGAAGTAGGAGAGGCCGAAGGGATTGAAGGTGGCGAACACCAGGACGAGCGCCGCCAGCCAGCGCAGCAGGAATCCCCACCAGGTCAGGCCACGGTAGGCCATGGGCCGGCCGCTACTCCGATTCGGCCGACGCCAGCCCGGTGGTGGCCGGCTTGACGAACTTGAGGGTCATCCGGTCGCTCTCGCCGATCTGGGCGTATTTCTCGTGGTCCTGGTCGCCCAGCTTGTAGGTGGGAGGCAGGGTCCACACGCCCCTGGGATGGTCCTTGGTGTCGAGCGGGTTGGCGTTGACCTCGGTGTGGCCGGCCACCTGGAAGCCGGCATCCTCGGCCAGCTTGATGACATAGTCCTGGTTGACGTAGCCGTTCTGAGCGGTGGGATCCTGGGGCAACTCGGGGTCGCCGCGGTGCTCGACGACGCCCAGCACGCCGCCCGGCTTGAGCGCCTTGAACATGGCGGCGAACACCTTGTCGGCGTAGCCGCCTGCCATCCAGTTGTGCACGTTGCGGAAGGTCAGCACCATGTCGGCCGACGCCTCGGGCGCGATGTCGTAGCTGTCCTTGCCCAGTGTCGTATAGGTCACGTCGCCGTAGAGCTCGGGGTTGGCGGCGATGCGGTCCTTCAGCGCCTTGTTCAGCTTGGGCTGGTAGCCGGTGCCGTCGCCCTCCGGATAGATGGCGGCGGTGTAGTGACCCTTTGCGGCGACGTAAGGCGCGATGATGGCGGCGTACCAGCCCTGGCCGGGCCAGATCTCCACCACGTTCATGTCAGGCTTGAGGCCGAAGAAGTCGAGGGTCTCGACGGGGTGACGGAAGCGATCCCTCGCCTTTTCGTCCACGGGGCGCTGGCTGCCCGCCACGATGTCGTCGAGCGACCGGGGCTGGGCGGCGGGCGCGGGCGCGGCCGCCTGCTTGTTGCCGGGCGCCGCGGGGGCCGCCTTGTCGGCGGCCGGCTCGTTGCCGCAGCCGACGAGCAGCGCGGCGAGCAGGGCCGTGGCGAGAATGGGCGTAGCGCGCATGGGTCCTCCCCTTGGTCAGGTCGGCCCCGAGCATAGCCGCAACGCCGCCGCCCCGCCACCCGCGGCGAGGCGGCGTACGGCCCCGTCCTAGCGGTCGAGCACCCACTCCCGCGCCAGGCGCTGGGCCTCGGCGATCTCGGCGGGGCTCATCAGCTCGGCGACGTCGGCGCGCTCCTCGCGGGCCCGGTGGTCGCCCAGCATGGCGGCGATGTTGAACCATTTGTGGGCGCGCACATAGTCCACCGGCTCGCCCTGGCCCGCCGCATAGGCGAGGCCCAGATGGAAGTAGATGTCGGCTTCGTCGGAGGGAGCCGCAGCGATGGCGGGCGCCGCGGCGGAGGACGAGAAGCTGTGGGTTGCATCGAACATGACTGGTTGCTCCGTGTCAGCGATTCAACAACGGGACCCATGCTGCGGCAGCTTCCCTGAACGGCATGTTAACGGAAACGGTTGCCCGGTACCGGAACGGAAAACGGCGGCCCCTGCCGGAGCCGCCGCCCTGCCCGGTTCCGCGAGCCTAGCTCAGGACGCGGCCTTGGCCGCCGCCTCGCGCGCCGCGCGCACCTTGTCGTTGGTCTGGTTGAACAGCAGCTTGCGCCGCGCCGCCTCCTCTTCCTCGGTCAGCTTGCGCTCGCTCAGTTCCTTGCCGGCCCTGCGGCCCTTCTGCACGGCGGGGCGCTCGCCCACCTCGTCGACCCAGCGCTTCAGGTTGGGGAAAGGCTCCCACGCCGACTCGTCGATGATCCGGCCGAGCAGGCAGGCCCAGGGCCAGGTGATCATGTCGGCGATGCTGTAGTCGGCGCCGGCCAGGTACTGGTTCACGGACAGCTGGGCATCCATCACGCCGCACAGCCGGTCCACCTCGCCGACGAAGCGCTTGGTGCCGTATTCCAGCTGCTTCGGGTCGTCGGTCAGGTTCTTGGCGTAGTTCTTGAAGTGGTTGGCATTGCCCATCATCGGGCCCAGATTGGCCATCTGCCAGTGCACCCACTGCAGCACCTTGTAGCGGCCGGCGCCGCTCTTGGGCACGAACCGGCCGGTCTTGTCGGCGAGGTACTCCAGGATGGCGCCGGACTCGAACAGGCTGAGCGGCGCGCCGCCGCCGATGGGGTCGTGGTCGACGATGCCGGGCATGCGGTTGTTGGGGCTGATCTTCAGGAATTCGGCCTTGAACTGGTCGCCGGCGCCGATGTCGACGGGGACGATCCTGTACTCGAGTCCCGTCTCCTCCAGCATGATGGTGACCTTCCAGCCGTTTGGCGTAGGCCAGTAATGCACGTCGATCATTGTTCGCTCCCGCTTCGAATTCTGCCGTGGTGGCAGCATGGCCAGTTGCGCGGGGCAGTGCAACCGGCGCGCGGACCGTCACCGGTGCAGGTCCGCAACCAGCGGGTGCGGCGATGCGCGCCGTCGGATCGCCCTTTGCCGCGGCGCCGTCCCCGCGCATACTGCTATTCCCGCCGACCACAGACGATCCCGCCATGCCCGCCACCGCACCGATGCGCCTCACCTTCCTGGGTGCCGTAGGCACCGTCACCGGCTCCAAGTATCTGGTACGGGCCGGCAAGGCACGGGTGCTGGTGGACTGCGGGCTGTTCCAGGGGTTCAAGAACCTGCGGCTGCGCAACTGGGCGCCACTGCCCCTCGACCCGGCGGGGCTGGACGCGGTGATCCTGACCCACGCCCATATCGACCACACCGGCTACCTGCCGCTGCTGGTGCGCAACGGTTTCCAGGGGCCGGTCTACTGCACGCCGGGCACCGCCGACCTATGCCGCATCCTGCTGCCCGACAGCGCCATGCTGCAGGAAAAGGACGCCGATTTCGCCAACCGGCACCACACCTCCAGGCATCGCCCGGCAAAGCCGCTCTACACGCGCCGGGACGCCCAGCGGGCGCTGAAGCTGCTGCGCACCATGGAGCACGGCTCGGAGGAGCGCATCGGCAGGGGCGTGACCCTGCGGTTCGATCCTGCCGGCCACATCCTGGGCTCGGCACTCACCCGGCTGACCTGGAAAGGCACCAGCCTGCAGTTCTCCGGCGACCTCGGCCGGCCCGAGACCGCGACCATGCCGCCGCCAGCCGCCATCGAGGAGGCCGACTACCTGGTGGTCGAATCCACCTATGGCGACCGGCGCCACCCGACCGCCGACCCGGAGGACGAGATGGCCGAGGTGATCACGCGGACCACGGGCCGCGGCGGCACGGTGGTGATCCCCTCCTTCGCGGTCGGGCGCACGCAGACCCTGCTCTACCACCTGTGGCGGCTTAAGCGGGACGACCGCATTCCCGACGTGCCCGTGTTCCTCGACAGTCCCATGGCCATCGACGCGACGGAAATCTTCCAGCGCCACACCTACGAGCACAAGCTCAGCCACGAGGAATGCCGCGAGGCGTTCCAGGTGGCCACCTATGTCCGCGAAGCCGAGGATTCGAAGGAGCTGGACCGTTCCGCCGTCCCGATGGTGCTGATCTCGGCCAGCGGCATGGCGACAGGCGGCCGGGTGCTGCACCACCTGATCCGGTTCGCGCCCGACCCGCGCAACACCATCCTGTTCGCCGGCTTCCAGGCCGGCGGCACGCGGGGCGCGGCCATGGTGGGCGGCGCCAGGGAGGTGAAGATCTTCGGCCAGTACGTGCCGGTGAACGCCGAGGTCCACAACATGGACATGTTCTCGGCCCATGCCGACGCCGACGAGATCATGGGCTGGCTGGGCCAGTTCAAACGGCCGCCCCGCCTCACCTTCATCACCCACGGCGAACCGGCGGCCTCGGACGCCCTGCGCAAGCGCATCGAGGAACACCTCGGCTGGGCCTGCGCCGTGCCGGAATATAAGGACCGTTACGACCTGGATTAGGTCACCGGCTTTTCCGCGCATCTCGATACGCGGCCCCGCGGGCCGCACTCGATGCGAGCGGCGACCTTTGCATTCTCCTGTCATCCCCGACTTGTTCGGGGGTCCGTCTCGCCGCGCAAAGAACCGCGCGGAGAATGTCACACGGGTCGTACCGATCTCCCGAGGCTCTTACGGGCCGCATGCACGGATCCCCGAACAGGTCGGGGATGACGCCCTGAGAGCGGTCCCTGCCCTCAGTCGAAGCTGTCGCGCAGGCCGTAGAACTCGCGCTTGGGCCACAGGAAGTCGATGCGGGTGCGGTGGATCCTCCACTTGCCGTTCACCTTCTTGTAGACGTCGTCATAGACGCCGAACAGGGTGAGCGGGTTCTCGGCGCCGGGCGAGACGTTGAGGTTGAGCTGGTACCAGCGGCCATAGGCGGTCTCGGCGTCGATCAGCCGGATCCACGGGTTGGTGACCGCGTGCATCTGCGAGTGCTCCAGCCGGCCGCTGCCGATCAGGAAGTCGTGGTAGCGGGCGCGGATCTGCTCCTTGCCGACCCAGTCGCCGCCGAAATTGGGGCCGAACTCGCAGACCGCGTCGTCGGTGAACAGGTCGACCAGTTCGTCAAGCCGGTTGCCGTCGTAGAAGTGGGAATAGAGATGGCGCGTCTCCTTGATCGCCTCGATCTCCAGCAGTTCGTCGATGGTCATGCGGTCCTCCCCGGAAAATGGCGAGGCAGGCTAGCGCATCGCCGGAAGGCGGCCAAGCCTTCACGCGTGAATTTTCGGGAGATCAATTCGTCCAGTTCTCGACCCGAAGCGACGTCACCCGGCCGAATTCGCGCTCGTTGTTGGTCACCAGCACAAGATCGGCCGCCAACGCGTGAGCGGCGATCCACAGGTCGTTGTTGCCGATGACCTCGCCCCGGCGGGAAAGATCGGCGCGGACGAGGCCGTAGTGCCTGCCCGCCTCCGGCGGCATGGGCAGGACGGGAACCAGGGAGACGAACTCCTCCAGCACCCGCACGGCGTCATCGCGGCGAGCGCTCTTCTCGGCGCCGTACAGCAACTCGCCCCAGGTGACGACGGAGATCGCGGCCGCGCCGGCCTCGAGGGCGGCAAACCGGGCGAGGACCGATGGCGGCCGCTGCCGCCGTACATAGACGCAGATGTTGGTGTCGAGCAGGTAGCGGAGGCTCATTCCAGCCCATCGCGATCCTGCGGCGGGCTATCCTCGCGCCCCTCGACCATGAAATCCTCAGGTAGTCCGGCCAGCAGCTCGAACGCGCGCGAGAGCCCCTCGGCGGGTTCGCGCAGCACGATCTCGTCACCACGCCGGAATATTTCGAGTTCCGTGGTGTTGACGCGAAACTCCTTCGGCAGGCGGACGGCCTGGCTGTTGCCGGACTTGAAGACTCGCGCGGTGGTCATGGCTCGCTCCGAGGAAGTATATACTAGTTAGTATATACGTCATTCCCGCCCCCTTCAAGCCGTCGTACCGGGAAGGGCGGTTCCAGCGGATGCGAAGTCTGGATGCCGCCCTGCGGCGGCATGACGGCTGAACGGGTGCCGCCTACCCCAGCTTCTTCTTCA
This sequence comes from Alphaproteobacteria bacterium, assembly GCA_016124315.1. Taxonomy (GTDB): domain Bacteria; phylum Pseudomonadota; class Alphaproteobacteria; order SMXS01; family SMXS01; genus RI-34. The sequence goes on from WGNW01000094.1 coordinate 18,978, forward strand.
GCAGCTCGTTGACCTGGCCGGGGTTGGCCTTGCCCTGGCTCTGCTTCATCACCTGGCCGACGAACCAGCCGATCACCTTGGGATTGGCGCCGCCGGCGTACTGTTCCACCTGGGCCGGGTTGTCGGCGATCACCTTGTCGACGATGCCTTCGATGAAGCCGGTGTCGGTGATCTGCTTCAGGCCCTTTTCCTCGACGATCCTCGCCGGATCGCCGCCGGTCTCGACCATGATCTCGAACACGTCCTTGGCGATGCGGCCCGAGATGGTGCCGTCGGCGATCAGGTCGACCAGCTTGCCCAGGTGGGCGGCGCTGACCGGGCTTTCGGTGATCGACAGGCCCTTGTCGTTGAGCGCGGCGAACAGGCTGCCGGTCACCCAGTTGGCGGCCTGCTTGGGGTCGCGGCCGTCGGCCACCGCCTCGTAATAGGCGGCGATCTCGGGCTCGGTCACCATCACGCCGGCGTCGTAGACCGACAGGCCGAAATCGGCCATCAGGCGGGACTTCTTGTCGTCGGGCAGCTCGGGCAGGCTCGCCCTGATCTCGTCCACCCAGGCCTGCTCCAGCTCCAGCGGCAGCAGGTCGGGGTCGGGGAAGTAGCGGTAGTCGTGCGCCTCTTCCTTGGAGCGCATGGAGCGGGTGACGCCCTGGGCGACGTCGAACAGCCGCGTCTCCTGCACGATGGCGCCGCCGTCCTCGATGACGTCGATCTGGCG
>WGNW01000012.1 GCA_016124315.1 Alphaproteobacteria bacterium
ATCGGCACGCTGATCACGGCGCTGGGCACCGGCATCGGCCGCGACGACTTCAACCTGGACAAGCTGCGCTACCACAAGGTCGTCATCATGACCGACGCCGACGTGGACGGCGCCCACATCCGCACCCTGCTGCTGACCTTCTTCTACCGGCAGATGCCCCAGCTGATCGAGGCCGGGCACCTCTACATCGCCCAGCCGCCGCTGTTCAAGGTGAGCCGCGGCAAGTCGGAGGTCTATCTCAAGAACGAGGGCGCCCTCGACACCTACCTGATCGACGCCGGCATGCGCGACATGGTGCTGTCGCTGCACGACGGCAGCCAGCGGGCGGGCGAGGACCTGCGCGCGCTGGTGCTCCGCGCCGGCCGGGTGAAGTCGCTGATCGACGCCCTGCCGGGCCGCTACTACCGGCCGCTGATCGAACAGCTCGCCATCGCCGGCGCGCTCAGCCCCGACCTGCTGACCGACGACGCACAGGCGGCCGAGGTCGCCGACTACGTCGCCCGCCGGCTCAACGCCGTCTCGCCCGAGACCGAGCAGGGCTGGGACGGCAGTGCGCTGGCCACGGGCGGGCTCGTCTTTGTCCGCGAGCTGCGCGGCGTCAAGGAGGAGCACGTCATCGACGCGGCGCTGCTCGACTCCGCCGAGGCGCGCGCCCTCGACCAGCTTGCCGGCGAGCTGCAGCAGGCCTACGAGCGGCCGGCGGTGCTGCGCTACCGCGAGGAAGAGGTGCGCATCAACTCGCCCCTCGAGCTGTTCAATTCCGTGGTCGGACTCGGCCGCAAGGGCATCTCGGTGCAGCGCTACAAGGGGCTGGGCGAAATGAACGCCGGCCAGCTCTGGGAAACCACGCTCGATCCCGACGCCCGAACCCTGCTGCAGGTCAAGGTGAGCCACGGCGACACCGCCGACGAGATGTTCTCCAAGCTGATGGGCGACGTGGTGGAGCCGCGCCGGGAGTTCATCCAGGCCAACGCCCTGCAGGTGGCCAACCTGGATATCTGAGTGTCGCGCCGTCGGGCCCTGCACGTCGCGGCGGCCGAGCCTATATCCTGTCGAGACCGGAACCGCCCCCATATGACTTCCAGACATTCGCCCGCCCTGATTCCGTCACCATTCCCGGCCATAAGCCGCACGGAATGCCCGTCCGCCCCGGTGCGCTGACCCATGCCCAAGAACGACAGACCCGACGCGCCCAAGCCGGCGTCCGGCAAGCCCCGCAAGACCCGTAAGGCGGACCATCCGTCCGGCTGGAAGCGGCACGTCCTCGCCTGGATGCTGGCGCTGGGCGCCGGCGCCGCGGGTGTCTTCGTGCTGGTTGCCCTGTGGTGGTTCATGGAACTGCCGAACGTGGACAAGACGCTGGCCCAGGCGAGGCCGCCCTCGGTGACCATCCTCGACCGCAACGGCGCCCAGATCGCCGCCTATGGCGGGGTGGGCGGCGAGTGGGTGCCGCGCAGCCGGATGCCGGACAGCCTGATCAAGGCGGTGGTCGCCACCGAGGACCGGCGGTTCTATTCCCACGAGGGGATCGACATGCTGGGCGTGGTGCGCGCCATCTGGGTGAACATCACCCATGGCGGCGTGGTGCAGGGCGGTTCCACCATCACCCAGCAGCTTGCCAAGAACCTGTTCCTGACGCCCGACCGCACGCTCAAGCGCAAGGTCCAGGAAGCCATGCTGGCCTACGAGCTGGAGCAGCGCCTGACCAAGGACGAGCTGCTCGAGCAGTACCTCAACCGGGTCTATCTCGGCTCCGGCGCCTACGGCGTCGAGGCGGCCTCGCGGCGCTATTTCGCCAAGGGCGTGGAGGACCTGACCCTGCCGGAGAGCGCGCTGATCGCCGGCCTGCTCAAGGCGCCGTCGCACTACTCGCCGCTCAACGACCCGAAGGTTTCGGCAGCCCGCACCAGCCAGGTGCTCGACCTGATGGTCGACGCCGGCTTCCTGCGCGAATCCCGGCGCAAGACCCTGAGCCAGCCCAAGATCGCCTCGCGCCCGGCGGGCGACAGCGCCCGCTACTTCGCCGACTGGGTGATGAGCGATCTGCCGCAATATGTGGGCGAGCCCAACAGCGACCTGACCGTCTGGACCACCTTCGATCCCGGGGTGCAGTACGCCGCACAGCAGGCGCTGGTGCACGGCCTTGACGGCGCCGGGGCCAGCGCCAAGGTCAGCCAGGGCGCCGTGGTGGTGATGACGCCCGACGGCCAGGTCCGCGCCATGGTGGGCGGCCGGGACTACGAGAAGAGCGAGTTCAACCGGGCGGTCCGCGCCCTGCGCCAGCCCGGCTCGGCGTTCAAGCTGTTCGTCTACCTCGCCGGCTTCGAGGCGGGCTACGATCCCAACTCGGTGATGCGCGATTCGCCGGTGATCCTGAACGGCTGGGCGCCCACCAACTACGAGGACGAGTACCGCGGCCCGGTCACCCTGCGCACCGCGTTTGCGGATTCCATCAACACGGTGGCGGTCAAGCTGGCCAACGCGGCCGACCAGAGCACGGTGATCAAGGCCGCCCGGCGGCTCGGCATCACCACCCCGTTGACGACGCTGCCGAGCATCTCGCTGGGCGTGACGGACGTGCGGCTGATCGAGCTGACCGGCGCTTATGCGGTGATCGCCAATGGCGGCTACGAGGTCCGGCCCTACGGCATCACCACGGTGAAGGACGCCGACGGCAAGGCCATCTTCAAGCTGAAACCCGACCGGGAACGGGTGGTGGCGCCCGAACAGGTCTCCGAGCTGGACGAGGTGATGCGCGCGGTGGTCGGCTGGGGCACCGGCCACAACGCCCAGCTCCCCAACCGGGTCGCGGCCGGCAAGACCGGCACCAGCCAGGAATGGCGCAACGCCTGGTTCATCGGCTATACCAGCGACTATGTCGCGGGCGTCTGGGTGGGCAACGACGACAATTCGCCCATGAACCACGTCGCCGGCGGCGGCCTGCCCGCCCGCATCTGGAAGGACCTGATGCAGCACGCCGAGCAGAAGAAGCAGACCCGCGCCGACAACGACGGCTGAGGCCCGGCTTGCGCAATCTCCGGCGATGCCGGAAAGTGCGTCGACCTGGGAATTGTCGGACAATTGATGGCGGATTTCGCGCGACGCATGGCCTCCCTGCCGGATACGGCGGCGCCGATGCTGGTGGTCGTCGTCGACACGGAAGAGGAATTCGACTGGCAGGCGCCCTTCGGGCGTAACAGCCATTCGGTCGACGCGCTGAAGGAACTCAGCGCCGCCCAGGCGCTGTTCGAGGAATTCGGCATCGTTCCCGTCTACGCCGTGGACTATCCGGTGGCGGCCCGCCCCGCCGAGGCCGCGGCGCTGGCCGGCTGGGTGGCGTCCGGGCGGGCGCTCCTCGGCGCGCAGCTGCACGGCTGGGTCACGCCGCCGTTCGACGAGGCGCTCACTCGGCCGAACTCCTATCAGGGCAACCTGCCCGCCGACCCGGAGCGGGCCAAACTGGCGGCGTTGACGGACCGTGTGTCGGAGACCTTCGGCCGGCGGCCGCTAATCCACCGGGCCGGGCGCTACGGCATCGGGGCGGCGACCCCGTCGCTGGTTGCGGCGCTCGGCTATGAGATCGACCTGAGCATCTGCGCCCGTTTCGACGGCCGCGTCGACGGCGGCCCGGACCACACCGGCTATTCCGCCGAGCCGTTCTGGTTCGCCGACCAGCCCGGGCTGCTGGAGCTGCCATCCACCGCCGCCTATTGCGGCCTGCTCGCGCCGCTGGGCAACCCGCTGCACGGCTTTGTCGCCGCGCCGTTTCCGGAGCAGGCCCGGATCAAGGCGGCGTTCTCCCGGCTGCGCCTGCTGGAGCGCATCCGGCTGTCGCCGGAGGGCTACACACTCGCCGAGCTCAAGCGGCTGACCGGCCGGCTGCTGGCGGACGGCCTGCGCGTCTTCAGCTTCAGCTTCCACAGCCCGTCGCTGCGGCCGGGGTGCACGCCCTATGTCCGCGACCGGGTCGAGCTCGAGGCCATCCTGGGGCGCTGCCGGCGCTATTTCCAGTTCTCCCGTGACGAGGCGGGCGGACGCTTCTCGACGCCCTTCGAGGTGCGCGCGGCGCTCCGGGATGGCGCGCCGGACTCGGGCTAAAGCTCCCAGTCCACCAGGTGCTGGAACAGGTCGTCGGCGTGCCGCTCGGAGACCACCTTGCCACGCACCGAGATGCCGGCCCGGTGCACCGTGTCCGGGTCGCCCGACACCAGCGGGTGCCACCACTCCAGGTCCTTGCCCTCGGCCACCAGCCGGTAGGCGCAGCTGCGCGGCATCCAGTGCAGGCTCTGCACGTTCTGCGGCGTCAGCACCCAGCAGTCGGGCACCAGGCGGCGGCGCTCGGCGTAGCGGGTGCAGCGGCAGGCGTCGGTGTCCAGCAGCCGGCAGCAGACGTTGGTCTGGTGGATCTCACCGGTGTCCTCGTCCTCCAGCTTGTGCAGGCAGCAGCGGGCACAGCCGTCGCACAGTGACTCCCACTCCGCCGTCGTCAACTCGTCGAGGCGCTTGGTCTTCCAGAACGGGGCGGAAGCGGTCACGGTCCTCCTAGCCCGCTGGCCGGTCGAAGCGGCGGATGAACTCGGTCACCCGCGGACGGATCTCGTTGTGCCAGCGCTTGCCGTTGAACACGCCGTAATGGCCCACCTTTTCCTGCACGTAGTCCATCTGCATGGCGGCGGGCAGGTTGATCACCAGGTCGTGGGCGGCCTGGGTCTGGCCGGGGCCGGAGATGTCGTCCCGCTCGCCCTCGACGGTGAGCAGGGCCGTCTTGCGGATCGCCTCGGGCCGCACCATGCGGTCGCGGTGCACCATCATGCCGCGCGGCAGCAGGTGCTCCTGGAACACCACGCGGATGGTCTGCAGGTAGTACTGCGCCGGCAGGTCCATCACCGCCAGGTACTCCTCGTAGAATTCCCGGTGCTTCTGGGCGTTGTCGCCGTCGCCCTCGATCAGGTGATTGAAGTAGTTGAGATGGGATTCCACGTGCCGGTCCCAGTTCATGGCCAGGAAGCCGGTGAGCTGCAGGAAGCCGGGATAGACCCGCCGCATGCAGCCGGGCGCCGTCGGCGGCACCGGGGTGATGACGTTCTTCTCGAACCACTCGTAGGGCCGCTCCTTGGCCAGCCGGTTGGGCGCCGTGGGGCTCTTGCGGGTGTCGATCGGCCCGCCCATCAGGGTCATGGACGACGGCACGCAGGGATCCTGGTCCTGGGACATCAGGGCGACGGCGGCGAACACCGGCACCGCGGGCTGGCACACCGCCATCACATGGGTGTTGGGCCCCAGCAGGTGCAGGTAGTCGATGATGTAGTCGATGTAGTCGTCGAGGTCGAAGGTACCTTCGCCCACCGGGATGTTCCGGGCGTCCCGCCAGTCGGTGATGTAGAGGTCGTGGTGGGGCAGCAGCGATTCCACTGTGCCGCGCAGCAGGGTCGCGAAATGGCCCGACAGCGGGGCGACCAGCAGCAGCCGGGGATCGCCCTCGGGCACGCCCTCGCGCACGAAGTGCCGGAGCTGGCAGAACGGCTTGCGGCCGACGATCTCCTCGCGGACCGGGTATTCCTGGTCGTCGATCACCGTGAACGGCAGGTTGAAGCTGGGCTTCTCGAACCGTCGCGTGGTCTCCTCGAAGACAGCGCAGGCGGCGGAGATCGCCTTGCCCGTCCAGGTGTGGGACCACGGGTTGAGCGGGTTGGAGAACACGATCTGTCCGGCTTCCGCCATCATCCGCGCCGGCTGCAGCGCGATCCGGCCCAGTTCGTGGGTGTGGTAGAGCATGGCTTGGCTGCTCCGGGAAGTTCCTGGGCGCTTTAAGTTGAAGGGATTTCAGGAAAAAGCAACCGGCGAAGCGCGGCGGCGCCGCGGAGCGGGCTCAGATCAGGCTCTTCAGCTTCTCCGCCATCTTCTCGGCGGGCGTGCCGTATTCGAAGTGCGTGATGTAGCGGCCCTTGCAGTCCATCACGTAGACGAAGGAGGAATGGTCCATGGTGTAGGCCTCCGGGTCGTCCTGCCGCTCGTGCTTGGAATAGTACACCCGGTAGGCCTTGGCCGCGGCGGCCACCTGATCGGCCGTGCCGGTGAGGCCGACGAAGCCCGGGTAGAAGTTCTTCAGGTACTCGCCCATCACCTTCGGCGTGTCGCGCGCGGGGTCGACCGAGATGAAGATCGGCGTGAACTTGTCCGCGTCCTTGCCGAGCTTGTCGAGGGCGCTGCTGATCTGCTGCAACTCCGTCGGGCACACGTCGGGACAGTAGGTGTAGCCGAAATAGACGATGCGGTACTTGCCGTCGAAGCTGTCGCCGGTCACCGTCCTGCCGTTCTGGTCGATCAGGGTGAAGTCGCCGCCGATCGGCACGTTCGAGCTGCCCTGGACCTTGCAGGCCCCATTGATGCAGCCCGAAAGGGGGATCGAAAAGAGGGCGAGCAGCACGAGGCAAGCGGGAAGCAGCAGTCGCATGAGGGCCGGGTTTCCAACTCTTTCGGGTTCGGTTAGGGTCGCCCTATATATAGGCATGAATGCCCACGATGAAGGACGATGGCCACATGAAGCAGCTTTGGGAGCGAGTGGGGCTCAGGCTGGTGCTTGCGCTGGTCCTGGCCTGCTGCGCCACGACCGCCGTCTGGGCCCAGCTTTCGCCGGATGCGGAGTTCATCCGCAACATCCGCAAGCAGGACTACAGCAAGGTGCTGCCCTACCTGGTGAACGGCGGCAATCCCAACGCCCGCGAGCATGACGGCACGCCGGCGCTGGTGGTGGCGGTCGGCATCGGCGATCCCAGCCTCGTGCGCACCCTGCTCGAGTACAAGGCCAACCCCGACCTGTTCAACCGCGACACCGGCGAGACGGCGCTGATGCGGGCGGCGACCCAGGGCGACCTGACCGCCGCCCAGCTCCTTGTCTACTACAAGGCCGACGTCGACGCGGCGGACAAGCGCGGCGAGACCGCGCTGATCAAGGCGGTCCGCGCCAAGGCGCCCGACATCGTCACCCTGCTGCTGCAGGCCGGCGCCGATCCGGAACTGGCCGACTACACCGGCATGACGCCCATGGACTACGCCAGGCGGATCGGGGACCAGCGCATCATCAAGGCGCTCCAGACACCGCCGGCGCCGTCCTGACGCCCGGCATGCTCGGTTTCTGGCGTAGACGGCGAAAGTTCGTCCAGGCGCCGCCCCGGACCTGCCTCTACGCCGTGGGCGACGTCCACGGACGCGCCGATTTGCTGGACGACCTGCTCGGCCGCATCCAGGACCATGCGGCCCGCTACGCGGGTTTCCGCAAGATGCTGATCACGCTGGGTGATTACGTCGACAGGGGGCCGGACAGCCGGGGCGTCGTCGACCGGCTGCTGGCGCCGCCCGCCGGCTTCGAGGCCGTCCATCTGATGGGCAATCACGAGGACATGATGCTGCGCTTCCTGAGCCAGCCGGCCGACGGCGGCGTCTGGTTTCAGAACGGCGGCGGCGAGACCATGGCGAGCTACGGCGTGCCGCTGGACGAGGGATGGTCGCTCGACCAGGCCCGGACCGTCCGCGACCGGCTTGCCGCGGCGCTGCCGGCGGCCCATCTGGCGTTCCTGCGCGGACTGGACACCTCCCACGTGGAAGGCGACTACCTGTTCGTGCACGCCGGCGTGCGGCCGGGTGTTCCTCTGCAGCGGCAGGATCCGGACGACATGATGTGGATCCGCGACGAATTCCTTCGCTCGTCGCGCGACCATGGCAAGGTCGTGGTCCACGGCCATTCGGTGGCGTTCGCGCCGGAGGAGTTCCCGTCGGCCGATCGTCCGAGCCGCATCGGCATCGACACGGGCGCCTACGCGACGGGACGGCTCACCTGCCTCGCGCTCGTCGGGGCGATGCGCTCCTGGATTTCGACGGAGCCCGATCCCCGCTTCGCCTGACCGGCGCTGCGGGCGGCAGGCTCAGTGGTGGCCCTGGCTCTGCGCGGAGGTGCCGGCGTTCGAGCGATCGTCGGCGATCCACTTCTGCTCCATCTCCCGGTGGCGCTTCATCCACTTCGAGATCAGGTAGGTCAGCCCGCCCATCAGGATGAAGGTGAAGAGCATGAAGGAGATGAGCATCGGAAGCTGATCGGGATTGTCCATTGTTACGGCTCCTGGATGTTCTTGCCGCGGTTATAGCGCCGGCCCGGCGCCTTGGCCAAGGCTTTTCCCGCCCATCATACGCCGATGCCGCCGCCGATCATACACTGGTGCCGAAGGTGTCGCCGCCGGCATCCAGCCACGCGGTTTCCTCCGCCGTCGAGGGCCGGCCCAGCAGCGCGTTGCGGTGGGGGAACCGTCCGAAGCGGCGGACGATGTCCCGGTGCCGTTCGGCATAGCGCAGGGTTTCCGGGTCGCCCAGCGCGGTGAACAGCGCCACCGAGCGGTCCTGGCTGGCCAGGTCCTCGGCGTGCTCGAACGGCAGGTAGAAGAATTTGCGCATCACCTTGGGCAGCGCCTGGTCGAAGCCGCGGGAAAGCGCCGCGTCGGCGAGCCGCCGGGCATGGGCATCGTTGTCGAAGGCGCGCCGGTCGCCGCGGAAGATGTTGCGCGGGAACTGGTCCAGGAGGACGATCAGCGCCAGCGCGCCGTCGGGCGTGTCCGCCCAGCGATCGAGGGCGCCCGACGCGGCCTGCCCGACGGCGCCGCCGAAGCGGTCGCGGATCGCCGCGTCGAAGCCGGCGTCCGCCTGGAACCAGCGTGGATCGTCCCGGCCGTCGGGCTGCCGGGAATCGGGGCGGGTCGCCGGCGGGAACCAGAAATCGAGGACGTCGTTTGGACTCGTCACCGGTGCGCTCCCGCAGACCATCGATGGGCGTCACCCTATCCGGGTGCCGACGCGATTGCCATGGCTCCGGAAACTCGGTGATACTGCGGCCGGAATCCGGTTGAGGGCACATGGGGCAAGAGACGTCGAGAAACGAGCCTGCGTGGGTTTCCGAGGAGCGCTCCTCGGGCACCGTCACGCTGCGCACGGGCGGACCGTGGGTCATCAACCATGCCCCGCACCTGTTCGAGCGCCTGGCGCGGCTTTCGATCAGCGGCGAGGAGCCGATCGTCGTCGACCTCAGCCGCATCGATCGGCTGGACACGGCGGGCGCGTGGCTGCTCTACCGCACCGTCCGCGACCTGCGGGCGGAAGGCCTCGACGTGGAGTACGCCGGCGGCACGGAAGAGCAGATGGGCCTGATCGAGCAGGCCGCCGCCAACGACGCCATCTGCCTGATCGAGCCGCCCCACCCCAACGTGCTGATCCGGGCGCTCGAGGACATGGGCGCCGCGGTGGTGCGGGTGGGCTCGCAAGTGCGCGCGTCGCTGGGCTTCATCGGCCTGCTGGTGGAGACCCTGGGTCACGCCGTCACCCGGCCGTCCCGGTTCCGGCTGACCGCGACGGTACACCAGATGGAGGTGGTCGGGCTCAACGCGCTGCCCATCGTCGGCCTGATCTCGTTCCTGATCGGCATCGTCATCGCCTATCAGGGCGCCTACCAGCTCCGGCTGTTCGGCGCCGAGATCTTCACCGTGAACCTGGTGGTCACCGCGGTGCTGCGCGAGTTCGGCATCCTGCTGTCGGCGATCATCATCGCCGGCCGCTCCGGCAGCGCCTTCACCGCCGAGATCGGCTCCATGAAGATGCACGAGGAGATCGACGCCATGGACACCCTGGCGATCTCTCCCATGGAAACGCTGGTCGTGCCGCGGGTGGTCGCGCTGTTCATCATGATGCCGCTGCTGACCTTCTATTCCGACATCGTCGGCCTGCTGGGCGGCGCGGCCATCGGCTGGCTCTCGCTCGACATCACCCCGCAGCAGTTCCTGGAGCGTACCCACGAGGTGATCTGGGGCTGGGATCTGGGCGTCGGCATCGTCAAGGCGCCGATCTTCGGGGTGCTGATCGCGCTGATCGGCTGCTACGAGGGGCTTTCCGTGGAGGGCAGCGCCGAAAGCGTCGGCCAGCGCACGACCAAGTCGGTGGTGGAATCCATCTTCATGATCATCGTGCTGGACGCGTTCTTCGCCATCTTCTTCACGAGCATTGGGATCTAGCCGGGTGGACTACGCCAAGGACGACGAAAGCATCGCCATCTCGATCCGCGGCCTCGAAGTCGGCTTCGGCGGCGATTCCCCCATCCTTGAGGATCTGGACCTGGATGTGCGCCGCGGCGAGGTGCTGGGCGTGGTCGGCGGGTCCGGTACCGGCAAGTCGGTGCTGATGCGCACCATCATCGGCCTCAACAAGGCGCAGGCGGGCGAGGTCTGGGCCTTCGGCGAGGATTTCCTCACCCTGTCGTTCACCGAGCAGCGGCGCGTCGAGCGGCGCTGGGGCGTGCTGTTCCAGGAAGGGGCGCTGTTCACGGCGCTGACCGTCGCCCAGAACGTCCAGGTGCCGATGCGCGAGCATATCGAGGGCATGCCCCAGGAACTGATGGACGAACTCGCCTCCATGAAGCTCTCCATGGTCGGGCTGCCGCCCGAAGCGGCGCCGAAATATCCGTCGGAGCTGTCCGGCGGCATGAAGAAGCGCGCCGGCATCGCCCGCGCCATCGCCCTCGACCCGGAAATCCTGTTCCTGGACGAGCCGACGGCCGGCCTCGATCCGATCGGCGCCGCCGCCTTCGACGAGCTGATCGCCCGGCTGCACGCCGCGCTCGGCCTCACGGTGGTGATGATCACCCACGACCTGGATTCCCTCAACGCCATCTGCGACCGCATCGCGGTGCTCGCCGACAAACGGGTTGCCCTGGTGGGTACCATGGACGATATGCTGCAAAGCGATCATCCGTGGATCCGCGAGTATTTCCACGGGCCCCGCTCCCGGGCGGCGGGCGTCGGCCAACGGTAGAGAAGAAACATGGAAACCCGCGCGCATCATGTCCTGATCGGCAGCTTCGTGCTGATGATGTTCGTCGGCCTGATCGCGTTCTTCTTCTGGGCGGCGAAGGTCGATATCGACAAGGACTACGACTTCTACACCATCTATTTCGATACCCCGGTCACCGGGCTGGGCAAGTCGGGCGAGGTGCGCTTCAACGGCCTGCTCGTCGGCGAGGTGCGCGACATCGCGGTCGATCCGAAGCATACCAGCCGGGTCAAGGTCACCATCCGGGTGTTTTCCAACACGCCGATCAACACCGACACGGTCGCGACGCTCGAGGTGATGGGCTTCACCGGCGTGTCGTTCGTGCAGCTCATCAACGACGATACCGACAACAAGCCCGGCAAGCCGCTGACCACGCCGGAGGGCGAGGAGTACCCGGTCATCCCGTCCCGCGTCACCGGCCTGCAGGGCGTCTTCCGGACCGCGCCCGAGGTGCTCGCCTCGGCGGTCCGCGTGCTCGACCAGGCGAACAAGCTGATCAGCGACGAGAATATCGCCAAGGTCTCCAGCATCCTCGACCACGTGGACACGGTGACCGGCGGCGTCGCCGAGACCACGCCCGACCTCAAGGCCACCATCGCCGAGGCGCGCCAGACCATGGAGCGGGTCAACCGGATCGCCGGCAACGTGGAGACCATGTCGTCGAAGGACCTGCCGGCAACCATGGCCGACATCCGTCAGGCGGCGAAGAACTTCGAAGAGGTCAGCGAGAACCTGAACCAGATGATCGCCGAGAACCGCGGCCCGGTGAACAACTTCACCTCCACCGCCCTGCCCGAGCTCAGCCAGTTCGCCACCGAGGCGCGCCGCGCCGCCGCGTCCCTTAACCGGGTGCTGGAGCGGTTGGAGCAAAGCCCCAGCGACTTCCTGTTCCCGCCCAAGTCGCCCCAGATCGAGGCCCCCAAACCATGATGCCGACACGCCTGACACGCCGTCTGCGCTTCGCCGGGTTGCTCGTGCCGCTGCTGCTGGCCGGGTGCGGCGGGCTGGTGAAGCTGCCCAATTCGGGGCCCGCGCCGAGCCTGTACAATCTGACGCCCATCGACAGCGCCGCCGTTCAGCCGGTCAAGCTGCTGCTGCGGATCGAGGATCCGACCGTCGGCGGCGGGCTGGACACGCCGATGATCGCACGCCGCAGCTCGCCCAACGAATTGCAGTACTTCGCCGGCGTCCGCTGGTCGGGCCGCCCCGGCGAGATGCTTCAGAACGTGCTGGTGCAGTCGTTCGAGAACATCGGCCAGGACGTCACCGAGGCGCGCGGCGGGGCGGTGGTGCCCGCCCAGTACGAGCTGCAGGTCGACGTTCGGGACTTCCAGGCCGAGTACTATCACGGCGCGACGACGCCCACCGTGCATGTGCGCCTCGCCCTGAAACTGGTCCGCCTGGGTCCGCTGGGCTCGGCCGGCCAGAGGGTTGTAGACGAGACCGTTCAGGCCGGCGGCGCCGACATGGCGGCCGTGGTCGCCGCCTTCGATCAGGCGGCGCATCAGGCCCTCCAGGAAACTCTCGGCTGGACGCTCGCCCGCCTGACACCCGGGCCCTGAGCCGCCCTCTCGCTTTCCGGCGCCGGTGCCCCGTGCTACCCTCGCGGCCTCGCGGGGAGAGTCCGCGTCGGCGGGGGCATCCGGCGCGGCGCGGAACCCGTATCGGCTGCATGAGTTGAGCCAGCGGGAGGTTCGGATGCGTTTGACAAGGCCTGTGGTACTGGCGTTGCTGGCGTGCGTGGTCACGGTGGGGCCCGCAGTCACCAAGACGGCGCCGTTGTCGGAGCCCGGCGTGCCGGGCGACGGGACGATGGAATTCGCCGTCTACCGCAAGGGCGACCGGATCGGCACCCACCGCCTCACCTTCCAGCGCGAGGGCCAGCGGCTGAAGGTCCATGTCGACGTCAGCCTGAAGGTCAAGGTGCTGTTCATGACCGTCTACCGCTACCGTCACGAGTCGACGGAGGTCTGGAGCGGCGACCACCTCGTCTCGTTCGAGAGCGAGACGAAGCAGAACGGCAAGCAGTGGGAGGTGGCCGCCCATGCCGCGGCCGACGACCGTCTCGTCGTCCGGACCAACGACCACCGTCACGTGCTGCCGGACACGCTGTTCCCCACCAGCTACTGGAACCCGCAGATGATGCAACAGTCGGTGTGGTTCAACACCCAATACGGCTCCGCCCTCGACGTGGACGTGGCGCCGGAGGGCGCCGATCGGGTGGAGGCCATGGGTCACATGGTCGAGGCCCAGCGCTACAAGGTCACCGGCGTGATCCCGGAGACCGGCAAGCCGGTCAATCTGGACCTGTGGTACGGCGACAACGGCGAACTGGTGAAGCTCCAGTTCGTCGCCGTGGCCGACGGCTCGGTGATCGACTACGAACGGCTCAGCTAGGCCTGGGGCGGGCGCCGCGATCTCGTCCAGGGCCCCGGCACACGGCGCGGGCTGATCCGATGGGCAGGGGCGGCCCGTAAGAAGCGGCATGACACCCGGAAAGCGATTGCCATGAGTTCCTCGCCGCTGGTGGTCTGGCTGCGGTCCGACCTGCGCCTCGCCGACCATCCCGCGCTGGCGGTGGCCGCCAGGACGGGCCGTCCCGTCATCCCGCTCTACGTCTTCGACGAGGGCAACCGCAATGCGGTCCCCGGCGCCGCCAGCCGCTGGTGGCTGCACCACAGCCTGAGGCGCCTGGGCGCGGACCTGGAGGCCCTGGGCTCGCGCCTGGTGCTGCGCCGGGGCAACGCCACCGCCGTGCTCCGGCAGGTGGTGCGCGAGACGGGCGCGGGCGGCGTGCTGTACGGCCGCTCCCACGAGCCCCGGGCGCGGGCGGTCGTGCGCCTGGCGGAGAAGGCGGGGGTTCCCATGAAGGGCTTCGCCGGCAATCTCCTGTTCGAGCCGGGCTCGGTGCTGACCGGCGCCGGCGGGCCCTACAAGGTGTTCACGCCGTTCTACAAGGCCTGCCTGTCGGGACCCTCTCCCGCCGCGCCCCTCGCCGCCCCGGAGACGCTGCGGACGCCTGATGCCTGGCCGGAAAGCGACGCGCTCGACGGTTGGGACCTGCTGCCGCGCCGCCCGGACTGGGCGGGCGGCATGCGCCGCGCCTGGTCGCCGGGCGAGGCGGGGGCCGGCGACCGGCTGGACGCCTTTCTCGACGAGGCGGTGGAGGACTACGGCGGCCGGCGCGACCTCCCGGCCGAACCCGGCACGTCGCGTCTGTCCCCCTACCTGCACTACGGCGAGATCAGCGCCCGGCAGGTCTGGCAGCGGGCGGTTTCCCACCCGGCGGGCGGGTCCGCCGGCACGGCCTCCTTCCTGCGCGAACTGCTGTGGCGAGAGTTCTGCTGCCATCTGCTGTTCCATTTCCCGGCACTCACCCACCGCCCGCTGCGGCCCGAGTTCGAGCGCTTTCCCTGGCGCGACGACGCCGACGCCCTACGGGCCTGGCAACGCGGTCGCACGGGCTATCCCATCGTCGATGCAGGAATGCGCGAGCTGTGGGAGACCGGCTGGATGCACAACCGCGTGCGCATGATCGCCGCTTCCTTCCTGGTGAAGGACCTGGCCATCGACTGGCGCGCCGGCGCCGCGTGGTTCCTGGATACGCTGGTCGATGCGGACCCGGCGAACAATTCGTGCGGCTGGCAATGGGTCGCGGGGTGTGGTACTGATGCCTCACCATATTTTCGGGTTTTCAACCCGGCGTTGCAGGCGCAAAAATTCGACCCGGAGGGCGCCTATGTCCGCCGATGGGTGCCGGAATTGGCTAGTGTTCCGGATGCCTGTCTGGCCGAACCATGGAAGATGGCGGCGGGCGACCGGGAGACGATAGGGTTGAGGCTTGGGCGAACCTATCCGCACCCGATCGTCGACCACGGACAGGCGCGCAGGCGCGCCTTGGCCGCGTTCGACGAAGTGAACAGTGGCTAGGCGTTTGAATTGAATCATATGACAAGCACGGGCCAGCTTCTCAAGGTCATCCCCCGAAAGCAGAGCACCACGCCGGCGCAGCGGATCGCCGTCGTCGGGTCCGGCGCGGCCGGGCTGGCGGCGGCCTGGACGCTCTCCAAGACCCATCAGGTGACCCTCTACGAGGCCGACAGCCGCCTCGGCGGCCACTGCCATACCATCACGGCGCCGACCGCCGTGGGCGATTTGCCCGTGGACACCGGCTTCATCGTCTACAACGAGGTCAACTACCCCAGCCTCTGCGCCATGTTCGCCCATCTCGGGGTCGAGACCTGCGGCAGCGACATGTCCTTCGCGGTCTCGATCCGCGACGGGCAACTGGAATATTCCGGCACGGGCGTGGGCGGCCTGTTCGCCCAGCGGCGCAACATGGCGCGCCCGCTCTACTGGCGCATGGTGTGGGATCTGCTGCGCTTCTACCGTGAGATGCCGCTGCTGCTGGAACGCGAGGACCTGGAGAACATCACCCTGGGCCGGCTGCTCGACCGGCAGGGCTATTCCAAGTATTTCCGCTTCAACCACCTCTATCCCATGGCCGCGGCGATCTGGTCGATGCCGGTGCACCGCATCGAGGAGTTCCCGGCCGCGACCTTCATCCGCTTCTATCAGCAGCACGGCCTGCTGTCGCTGAAGGGAAGGCCGCGCTGGCGGACGGTGGCCGGCGGCAGCCAGGCCTATGTGCGGGCGATCATGGAGGATTTCCGCGGCGTGTTGCGCTCGGGCGAGCCGGTGCGCGCGGTTGTCCGCGTCCCCGCCGGCGTGCAGGTGAAGACCGACGCGGACGAGGGCGTGGTCTACGACCAGGTGGTGCTCGCCGCCCACGCCGACCAGGCCTTCGCCATGCTGGCCATGCCCACCGAGGCGGAGCGGGCGGTGCTGGGTGCCTTCGACTACGAGAAGAACGTGGTCATGCTGCATTCCGACGAGACGCTGATGCCGCGGCGGCGGGAGGTCTGGTCGAGCTGGAACTACCTGTCCAGCGGCGCCGAGGACGTGGAGGGCCGGCTCTCGGTCACCTACTGGATGAACCGGCTGCAGTCCATCGACCTGCGGGCGCCCCTGTTCGTCACCCTCAATCCGCTGCACGAGCCGCGTCCCCAATCCGTCATCGCACGCATCCCCTACGACCATCCGTCCTTCGACGGCAAGGCGCTGGCCGCCCAGAAGCACCTGGCCTCGATCCAGGGCGTCGACCGCATCTGGTATTGCGGCAGCTATTTCGGCTACGGCTTCCACGAGGACGCGTTCACGTCGGGCCTCAACGTGGCGACTGGGCTGGGCTGCGCTCTGCCCTGGCAGGCCGGCGCGGCGGCCGAGGCGGCGGTGGCCTGAGGCGGCGATGCGCTCCGCCCTTTACGAGTCCACCGTCATGCACCACCGGGTGCGGCCGTTCCGCCACCGCTTCACCTACCGGGTGTTCTCGCTGCTGCTCGACGTGGACGAGATCGACGACCTGGGCCGCCGGCTGCGGCTGTTTTCCCGCAACCGGTTCAACCTGCTGTCGTTCCGCGACCGGGACTTCGGTCCGGGCGACGGTACGCCGCCCCGGCGCTGGGTCGAGGCGGTGCTGGCCGATCGGGGCTACGACTTTCCGGTGGGACGCATCGACCTGCTGTGCTTCCCGCGGCTGTTCGGCTACGTCTTCAACCCGCTCAGCGTCTACTATGTGCGCGACACGGCGGGCGTGCTCCGCGCCATCCTCTACGAGGTCACCAACACCTACCGCGACCGGCACAGCTACCTGCTGCCGGTGGGCGACGGCGACGCCACCGTCCGGCATGCCTGCGACAAGCGGCTGTACGTCTCTCCGTTTATCGGCATGGAGGCGCGCTACCATTTCCGCATGGCCGAGCCCGGCGCGGCGCTGTCGGTGGCGATCCGGGAGGAGGCGCCCGACGGCAATGTGCTGTTCGCCGCGATGACGGGCGTACGCCGGCCGCTGACCGACGGCGTGCTCGTGCGCATGCTGGCGCGTCATCCGCTGATGACGTTGAAGGTGATCGGGGGTATTCATTGGGAGGCGTTCCGGCTGTGGCGCAAGGGAGCCCGGGTTTTCCGGCATCCCGCCCCACCGGAGGCGCGCGTGTCGGGGGACACGGTGGTGAGGGGATATGACGAACCGCTTCATGCCGCCGGACGGTAGGCCGATCGGCCGCATCGCCGCGCAGGGCCTGGGTCTGCCGAAGACCGCGCTGGGCGGGCTGGGCCGGATCATCGGGCGTGCCGGCGAGGCGCAGCTCTTCTCGTTCGTCGAGCGCAACCTGGACGCCGGCACATTGACCGTCTCGGTGCCGTCGGGCGAGAGCCGCAGGTTCACCGGCGCGGCCGCCGGCCCGGTGGCCGACCTGCACTTCCACGACTGGAACGCGCTGCGCCGGCTGTTCGCCGAGGGCAGCGTCGGCTTCGCGGATTCCTACATCGAAGGCCATTGGGAAACGTCGGACCTGGCGGCGCTGATCGAGCTGGCCGCGCGCAACCGGCTGGGCGCGCGCCGCGAGATCGCCGGCCACCGGCTGGCGCGGGCGCTGCAGCAGCTCGCGCACCGCCGCCGGCCCAATTCGCGCAGCGGCAGCCGGCGCAACATCGCCGCCCACTACGACCTGGGCAACGACTTCTATACCGCCTGGCTCGATCCCTCCATGACCTACTCCTCGGCGGTGTTCCCCACCCCCGACGCGCCGCTCGAGGCGGCACAGCAGCACAAATACGCCCGGCTGCTCGGGCTGATCGACCCGCGGCCCGGCGAGCGGCTGCTGGAGATCGGCTGCGGCTGGGGCGGCTTCGCCGAATATGCGGCGCGCGAGCGGGGCGTCGACGTCACATGTATCACCATCTCCCGCGAGCAGTACGCCTACGCGGCCGAGCGCATCCAGCGCGCCGGCCTGGGCAACCAGGTGTCGGTGCAACTCGTCGACTACCGGGACGTCCGGGGCAAGTTCGATCACGTGGTGTCGATCGAGATGTTCGAGGCGGTGGGCGAGGCATACTGGCCGGCATTCTTCGGCAAGATCGCCGAGACGGTAAGGCCGGGCGGCCGGGCTGCGCTGCAGGTGATCACCATCCGCGACGACGTCTACGAATCCTACCGGCGGGCGCCGGACTTCATCCAGACGCACATCTTTCCCGGCGGCATGCTGCCTTCGCTGAAGGTGTTCCGCGAGCAGGTGGGGCAGGCCGGCTTGCGGGTGCTGAACGAGGCGTTCTACGCCGACCACTACGCCCGCACCCTGCGGCTGTGGCGCGAGCGGTTCGAGGCCGCCGCCGACCGGCTGCGCTTCGACGGCCTCGACGAGCGGTTCCGCCGGCTGTGGCGCTATTACCTGGCCTATTGCGAGGGCGGCTTCCGCGCCCGCACCATCGACGTCATGCAGGTCGGCCTCTCGAGGGACTGATCCGCCGGCCGGCCGTCAGAACTTCAGGAATGGGTTGACCAGCCGGCCCACGAGGCCGGTGCCGCGGATCGGCGCGCTGAGCACGCCGAGGCACAGGCATTCGGCGTCCGGGTCGGCGACCGGCCGATGCACCACGGACGGATCGCAGAGCTGCAGGTCGCCGGGGCCGTAATGGCCGGTGTCGTCGCTGAAGCCGCCGGCGATCACCACCGTGTACTCCGTGCCCGTATGCTCGTGGTGCAGCACGCCCTGGCCGGGCGCGATGCGCAGCAGCGTCGCCCGGTGGCTGCGGTCGCCCAGCGGCAGCACCGCCTCCTGCACGCTCTTGCCCCAGCGGGTCCAGCGCAGCCCGTCCAGGCCGTCGGGCGCATAGCGCCGCAGCGGCGCCGGCAGCGCCCCGGCGGCCGGCGAGGGCGGCCGGGCGAGCGGCGTCGCCGGGCTTTCGTCGAGCCGGGCGAGGGTGGCGTCGCGCAGGCCGGCTGAGACCGGCTGCGGCTCCAGCGCCGCCAGCAGGGCGCCGCCCGCCGCCTCCAGCGCCCGGTAGCCGGCGCGCGCCCGGGGATCGAGGGCGAGCATGGTCGCCACCGCCAGCGCCGGGCCTTCCGGCAGGGCGCCGCTGGCATAGTCGAGCAGCAGCGCGTCCATGTCGGCGTCCGCGGTCATGGCGTGTGGTCCCCCATCAGGCCGCGCAGCCGGGCGAGCGCCAGCCGGATGCGCGACTTGACCGTGCCGAGCGGCAGGCCCAGCTCGGCGGAGATGGTACCGTGGGACTTGTCCTCGAAGAAGGCGAGCTGGAGCACCTCGCGCTGCTCGGCGGGCAGCTGGGCGATGGAGCCCCGCAGGTCTACGGCCGCCTGGTTCAGCGCCACCGTCCGGTCCGGCTCGGGCTCGCCGCTGGCGGCCGGGTAGTCGTCGGGATCGATCTCCGGACGCACCTGGCGCCGCAGCATGTCGATGCGCTTGTTGCGGGCGATGGTGAACACCCAGGTGCTGAGCGCCGCGCGCGAACGGTCGTACTGCACCGCCTTGTTCCACACGGCGATCATCGCCTCCTGGGCGATTTCCTCGGCGGTTTCCGGGTCGGCGCCGCCGCGCAGCATGAAGGCCTTCAGCCGGGGCGCGAAATGGTCGAACAGCTCCACGAACGCCTGCCGGTCGCGGCGCTGGGCTACCCGGTCGAGGAGATCCTCCAGGCGGGCCGCCTGTTCAGGGGACGTAAGAACCCTTTGCTGCATGCCCCTGGCTTTCGAAGCGCGCCGCCAGTGGTTCGGCGCCGGCCCGATCGTAGTGGCTGGAATCGCGTCTGTCATCCGTGCCTCGCTTGGTCGCGTAGCAGGTACGAGGCCAGCCGACCTCCGGATCATTGAAATTCGCGGCGGGATGATACCATCGGGCGGCCCCTGCGCTGATCGGGAGGCATGAGCACACAAGGACTTGAAGAAACTCGGGAGTAACTATGCGTGAGGTAAACGGATTCGGCGCCATCGTCGCCGATGTCTGGAACCGGGGCCTTTGGGGCACCACCATCGGCGACATCCTGATCGCCATCGGCATCGTCGTCGTCGCTGTCCTGGTCAGGAAAATCTTCGCCAACCTGGTGACCGGCCGCCTCCGGGCGATCACCGCCCGCACCAGGAACCAGGTGGATGACGTGATCGTCGACGCCATCGCGCCGCCGCTGCAGCTGGTGCCGGTCATCTTCGGGCTCTATCTGGCGTTCCGCTTCGTCGAGCCTGACCCGGCGGCCTGGATCGCGCTGATGCGGGTCATCCGGTCGCTGGTGGCGTTCGTGATCTTCTGGGGCATCTACCGCGCCATCATGCCGGCGGGCCGGGTGCTCTCGCCGCTGCAGGGCGTGGTCGGCGCCGAGACCCTGGACTGGGTGGTCAAGGCCGTCCGTCTGGTCATCGTCTTCATCGGTGCGGCGGTGATCCTGGAGATGTGGGGCATCGAGGTGGGGCCGCTGCTGGCCGGTCTCGGCCTGTTCGGCGTCGCCGTCGCCCTGGGCGCCCAGGACCTGTTCAAGAACCTGATCGCCGGCATGGCGATCCTCTCGGAGAAGCGCTTCGCCAAGGGCGAGGCCATCGTGGTCGACGGCGTCGTCGAGGGCGCGGTGGAATCCATCGGCTTTCGCTCCAGCCTGATCCGCACCTGGGACAAGGTGCCGGTCTACGTGCCGAACGCCCAGATGGCCGATAACGCGGTCAGCAACATCAGCCGCCGTTCGCAGCGCCGGATCAACTGGCTGGTCGGTGTTGAGTACCGCACCACCGGCGCCCAGCTTCGGACGATCCGCGACCGGATCGAGGCCTGGATCCTCGGCAACGAACTGTTCGCCCAGCCGCCGGACAGCCCGGTGGTGGTGCGCATCGACGCGCTCAATGCGTCGAGCATCGACATCCTGGTGCAGTGCTTCACGGCTGCCGACATCAACGAATGGCGCGAGGCCAAGCAGCAGCTCATCCTGGCCCTCAAGGACATCGTCGAGGGCGAGGGCTCGGGCTTCGCCTTCCCCAGCCAGTCGGTCTATGTGGAGAGCATGCCCCGGGTCCGCCCGTCCAACGACGACGGCGAGTTGGTGGAGCTAGGTGAGGAAGATAAGCCGCCACAGGCGTGAGCCGCCGGGAAGTCGTCGCGTCCCCCGATCGATGAATAATCTTCCCCGCTGCACGACATGACGGCGTAAAACCGTCATGTCGCCGGGGTTGCGGAGCCTGCCGCGCAGCGGCTAGGGTCCGCCCGGATTCGGGCAGCAAGGTGAGACGATGAATCAGATCGAGGATTTCTGGGCCCTGGTCAAGGACGTCTGGACGCGCGGCCTGTTCGGCGCGACCGTGGGCGACCTGATGATCGCTCTCGGGATCGTTGTTCTTGCGATCATCTTCCGCCGTCTGTTCGCCCGCCTCATCATCCTCAACCTGCGGGTGATCACCCGCCGCACGAAAACCCAGCTCGACGACCTGGTGCTCGAGGCGATCGACCCGCCGCTGCGGCTGGTGCCGGTCATCCTGGGCATCTACCTGGCGTTCCGCTCCCTCGGCATGGCTCCCTACTACTGGGACATCCTGGTCAACATCGTCCGCTCGCTGGTGGCGTTCGCCATCTTCTGGGCGCTCTACCGGGCCATATCGCCGCTCAGCCTGGTGTTCTCCCGGCTGAACGGCCTGCTGGGCGAGGCGACGGTGCAGTGGATCGTCCGCGCCCTCAAGGTGGTCATCGCCTTCCTCGGCGCCGCGGTGATCCTGGAGATGTGGGGCATCGAGGTGGGGCCGCTGCTGGCCGGCCTCGGCCTGTTCGGCGTCGCGGTGGCGCTCGGCGCCCAGGACCTGTTCAAGAACCTGATCGCCGGCGTGCTGATCCTGGTGGAGAAGCGCTTCTCCAACGGCGAGTGGATCCTGGTGGACGGCGTGGTGGAAGGCACCGTGGAATCCATCGGCTTCCGCTCCACCTTCATCCGCCGGTTCGACCTGGCGCCGATCGCCGTGCCCAACGCCAAGCTGTCGGACAACGCGGTCACCAACTTCACGCGCATGACGTTCCGCCGCATCTTCTGGAAGATCGGCGTGGAATACGGCACCACCGCCGACCAGCTCGCCCAGATCGTCAACCAGCTGCGCGACTACGTCACCACCGAGGAAGCCTTCGCCAGCCCGGACGACGCTTCCACCTTCGTCCACGTGGACAGCTTCAACGATTCCAGCATCGACATCATGCTCTACTGCTTCACCAAGACCACCATCTGGGCCGAGTGGCTGCAGGTGAAGGAGGCGCTGGCCTACCGGGTGAAGGAGATCGTCGAGGGCGCGGGCACCGGATTCGCGTTCCCCAGCCGCTCCCTCTACCTGGAGAAGCTGCCCTACGACGAGCCTGAGATCTTCACCCCACCGGGCGACCGCAAGGCGCGCCCCGAGGCCCCGTCGGGCGAGAGCCGGACCTCGGCGACGGCCCAGGGCACCGACAACGTGGAGGGCGGCGAGCCAGGCCCGGACGGCGACGGCGATGGCGGCGAGGGCGACGGCGGCCAGGCCAGCGCGGCCTGAAGCGCCGCGTCGCTGCTCGCGAAGACGGGACTTCGCCAGGCACCCCTGCCGGTCATCCCGGACTTGTTCCGGGATCCGTCTGTCCGCAGGCAAGATCGCCTGGCTCGGAGCGGCATCGCCTGTGTCCCGACTGCCGTTACCGTTCACCCGCCGACACGGACCCCGGAACAAGTCCGGGGTGACCACACGGCGGGTAAGCCGCCCCCCCGCCGCTCGCATCGAGTGCGGCCCGGCAGGGCCGCGTATCGAGATGGGCAGGCCCTTGGCGAATGTCCCGCGCTATTGCTCCGGCTTGTCCGCCGCCGCCTCGACCGCGCGCCAGACCCGCAGCAGGTTGCCGCCCCACAGCTTGGCGATGTCCGCCTCCGAATAGCCGCGCTTGAGCAGTTCGCGGGTGACGTTGGGCGCCTGCGAGGCGTCGTCGTAGCCTTCGATGCCGCCGCCGCCGCCGAAGTCGGAGGCGATGCCCACATGGTCGATGCCGGCCACCTTCACCGCGTGGTCGATATGGTCCACCAGGTCCGAGACCGAGGCGCGGCCGTACTTGGCGTGCAGTTGCTTCAGCCGCGCCATGTAGGTCGCCCGCGTCTCCGGCGTGATGTCGCGCCACGCCTCGGCGCTGGTCAGGCCCAGTTCCTCGCGCAGCGCCTTGGTCGCGGCGACCTTCTCGGGCGGCGGCATCTTCAGGTAGTTGTCGAAGGCGACGATCTGCGCCACGCCGCCCTTCGCCGCCAGTGCCTTCAGCGCCCGGTCGCTCAGGTTGCGCGGAATGTCGTTGAGCGCCCGGAGCGCCGAATGGGAGGCGATCACCGGCGCGCGCGAGGCGGCGATGGCCTGCAGCGTGCTCTGCTCTGAGCTGTGGGAGACGTCCACCATCACGCCGAGCCGGTTCATCTCGGCGATCGCCGCGCGGCCCAGGTCGGTGAGCCCGCCATGGGTGTGGGGCGAGGGCTCGTCCAGATGGCCCAGGGCGTTGGCGCTGTCGGCGAACTGGTCGTCGCCCGCATGGGTGAGCGACATGTAGCGGGCGCCCCGCCTGTAGAACTCCTCGATCTTCGACAGGTCGGTGCCGATGGGGTAGAGGTTCTCCACCCCGATGCAGGCGGCCAGCTTGCCCTTGGCCACGATGCGCTCCACGTCCTCGGGCGAGGTGGCCAGCTCGATCTGGTCGCCGTAGAGCGCGGACTGGCGGTGGATCGCCTCGAACTTGGCCACCGCCTTGCCGTAGGCGTCGGCGTAGCCTTCCTCGGTCAGCGGCCCCTGCGCCACGTAGACGATGAAGAACGCCGCGTCGAGGCCGCCCTCGCGCATCTTCGGCAGGTCCACCTGCATGTCGCCGCGCACCGACGGGTCGTGCGCCGGCGTCGCGTAGTCCTCGGGAATGTCCACATGGGTGTCCAGGGTGAGGATGCGGCGGTGCAGGTCCGCCGCCTCGTCCGCCCGGGCCGGAAGCCCGGCGAACAGCAGGACGCATACCGCCAGCGCGAAGGCGGCCGCCAGTCTCCCGTCATTGCGAGGCGCAGCGCGACGAAGCAATCCACCGAGGCCCACAGCGAAGCGCCCGGTCCCGCGGCCCCTGGATTGCCGCGCCGCTGCGCGGCTCGCAATGACGGTCGAGATGCTGGCCATGTCCGTTTCCCCTGCTGACGAAACCAGACGCTAGCCGCCGGGCCGGTGTTTCACAACCGTCCGCCGTGCTAGGCTGGCGCACGGCCACGACAATGGGGAGCGACATGACCGGCAACGGCAACCGCAACTGGGTGCTGGCGCGCCGTCCTCAGGGCGACGACTTCGAGAGCGCGCTGGAGTTCCACGAGCACGGCAACGTGCCCGCCGCCAAGGACGGCCAGGTGCTGGTGAAGGCGCTCTACCTGTCCATGGACGCCGGCACCCGCATGTGGATGGGCCCGCGCGAGGACGGCTACCAGCCGCCGGTGCCGGTGGGCACACCCATGGCCGGCATGATGATCGGCGAGGTGGTGGAGACCAGGCGGCCCGACTTCGCCGTCGGCGACCGGCTGCGCACCTTCGGCCACTGGGCCGACTATTCGGTGGCCGACGAGCATTCCGGCCTGTTCCAGAAGCTGCCCGACGACCCGGACGTGGACCTGACCGCCTACCTGGCCATGGGCGGCCCCAACGGCTGGACCGCCTATGTGGGCATCGCCGACGTGGGCAAGGCCAAGCCGGGCGAGACGGTGGTGATCTCCGCCGCCGCCGGCGCCACCGGCTCGCTCGCCGGCCAAGTGGCGCGCAACCTGGGCTGCCGGGTGATCGGCCTCACCAGCCGCGAGGAGAAGGCCCGCTGGCTGACCGACGAGCTCGGTTTCGACGCGGCCATCGACTACCGGCACCAGAACCTGCAGCACGAGCTCAACGTGCTCTGTCCCGACGGCGTCGACGTCTATTTCGACAATGTGGGCGGCGACATCCTGAACACGGTGATGGGCCATCTCGCGATGTACGCCCGCATCGCCGTCTGCGGCCTGGTCTCGCAATACGCCGACGACGGCAAGCGGCCCGGCCCCAGCAATTTCGACCAGATCCTGATGAAGCGCGCCACCGTCACCGGCTTCTTCTCGCCCGACTGGTTCGACAAGACCGAGGAGATCGAGCGCCGGATCATGGGCTGGCACCGCGAGGGCAGGTTCACCTGCAACGTGGAGCTGGTGGACGGCCTGGAGAACACGCTGAAGGCCTACCACCGCCTGTTCGACGGTTCCAACCGCGGCAAGGTGATGGTGAAGGTGTGACCACGGCTCCAGCCGTCATGCCGCCGCAGGGCGGCATCCAGCATGAGAGGGCGGCCTCCGCCGGGATGACGGCAAGGAGGCTTCATAGATCAGGGATATGGCGGCCGTGCTTCGCGACGAGCCTTCGGCTCTCCTCGGCACGAACGGGTTAGTTTGGCCGTGAGAAAGCCGTTGGTGCTGAGGAGGTCCCGGAGCCTTGCGAACGGGCCGTCGCGAAGCACCATGCAGCCTGGGAGGGCGGCTCAGCTCGCGCCGATCGGCCTTCCCGCCTTCACCGCGTCCTGGGTGGCGGCGCGCATCTTCTGGCCGTCATAGCCGATGCGCTTGACCGGGGTCACCTTCAGCACCCGGCGGTTGGGCGTGTCGTTCAGCTTCACGAACAGCTTCTGGGCTTCCTCGTCGCCCCAGCGCAGCCGCTTGGCCAGCGCCGGCAGGAACCAGTCGATGGTCGCCTTGTCGCTCAGCACCTCGCAGGTGCCCTTGTAGGTGAGGCTGCGGCCGCCGGGCGCCGTGGTGCCCTTGCTGGTGATCGAGACGGACACGCGCGGCTCGCGCTCCACCGCCTGCACCCGCACCCGCAGCGACGACACGGAGAGCCAGAAGCAGCCGTCGTGGAACACGTAGGACATGATCACGCCCACCGGCCAGCCGTCCTTGGTGGACCACATGAAGGTGCACTCGTTCTGCGCCTCGATCAACTCGCGCTCGGCGTCGTCGTCCAGCGTGTAGCCGCTGACGTTGTCGTAGTTGAAGGCCTGCTGGCTCATGGATCCTCTCCCCTGGTTCGGCGGGAAGTGTAACGGGTGATCCGAGGTCCGCACAGCCCCATGCACCTGTCACCCCGGACCTGTTCCGGGGTCCATGCCGAAACGAAAAGGGAGGCGCAAGCCGGAAATGGGCTTGGCGGCTCCACTTCGCCCGTTCTCCGCGTGGCAAGACGGATCCCGGAACAGCTCCGGGATGACGCTCGGGGACCGGCATACGGCCATATTCTCTGCCGCAGGTGCCGAGGGCCGCAGGGCCGTCGCGAACCACCGGGCCGAGCAGTCTAAACCCCCAGCAGCGCCCGTGCCTCGGCGACAATGCGGGCGGCGGTCTCGCCGGCGGGTTCGTCGCGGGCGAGCGGGAAGGACTGGCCGGCCCAGGCGGGGGAGAAGTCGGCCGAGCCGCGATCCTCGTGCGCGCGGCGCAGGCCGGCGATGGCGGCGGCGGCCAGCGGGAACGGTGCCGCCTCCGGGTTCATCGGCCCCATCTCGTGCACGAAGCGGGTGAGGATGCCGCGCGCAGGGCGGCCGGTGAGCACGTTGGTGATCGCCGTGTCGCCGGCGCCGGCGAGCGCCAGCGCCTTGCGGTGCACCGCCCCGGTCAGCGCCTCGGGGCTGCGCAGGAAGGCGGTGCCGACCTGGACGGCCGACGCGCCCAGCATCAGGGCGGCGGCCATGCCGCGGCCGTCGGCGATGCCGCCGGCGGCGATCACCGGCACCGGCACCGCGTCGGCCACCAGCGGCACCAGCGACAGGGTGCCGATCTGCGAGGCGACGGCCTCGTCCAGGAACATGCCGCGGTGGCCGCCGGCCTCGGCGCCCTGGGCGATCACCGCGTCGACGCCCCGCTCCGCCAGCCACACCGCCTCCTCGACGGTGGTGGCCGAGGCGATCACCCGGGCGCCCGTGACCTTCACCCGCTCCAGCAGCGCCGGTTCCGGCAGGCCGAAATGGAAGCTCGCGACCTCCGGCCGCACCGCCTCCACCAGCGCGCAGGCGGCCTCGTCGAAGGGCAGGCGCGACGGTCCCTCGGGCGGCGACGGCGGCACGCCGTAGCGCTCGCCGATCCGCCTCGCCCAGGCGCCGGCGCGCGGGTCGTCCGGGTCGGGCAGGCGGTGGCAGAAGAAGTTGAGATTGACCGGGCCGGCGGCTTCGTGGCGGACGGTCTCCACCTCCCGCGCGACGGTCCCGGGCGTCAGCAGGGCGCAGGGCAGGGAGGCGAGGCCGCCGGCCCTCGCCACTTCCACCGCGAGCGCCGGCCCGCCGCTGCCCGCCATGGGGGCGAGGATCAGCGGGTGTTCGATGCCGAACAGGTCGAGGATGCGCCGGTCGCGCCACATGTCAGCCTCCCATGGTGCCTTCACCGGGGATGTAGGCGGACGGCACGCCGAGTCACGGTGTCTTGCCGCCCGCCGGCAGTGCGCCGATCCACCGGGCGCATCTCGAGACACGGCCCTCGCGGGCCGCACTCGATGCGAGCGGCGAGGAGGCTGTCCTTGCGAGGAGGCGTAGCCGACGCGGCAATCCAGGGCCGTGGGGCGGAGGGGCCCTTTCCGGCGGCCCCTGGGTTGCTTCACCGCTACGCGGTTCGCAATGACGGTGCCGGGAGGCTTCCCTAGGGCAAAAGCCGATCAGGTGGATTCACCTGATCGGCGTACTTTGCTCAAGATTCGACCAGATACAGCATGATTTACCGTTCAGGCTGGACCAGCCTGAGCCGATCATGCTCTAGCGCGGCAGTTCGGTGGTGCCCATCAGGTATTCGTCCACGGCGCGGGCGGCCTGGCGGCCTTCGCGGATCGCCCAGACCACCAGGGACTGGCCGCGCCGCATGTCGCCGGCGGCGAACACCTTCTCCACGGACGAGTGGTAGCGCAGGGTGTCGGCCTCGACGTTGCCGCGCGGGTCGAGCTTGACGCCGAGCTGCTCCAGCATGCCGTCGCGCACCGGGTGGACGAAACCCATGGCCAGCAGCACCAGGTCGGCCGGAATCTGGAACTCGGAGCCGGGCACCTGCTGCATCCCGTCGTCGACGCGGATGCAGTTCAGCGCCGTCACCACGCCGTTCTCGCCCTCGAAGCTCGTGGTCATCACCGCGAAGTCGCGGATGGCGCCCTCGGCCTGGGACGAGGAGGTGCGCAGCTTCATCGGCCAGTTCGGCCAGGTCAGCCCCTTGTTCTCCCGCTCCGGCGGGCGGGGCAGGATCTCGATCTGGGTGACGGAGAGCGCGCCCTGGCGGAACGAGGTGCCGATGCAGTCGGAGCCGGTGTCGCCGCCGCCGATCACCACCACGTGCTTGCCGGTGGCCATGATCTCCTTGACGTTGCCCACCGGCTCGCCGCTCACCCGGCGGTTCTGCTGGGGCAGGAAGTCCATGGCGTACTCGATGCCCTCCAGCTCGCGGCCGGGGACCGGCAGGTCGCGGGGCTTCTCCGAGCCGCCGGTCAGCAGCACGGCGTCGAACTGGCCCAGCAGCTCCTGGGCGTCGACGTCGACGCCGACGTGAACGCCGGTCCGGAAGGTCACGCCCTCGGCCTCCATCTGCTCGACCCGGCGGTCGATCAGCGTCTTCTCCATCTTGAAGTCGGGGATGCCGTAGCGCAGCAGGCCGCCGATCTTCTTGTGCTTCTCGTAGAGGGTGACGTCATGGCCGACGCGGGCGAGCTGCTGCGCCGCCGCCATGCCCGCCGGACCGGAGCCGACGACCGCCACCTTGCGGCCGGTGCGCCAGGCCGGCGGCTTCGGCTGCACCCAGCCTTCGGCGAAGGCCCGGTCGATGATCGTGCACTCGATGGTCTTGATGGTCACCGGCTTGTCGTCGATGTTCAGCGTGCATGCCGCCTCGCAGGGCGCCGGGCAGATGCGGCCGGTGAACTCCGGGAAGTTGTTGGTGGAATCGAGGGTGACGAACGCCTCCTTCCACTCGTTCCGGTAGGTCAGGTCGTTGAAGTCCGGGATGATGTTGTTCACCGGGCAGCCGTTGTGACAGAACGGGATGCCGCAGTCCATGCAGCGCGCCGCCTGCTTGTTCAGTTCCTCCGGCGCCAGCGGGACGACGAATTCCTGGTAATTCCTCACCCGCTCGTCGACCGGGGCATACTTGCGGTCGACCCGGTCGAACTCCTTGAAACCGGTAGCCTTGCCCATACTCAACGTCCTCCCGCGCCAGCGGCCATGGCGTGTTCCACCTTCCGCTTGGCCAGTATCTGTTCCAGCGCCCGCCGGTAGTCGACCGGCATGACCTTGATGAAGCGGGGCAGGTAGTCCGGCCAGTTGTCCAGGATCTCCCGCGCCCGGTCGCTGTTGGTGTAGTGCAGGTGCCGCTGCAGCAGCATGTGCAGCCGCTCCGCGTCGTAGCGGGTCAGGTCGTGGTTCAGGTCGACGAGGCCGTGGTTCTCCAGGTCGCCCCGCTGGTGCATCAGCCGGTCGTTGATCTCGTCCTCGACCGGGATCGGCTCCAGGTCGACCATGGCCATGTTGCAGCGGCGCTCGAAGTCGCCGTCGCCGTCCAGCACGTAGGCGATGCCGCCCGACATGCCGGCCGCGAAGTTGCGGCCGGTGCGGCCGATCACCACGACGACGCCGCCGGTCATGTACTCGCAGCCGTGGTCGCCCACGCCCTCGACCACCGCGGCGGCGCCCGAGTTGCGCACGGCGAAACGCTCGCCGGCGACGCCGCGGAAGTAGCACTCGCCGGCAATGGCGCCGTAGAGCACCGTGTTGCCGACGATCATGCTCTCGGGCGGCACGATCTTGCTGGTGTGGTGCGGGTAGATGACGACGCGGCCGCCGCTCAGGCCCTTGCCCACATAGTCGTTGGCCTCGCCCGCCAGCTCGAAGCTGACGCCGTGGGCGAGGAACGCGCCGAAGCTCTGGCCGGCGGTGCCGGTGAGCCGCACGCTGATGGTGTCCTCGGGCAGGCCGGCAAGGCCGTAGCGCTTGGCCACCTCGCCCGACAGCATGGCACCGACGGTGCGGTTGACGTTGCGCACCGGGATGTCGATCTGCACCGGCGTGCCGTCGGCGAGGGCGGGCTGCGCCCTCTCGATCAGCGTCCGGTCCGGGATGTCCCAGATGCCGTGCTTCTGCTCCTCGCAATGATGGATGCCCACCGAGGCGTCCACCTCGGGCTTGTGGAACAGGCGGCTGAAGTCGAGACCGTGGGCCTTCCAGTGGTCGTGGGCCTTGCGCATGTCGAGCATCTCCACCCGGCCGACCATCTCGGCGAAGCTGCGGAAGCCCATGGCGGCCATGTACTCGCGCACTTCCTCGGCCAGGTAGAAGAAGTAGTTGATCACGTGCTCCGGCTGACCGGTGAACTTCTTGCGCAGTTCCGGATCCTGGGTGGCGATGCCCACCGGGCAGGTGTTCAGGTGGCACTTGCGCATCATGATGCAGCCGGCGGCGATCAGCGGCGCGGTGGAGAAGCCGAACTCGTCGGCGCCCAGCAGCGCGCCGATCACCACGTCGCGGCCGGTGCGCAGGCCGCCGTCGACCTGCACCACGATGCGGCTGCGCAGGCGGTTGAGCACCAGGGTCTGCTGGGTCTCGGCCAGACCGATCTCCCAGGGCAGGCCGGCATGCTTCACCGAGGTCAGCGGGCTGGCGCCGGTGCCGCCCTCGTAGCCGGCGATGGTGACGTGGTCGGCCTTGGCCTTGGAGACGCCGGCGGCCACGGTGCCCACGCCCACCTCCGACACCAGCTTGACGCTGATGCGGGCCGACGGGTTGACGTTCTTCAGATCGAAGATCAGCTGCGCCAGGTCCTCGATGGAATAGATGTCGTGGTGCGGCGGCGGCGAGATCAGGCCGACCCCGGGCGTCGAGTGGCGCACGCGGGCGATCACCTCGTCCACCTTGTGGCCCGGCAGCTGGCCGCCCTCGCCGGGCTTGGC
>WGNW01000011.1 GCA_016124315.1 Alphaproteobacteria bacterium
TCCGCAAAATGGCGAAACTGATCCCGATGTCCCTGCCAGCGATGGCCGTATGAGGAGGCACAAGAGCGCTCGCGCCGCCCAGAAACGGCGTCCGCTCCTCTCAAAAGCGGACTTCTTCAACAATATCGGTGGGAAGCGGACATTGGGCTGCTACGCCGGGCGCGCCTACGAAGGCCCAGAGGCCGACCTTGAAGCAGCATCGAAACGGGACTGGCCTTCAGGGGCAGGAAGGACTTCCTGCACGATCCTCGACCGAAACCTACCGCTCGACTAGCTACTTAGGCACGGTAAGGCGCGCTCGGCTGTGGCTGTGGTAACGGATACCGATGTTAGTTGTGGATGGCTCTGTCGCCCGCCCTGCCGACGCTTTCGATATCTTGGCCGGCACCTTTTACCGTATTGCAAGCCGCCACCGCCGTTAGAAGAGCAATCACCAGAATCTTCTTGGTGAGGTTCATGGCTTTCATGTCGTTACATCTCGAGTTGGTTTGTGGGACCATTTAGCATAGCTGAATTTGAGGCTAGTGGGTCCGCGTCGTATTGCGCCCGGCTGTTCAGGGTGGCAGGCGGACCTAACGACGGCCATAGGCTGTGTGCGGACATACGGTACTCTAGCCGCTGCAAGCTGCCCCCATCTATTGCTGGTATGATAATCTGTGATCATGAGATTGGCGCGGCGCTGTTTTGGAATCTCCATTGGCTTGATCACCGCTGCCTGCGCATCGGCCACATCCGCACCCCCACCTAGTCACCAAGAGATCGTAAATGCCCTCGTTTCCGATGCATCGTTGAACGCGTTGATTGGCAACGGGAATGACTTGGTATCTTGGGGCTGGTGGTTCGGACACGACAAGCATTACCATCCGGAAATCGGGATAGAGGTGCTGAAATGTCATGTGCACTTTCGCGACCAGCGATGCGTGTTTGACTTCGTCCGAAAGGCAGACCCTCGCTCCTCAACTCAGGATCAGCACGAACCCCAACGTCTGACATGCACGGCGGATATTTCCATGACAATGAATGCAGACGGGAGCCAGAACTGGAGCGTGATCCATAGGGTTCCGGCAGAACGGCATCCGACTCATAGTCAGACAACCATGCACTGTCGCGTGGCAGGGAACACTCGCTCCGTCCGCTAAGAGCGTGTTTGAGAAGGGCGTCTGGTCATGGCCAGCGCCGTAGCAGTGTGGCTGATGCGGCGATGATGATGAGGGTTTCGGCAACGTCCGTGAGCTGCTCGTAATCCCGCACGAGGCGGCGGTTCTTGAATATCCAGGCGAAGGTGCGCTCGACGACCCAGCGACGCGGGACAACGTCGAAGCCCCTGGCGTGAACACCGCGCCTGATGATCTCGAGGGTGCTGTGGGTTTTGTCGCTGGCCCATTTGACGAGACGCCCCGCGTAGCCGCCGTCGGCGAAGACCCGCGAGACGAGCGGAATTACGGTGACAGTTTACTAAACGCGTTATCATGACCTAGAGCATTTTCATATTGAGCGTTGGTATCCTGCGGCCTGGAAGAAGTTGGCGCATTCTTCGGGGAGGAATTGGTCGATGAGTTGGCCGATGCGGTCGACGAGGGCGTCGACGGTGCGGGCGGTTTAATGGCGCAGCAGGGCCTTGAGCTTGGCGAAGGCCATCTCGATGGGGTTCATGTCCGGGCTATAGAGCGGCAGATAGAAGAGCTGGGCGCGGCGTGCGGCGATGGCCTTGCGGATACCGGCGACCTTGTGAGCGGGCAGGTTATCGAGAACCACTCGCCGCGCTTGAGCGTGGGGCCAAGGACGTCGCGGAGGTAGATGCGGAAGGCATCGCCATCCATCGCGCCGTCGAGCACCCAGGGCGCGGTCATGCCGCTCAGCCGCAGTCCGGCGAGGAAGGTCATGGTTTAAAATGATTACGTAAACTGTCACCGTAATTCCCGCCTGCGCCTGCGTGGACCCAACGGTGCAAAAGACGAGTTCCTCCTCGCTGCCACCGCCCAAAATCTCCGCAAGCTCGCCAAGCTTCTCCCGATGCCGGCAATGGCCTGAGCCCGAAGCCCACTCACGCCGTCACCCGGGACAATGACCGCTGCCCTCAAAAGCCAACTTCTTCAACACAATCGGTCGATAACCGACTCTGCGCCTGCCTTCCGACTACATGCCGACCAGGATGTCCTTGCCGTCCCAGTTCGCCGCGCGCTCGGCGACGGTGCGGTACAGGTGCCGGATGCCCGGATAGTCGGTGTAGAGCTCGACCATGCCGCCGGTGAGGTGGCGCGCGTCCATGTAGCAGGTGCGGGTTTCCTCGGTGCCGAAGATCATCGCCGTGGGGCAGCCCATGGCCTCGTAGCGGGCGCGCTCGGCCTCGAAATCCCGGCACAGCACCGCCACGTGGTGGAAGCCCTCGCCGCCGTCGGGATAGGTGTCCCGGTAGCAGGACGGCCCGTCGTAATGCTGCTGGATCAGCTCGATCTGGATCGGGCCAGCCTGGCACAGCGCCGCCGACAATTCCATCTGGGCGGGCCGGCCGCGGTAGAGCACGTGCTTGAGCTCGATGTGGTCCAGCAGCACGAACGGGCCGATGCCGAAGGTGCCGTTCCACTTGCGCGCCGTTTCCTCGATGTCGTTGACCACATAGGCCTGCTGGATGATGTCGCCATATGCCAGTTCCACGCCGGCTTCTCCCCTGATTTCGGACAGGCGAGTCATAGCCCCCGACGCCCGGCGGGGAAAGGGCGACGACGGCCTTCCGGCCCCTGTCAGGCCTGACAGGGTGGGCCGCGCCGGCCTTGCCGCGCACGCCCGTTCGGGCCACTCTTCGGCTGCACGAAACGGGAAGGATGCCGCCATGTCCAGACTGGACGAGATGAATTTCTTCGACCCGCAGACGGTCGAATGCCCGTTCGCCTTCTATCAGGCGGCCCGCGCCGAGGCGCCGGTCTACAAGCTGCCCAACAGCCCGATCCCGGGCC
Organism: Alphaproteobacteria bacterium; assembly: GCA_016124315.1. Classification (GTDB taxonomy): domain Bacteria; phylum Pseudomonadota; class Alphaproteobacteria; order SMXS01; family SMXS01; genus RI-34. The sequence goes on from WGNW01000011.1 coordinate 2,955, forward strand.
GCGACGTCTGGCTGGTGACGCCCTACAAGCTGGTGCACGACGTGCTGCGCGACTGGAAGACGTTCTCCAACAGGTTCGCCCACCTGATGAGCGCGCGCGGCCAGAGGGACCCGGACGTGGAAGCGATCATGGCCGAGGGCTTCCCGCCGGTCGAGACCATGCTGACCCAGGACCCGCCGGCGCAGCGCAACTACCGCAACCTGGTGAACAAGGCGTTCAGCGCCGGCCGGGTGAACTCCATGGAAGGCTACATCCGGCAGATCTGCGACGAGCTGATCGACGCCATGAGCGCCGCCACGGAATGCGACTTCTTCGAGGCCTTCGCCATCCCGCTGCCGGTCTACGTCATCGCCGACCAGCTCGGCGTGCCGCGGACGGACCTGCCCCGCTTCAAGCGCTGGTCCGACGACGTGATCGCCAGCCTCAGCCAGATGGGTGGCAAGGAGGAGCAGCTGCAGGGCGCCCGCTCGGTGGTCGAGATGCACAAGTACTTCGCCGCCGTGGTGGAGAGCCGCCGCGCCGCGCCGAAGGACGACATCATCAGCGACATCGCCAACGCCACGCTGGACGAGGGCCGGCTGCTGACCCTGCCCGAGGCGCTGTCGATCATCCAGCAGCTGCTGGTGGCGGGCAACGAGACCACCACCAACGCGCTGGCCGGCGGCCTGGGCTACATCCTGCAGACGCCCGGGCTGGCGGACAAGCTGGCGGCCGATCCGTCGCTGATCCCGAATACAGTGGAGGAGATCCTGCGGCTGGAGGCGCCCACCAAGCACATGTGGCGCATCGTCAAGGAGGATACGGAGCTGGGCGGCGTGGCACTGCCCGAGGGCGCCATCCTGCTGCTGAGCTACGACGCCGCCAACCGCGACGAGGGCAAGTTCGAGGACGGCGACGCCTTCGACCCGTGCCGCGGCAACGCCGGCGCCCACCTGTCGTTCGGCATGGGCATCCACTTCTGCGTCGGCGCGCTGCTCGCCCGCAAGGAGATGACCATCGCCTACCAGCGCCTGTTCGCGCGGCTGACCGACCTGCGCCTGACGCCGGGCAGGAACGAGCTGCGCCACATCGCCAGCATCCTGCACCGCGGCCTGACCGGCCTGCACATCAGCTACCGGGTGCGATGAGCGCCGCGCGGATCGTCCGCACCGCGCTTCTTGCGGTCCTGCTGGCGTGGCCCGCGGCGGCGTTCGCCGGCCCGCTGCGCATCCTGCTCACCAACGACGACGGCATAGACGCGCCGGGCATCGTCAGCCTCCGGGCCAGGCTGGTCGAGGCGGGCTACGACGTCACCGTGGTCGCGCCGGCCGAGAACCGCAGCGGCGGCAGCGGCGCGGTGACGGTGCGCGGCACCCTGGCGGTGGAGAAGCGCCCCGACGGCAGCTACGCCGTCTCCGGCACGCCTTCGGACTGCGTCTATGCTGGGACCGGCCTGATCATGAAGCAGCAGCCGCCCGACCTGGTGATCTCCGGCACCAATTTCGGCCAGAACGCCGGCCCGGGCCTCAACCTCTCCGGCACCTTCGGTGCGGCGCGGGCCGCCAGCTCGCTAGGCTATCCGGCGATCGCCGTCAGCCAGGCGTTCGATCCCGACGATCCGGCGAGGACCGTCGACTATTTCGACGACGCCGCCGACACGGTGGTGCGGGTGCTGAAGCTGCTGACGGCCGACGGCGCCGCGCTGCCGTCGGGCATGCTGCTCAACATCAACCATCCGCTGCGGCACCGCGACGCGGTGGCGGGCTGGCGCGTCACCCGGCCCTCCGAAGCGGCCGGCATCCGCTTCGCCTATGCCTGGAGCGACGACGGCAAGGGTGTCACGGTAAGACTGGAGCAAGCGGCGCGGCAGTTCGCCGAGGGCACCGACGAGGCGGCGCTGGCGGCCGGCGCGGTCAGCATCTCGCCGCTCGATCCGGGCGCGGCCACCGACGACGCGGCGGCGGCGTGGCTGAAGCGGCTGCTGCCGGCGTTGCAGCCGGCCGAGTAGGTCAGCCGGCGAGCTCTTCCTGGAGCTCCTTCAGGCGGGTTTGGACAAGCCTGGCGATGGGGCCGCAGGTGACGGAGCCCAGCGTCAGCAGCAGGGTGTATTTCTGCCGCGTCGCCAGCCGCGCCGAGTCGACGCGGCCGATGGCCCAGTCGTGGACGACGGCGAATTCCTGGTTGGCGATCTCGTCGGCGACCAGGTCCACGTTCACCCACTCCTCGAGCTGCCCCTGCCGCCTCAGAAGGTCGAGAAAGTAGATGTAGTTGGTCATGCTCATGTTCCGCAGCAGGTCGCGGACGGTGCTGTCGGCCGTGGTCGAGAAATAGACGGTGACCATGGCGCGCGCGTATTCCGGCATCCGCAGGATTTCGCCGGCGATCCAATCGAGCCGCTTGAGCGCGCCGTCCACGCCCTGGCCGCATTCCTGCGTCGCCCGCTCGATCTGTTCCTCGAACAGCTCGGAAACCGCCGTGGCGACCAGCGTCTCCTTGTTGCCGTAGATGTTGTAGAGTGTGGCGGACGCCACCTGGGAGCGTTCCGCGAGCAGACGCATGGTCACGCCGTCATATCCCGCCTCGCCGATCAGCTTTCGGGCCTCTTCGAGAACCCGGCTGCGGCGGCGCGCCATCTGGGCGCTGGAGTAGGACGACTTTCTCTGTGTCGCCGTCGATACGCTGGCCATGATCAACTGCTTCCATCCGTGTCGGCGGCCCTTGCAGGCCGTGGCGGTCCAACCGTCATTTATGCTTGTAATATGAACAGCGTTTTCGCCGCAACAGCGCCGAGGTGCTTGACCGGCATGCGCCCTGCCCGTAAAACTGTAATGTGTTCCATTTTGTTTGGCGGACGCGGTGCGTTGCCGGACGGAATCGGCTCGGGGAGAACGACGATGAACCAGTTCGCAGGGCTTCGGCCGGCATGCGGCTTGTCGCCTGTGCGGTTTCGTTCCCCTCTGCCCTCCGGCCGCGCTACCATCCGACCAAGCCAAGCCGGGGAGGCCCCATGAGCGACTTTTTCGACATCAAGGACAGGGAGTTTCAGGAACACCCTCATGCCGTCTACAAGCGGCTGATCGCGGAATGTCCCGTCCACCATTCGGAGAAGTACGGCTTCTACGCCGTCAGCCGCTACCAGGACGTCAAGGAGATCCTGCGCAACACGGGCCTGTGGTCGAGCAAGTTCGGCCCGGGCACGGCCTACGCCGACCCGGAAGCGCCCAACGCCCTGGTCAACGTGGACCCGCCGGAGCACGACTTCCAGCTCAAGCTGGTCAACAAGGCGTTCACCCGACAGTCCATCAACGCGCTGGAGCCGGACATCACCGAGTTCGTCCGGAACAAGGTCGCCGAGATCCGGCCGCGGGGGCACGCCGACCTGATGCAGGACTTCGCCGTCCACCTGCCGCTGTTCGTCATCTCGCGCATGCTGGGCGTCGACCCGGCCGACGGGCCGATGTTCCGCGGCTGGGTGCAGGAACTGACCATGGGCGTGTTCGGCGACGGCGACCCGGCGGTGATCCAGGGCGTCCAGGCCGAGTTCGCCGCCTACTTCACCAACGAGGTGCAGAAGCGCGAGAAGGTGCTGGCCGAGGGCGGCACGCTGGAGGACGACCTGATCACCCGCCTGCTCACCGCCGAAGTGGACGGCAAGCGGCTGGAGCCGGCGCGGGTGCTGGGTTTCATCTCGTTCCTGCTGGTGGCGGGCAGCGGCACCACCACCATGCTGGTGTGCAACACCGTCCATCACCTGCTGGAGAATCCGGACCAGATGGCCAAGGTGATGGCGAATTTCGACCTGATCCCGCCGGCGCTGGAGGAATCCATGCGCTACACCGCGCCGGTGCACGGCCTGTTCCGCACCAACAACGAGGACGTGACCTTGCACGGTGTCAACATTCCCAAGGATTCCAAGGTGATGTGCATGTTCGCCGCGGCCAATCTCGACGCCGACCAGTTCGCCGACCCCGACCGGTTCGACGTTGAGCGCAGCGCCGCCGAACTGCGCAAGCAGCTCGGCTTCGGCTGGGGCACCCACATCTGCACCGGCGCGCCGCTGGCGCGCATGGAGGCGCGCATCGCGCTGACCGAGATCCTGTCCGGCCTGCCCAACCTGCGCGCCGACGGCCCGGCCGTGCAGACCGCGCCCTCGGTGCTCTACGGCTTCGACAGCCTGCCCGTCGCCTGGGACGCGGAGTAGGCGCCGATGGAATATTTCGCCAACTACAACACCGGCATCGACCAGGATCCGGCGGAATGGGCCCTCGCCCGCGAGGCCGAAGGCTACACGGGCGTGGTGGTCAGCGACCATTTCTGGGTGGGCGACAAGCCCTATCCCCATGTCTGGGTCACCCTCACCCGCATCGCCTGCGCCACCGAAGGGCTGCGGTTCGGCTCGTCCTTCTGCAACAACCTGTTCCGCTCGCCGGTGGAGTTCGCCCAGGCCAGCCTGACGCTGCACCATGTCGCCAAGGGCCGGTTCGAGGCCGGCCTCGGCGCCGGCTGGTCGGAGAACGAGGTGTCGTGGGGCCTGGGCCAGGACTATCCGCCGGCGCCCGAGCGTGCCGGCCGGTACAAGGAAGCCATGACCATCGTCCGGCAGATCTTCGACCACGGCACGTGCAGCTTCAGCGGCGAGCACTACCGGGTCAACGTGCCGGTGGTCGGCCCCTATGACGGCAGCAGGCCGCTGCTGGTGGGCTCGGCCGGCGGACCGCGCACCCGGCGCGAGATCACGCCGCTGGTCGACCGCATCGAGGTGTTCGCCGGCGAGTTCATCCGCGGCGGCGCCATCGACTTCGAGGCCCTGGCGCGGGTCACCGACGACGACGTGCGGGACATGATCGCCAAGGTGCGCACCATCTCGCCCGACATCCCCATCGGCTACTTCACGCTGATGGCGGCGGGCGAGAGCGAGCAGGTCAAGGGCCTGGAGCAGATGCTGGGCAGCAACTTCGCCTCGGGCCTGGTCGGCCATCCGGAGAAGGTCGCCGCCAAGATCCGCGACATGGAGTCCTGGGGAATGGGCCGGGTCCAGCTGACCGAACTGGTCCCGGGCAGCTACACCAACCTGGCGCCCTACCTGGGCTCCTGAACCATCGCCGCAGTCGAACGCCACGCCGAGGGGGAGATCACATGGCGCTGACCCACGTCCTGGAGCCGATCCGGATCGCCGGCCGGACCCTCAAGAACCGGGTGGTCCGCACCGCCCACGCCACCGGCATCGGCGGCGGCACCATGTCCGACGACCTGATCGCCTATCACGAGGCGCGCGCGATCGGCGGCGTCGGCCTGTCGGTGCTGGAGATCCTGTCGGTGCATCCGACCAGCCCGGCGCCGCTCAACATGTTCGACCCGAGCCTGGACGAGGGCTACGGCAAGCTGATGGAGGCAGTGCGGCCGCACGGCATGGCGGTGTTCCAGCAGATCTGGCACGCCGGCCACAACGGCACGCCGCTGGACGGCAGCCCGCCCTGGTCGCCCTCGGACGTGCCCAACCCGCTGGGCGGATCGGTGCCGATCCCCATGACCAAGGACATGATCGACGAGATCATCGCCGCCTATGCCGCCGCCGCGGCACGCTGCGACAAGGCGGGGCTGGACGGCGTGGAACTGCATTGCGCCCACGGCTACCTGGTGCAGCAGTTCCTGTCGCCCAACGTCAACAAGCGCACCGACGACTATGGCGGCCCGTTCGAGAACCGCATCCGCTTCATGCTGGAGACCCTGCGGGCCATGCGGGCGGCGGTGCGGCCCGGCTTCGCCGTGGGCATCCGCGTGGCGCCCGACATGACCGGCGGCGGCGTCGGCGTGGAAATGAACCAGATGGCCGTCGAGCGCGTCCAGCAGGACAACCTGGTGGACTTCGTCAACGTCTCCATGGGCAACTACAACAGCTTCCCGAAGATGATCGGCGGCATGCACGAGCCCATGGGCTACGAGCTGCCCACCAGCGTGCCGATCGCCGCCAGGGCCAAGGTGCCGACCATCGTCATCGGCCGCGTCCGCACCCTGGAGGAGGCGGACCAGATCATCCGGCAGGGCGAGGCCGACATGGTGGGCATGACCCGCGCCCATATCGCCGACCCGGACCTGGTGCGCAAGACCGTCGAGGGACGGGTGGACGAGGTGCGGCCCTGCATCGCCTGCAACCAGGGCTGCGTCGGCAACCTGCTGGGCCCGGCGCACCGCATGGGCTGCGCCGTCAATCCCGGCGTCGGTTTCGAGCGCTCCATCGGCGACGACCGCATCGGCAGGGCGGAGGCGCCGAAGAAGGTGCTGGTGATCGGCGGCGGGCCGGCCGGCCTGGAAGCGGCCCGCGTCGCGGCACTGCGCGGCCACGAGGTCGTGCTCGCCGAAGCCACCGACCAGCTCGGCGGCATGATGAACTTCGCCGCCAAACTGCCCAAGCGCCACGGCATCGCCGACATCGTCAAGTGGCAGGAGGCGGAGATTTTCCGGCTCGGCGTCGAGGTCCGGCTGGGCACCTACATGGAGGCCGACGACGTCACGGCCGAGGCGCCCGACGCCGTGATCGTGGCGACCGGCTCCATGCCGCGCATGGACGGCATCCAGTCCACCAACCCGGGCGAGCCCGTCGCCCGCTTCGACCGGCCCAACGTGCTGTCCAGCATCGACCTGCTGACCCATGGCCGCAACCGCATCGGCAAGTCGGCGGTGGTGATCGACGACGTGGGCCACTATGAGGCCATCGGCGTGGCCGAATATCTGGTGGAGGCCGGCGCCGCCGTAAGCTTCGTGACCACCCAGGCCATGTTCGGCCCCAAGGTGGAGACGGCGCTGATGACCGAGCCCGCGCTGGAGCGCCTGAGCGGTAAGGACTTCCGGGTCTACACCCGCTACCGGGTGACCGAGTTGGGCGATGAGGAGGCCACCATCGCGCCGACCCATGCGGGCGCCAAAAGCCGGGTACCGGCCGAAACGGTGGTGTTCGTGTCGGCCAACCGGCCCAACCGGGAACTGTTCGACGAATTGCGGGGCAAGATTCCGGAGGTGCACGTCGTCGGGGATGCCAACTCGCCGCGCTTCCTGCAGACTGCCATCCGCGAAGGCCACCTGGCCGCCAAGGCCATCTGAGCCGCCAAACACAGCCGAGAAGGGGAGAGAGATGAGCGACGACCTGAAATATCTGCGCGACCGGGCCGACCTGACGGACCTGATCAACGAGTACGCCACCGGCATCGACACCCGCGACTGGACGCTCTACCGCTCCATTTTCGCCGACGAGGTGGACATCGACTTCTCGTCCTACAGCGGCGTGCCCGGCTCGCGCATGAAGGGCGACGACTGGGCCGCCGGCGTGCAGCAGATGCTGCCGGGCTTCGACGCCACCCAGCACCTGCTGGCCAACATGGTGTTCGACATCAGGGGCGACGAGGCGACGGTCACCGTCTACATGCAGGCCGAGCACTTCCTGCCCAACAATCTGGGCGACTCCAGCCACACCCTGGGCGGCTACTACACCCACCAGATCAGGCGCGGCCCGGACGGCTGGAAGATCCACGGCACCCGGCTCACCGTCACCTGGAGCCGCGGCAACCGCCACGTCTACGAACTGGCGCGGCAGCGGGTGGCGGAGCGGAACAAGGCGGGATGAAGCCGGAGCGCCTGCGCCTGATCCTGCTGATCGTCGCCGGGCTGCTGATCCTGTTCAACCTCTACATGTACCTGACCATGCCGGACGTCCCGACGCCCTGAGCACCGACGTCGGGAGACGGCGCATCCCGATACGCGGCCCTACGGGCCGCACTCGATGCGAGCGGACGGTGCACGGTCCATTCCCGTCGACCGTCCTTGCGAGCACCCGGAGGGTGCGCGGCAATCCAGGGCCTGGGGCGTGGCCGGCTGCCCCTGGATCGCTTCGCCGCGGCGCAGCTCGCGATGACGGGTCGGAAAGCAGCCGCCGACTTGTCAGGGCCTCACCCGAACTTGCTGTCCTCGACGGAATAGGGGCCGTTCTCCTCGACGGTGACGCTCAGCCGCCGGAACATCCACCGTCCGTCGACCCGTACGTACTCCTCGTCGTAGAAGCCGATGATCCGGTGGTACTGCAGGGTGCCGCCGGGCACCTTGCCGGTGTAGGCCATGATGAAGCGCCACTCGCCGGTGGCCTCGTCGCCGTTCACGGTGATGATCGGGTTCATGAACATGTGGGCGCTGTTGCGCATCCGCCCGCTGGCGCGCACCCCGCCGATATAGTCCTTGATGGCCGCGTGCCCCTTGGCGTGGACGCCCGTGTTGCGGCCCTCCCACAGCCCGTCGGGCACGAACAGCGCAGCCACCTTGTCGGGATTGTGGTTGTCGTCGCAGGCCTGGCCGTAGCGGCCCTTGAGCTGCTTGATGGCCTCGATGTCTTCCAGCCGCCGGATGCGTGTTTCGAGCGGTTCCGTCATGCGTCTTCTCCTCCCGTTGCCGCCAAACCCTGGAGCAGCCCGCGTCCACGGACGCAGGTAGCTGCTTCAGACCGTTGCGAGCGATCACCTTACCGCTTTCAGATGGTCCCATCTGAAAGTGGGATGATCCAGCACAATCCGCCGATCTGGAAAGGGACAGAGCGCGGGCGCGTCACCCCCCGGAACGCTTCCGGTCGACGTTGTAGCGGACGATGGCGCCCTCGACCTCCTTCGGCACGCCGTGCTCCAGCAGGGCCTTGATATGGACCTTGAGGTCCTCGATCAGCCGCCGGCGGCGGTAGTCGGCATCGGTCCACATGAAGCTGACGGCCATGCCGATCATCAGGTACTGGGCGAGGTCCGCCGTCAGGCCGAACCGGTCGTCCGTGTCGGAGATGGCGTGGGAATGGTCGCGGCCGATACGGTCCCATTCCCGTTCGTATTCCTCCTGGGCAGGACGCAGGATGGCCTCGAGGTCCGGATCGGTCCGGGCGGCCACGGTCAGTTCGTTATAGGCGGTGAACAGCGGATCGGAGGTCTGCTGCCAGAGCGTCTCCAGCGCCGCATCCACGAAGTCCGGCTCGCTCTCGATCTGTTCGAGGCTATCCCGATAGATGGCAAGGCGCTTCTGCTGCAGATGGGCGACCGCAGCGCGGGTCACGTCCACCATGGACGGGAAGTGGTAGATGATCGCGCCGCGCGACAGGCCCGTGCGGTCGGCGATCTGCTGCAGGGTCGTGCGGCTGTAGCCTACCTCGATGTAGGACCGGATGGTCGCTTCCAGGATCTCCGAGCGCGTTTCGGCGCTCTTGCGCGCCTGCCAGGTTTCCCGTCCGGAGCGCGCCGCCGCCGTCTTGATAGCTTGTGACATTCCTCACCTTTTTCCGCCGCACCGGCGACCTGTCAGATCATACACCGATAACCCATTTTTGACATAACGGTCGAATTTGAATCGCCTTGACGGTCACGTTACGTCCGTTACAATTCCCCTCGACACGTCAAGGTCGCGATAGGCTGCTGGAGGGGAGACAGGCATCGATGACGCGATCCCAACCATACGTCATATCCTATACATCGAAGGCGTTGCCGCTCGGTAACATATGTGGGGCGACGCTGTCCTGCGGAAATGTGGGAGCGCGCCCGATGCGCGCCCCTCTCAGCCCGGCATTCCCAAACCGCGCGTCGAACTGCTCCTCGGCCCGGCGCCGCGCTTCGTGACCTTCTGGATGCGGCGCTTGCCGCATCGGAGAGGGGACGCCCGACCCGGCATCCGTCGGACGGCCCCTACCCTCCTCCCTGAGGGAACTGAGCACCACTGGTCCCCGCTGGTGGTGCTCATTTTTTTCCGGCGCGGACATCGAGCAGTTCGCGCACCTTGCGCGCGAGCAGTTCCCGCGGAAACGGCTTGGAGAGCAGCACCACGCCTTCGTCGAGCCGGCCCTGATGCATCACCGCATCCTCCGTGTAGCCGGACATGAACAGGATGCAGCAGTCCGGCACTCTCGCGGCGACGGCCTCCGAGACGTCGCGCCCGCTCATCCCCTTGGGCAGGACCACGTCGGCCAGCAGCAGGTCGGGCGCGAAACCCTCGTCGATCAGGGCGACGGCCGCGGGCCCGTCGGAGGCGGCGACCACCGTGTACCCCAGCGATTTCAGCAGCCGCTCGACGGTGAACCGCACGTCGGCGTCATCCTCCACCAGCAGCACGGTTTCCGATCCCGAACGGACCGTCGGCGCCGGCGCCGGCGTCGCGGCAAGCTCGACCCGCCGGAAGCTGCGCGGGAAAAGCAGCTTGACGGTCGTCCCCTGGCCGGCTTCGCTGTAGATTTTCACGTGGCCGCCCGACTGGCGCACATAGCCATAGACCATGCTCAGGCCGAGCCCGCTGCCCTTGCCCACTTCCTTGGTGGTGAAGAACGGGTCGAACGCCCGCTCCAGCACCTCGGGCTCCATGCCGCTGCCCGTGTCGCTGATCGCCAGCATGACGTAGTCGCCCGGCACCATGTCCTCGAACTCGCTGGCGACGGCGGCGTCCGCGTGGACGTTGCCGGTCTCGATGATGAGGCTGCCGCCCTCCGGCATGGCGTCCCGCGCGTTCACCACAAGGTTGACCAGCGCCGTCTCGAGCTGGGCCGGATCGAGCTCGACGGGGTAGACATCGGGATCGAGCACCGTCCGGGTGTCGATGTCCTCGCGCAGCAGCCTGTGCAGCAGCCGCATCATGGAATTGACCACGTCGTTGGCGTCGACGACCTTGGGCACCAGGGGCTGCTGCCGCGAGAACGCCAGCAGGCGGCGGGTCAGTTCGGCGCCCCGCTCCACCGCGTTGAGCGCCACGGTGATCGATTCAGAGACGTCGGGACGGTCCGCCGCGAGCATGTTGGCCAGTTCCAGGTTGAGCTGCATGGCCATCAGCAGGTTGTTGAAGTCGTGGGACACGCCGCCGACCAGCTGGCCGACGGTTTCCATCTTCTGCGCCTGGCTGAGCCGGGCCTCGGCCTTCTTGCGCTCGGCGAGATCGCGCAGGCTGCCGATAAAGATGCGCCGGTCGCCGACATTGACGGCGCTGATCGCCACGTCGAGGGGGAAGACCTCGCCGGACTTGCGCTCGCCCATCAGCTCGCGCGGGCCGGTCCCCAGGAAGCCGCCGCCCTCGCCGCGCCGGTAGCGGGACAGGAATTCGTCATGGGCGCTCCGGTGCGGCTCGGGCATCAGCAGCCGGAGGTTGCGGCCCACCACCTCCTCGGCCCGGTAGCCGAAGATGCTCTCGGCTTCCGGATTGAACGATTCGATGTTGCCGTACTCGTCGGCCGTGACGATGGCCACCGAGGCGGCCGCCATGATCGCCCGGTTCCGCTCCTCGCTCTCCTGCAGCCGCTCGACGATCCGCTGCTCGTCGGTGATGTCGGCGACATAGCCCTCCAGCGCCACGACCTCGTCGTTCTCGTCGCGGATGGCGCTGCCCTGCTCGAACACCCAGCGCAGGTCGCCGTCCCTGCGAATCACCCGGTAGGAAAGCTGGAAGGCGCGGCGCTTGACCACCGCGTCCTGGATGACCTCCCACACCCGCGCCCGATCCCGCGGATCGATCACGTCGCTGTACGAGACGACCCGGTTGTCGACGATCTCGTCCGGCTCGTAACCGAGGAGCTGGCGGCAGGCGCTGCTGACGAAGTGCATGGTCCAGCGCTCGTCGTTCATGCAGCGGTAGACCATGCCGGAAAGATTGCTCATCAGCGCCGCCATGGCGCGCTCGGTCTCGCGGTGGGCGCGCTCCAGCTCCATGACCGAGGTGACGTCCTGGATCAGCCCGGACAGCCCGATGACGGCGCCGTCCGGCCCGCGCTCGGTTCCCATGATCACCCGCACATGCAGCGTGCCGCGGCCGGAGCCGCTGTAGCGGTACTGGACCTCGGCCCGGTCGATCTCTCCCCGCAGCATCCTGCGGGTCACCCGGCGAACCTCGGGCAGGTCGGCCGGATGGATCCAGCTTGCGGCCTGGGTGGGACCGTAGGTGGCGAAGCCATCTCCCAGGCCCATCACCAGACGGGTTTCCGGTGGCAGGTGATAGGTGCGCGAGGCGACGTCGAAGCGCCAGGGCCCGAGGCGCGCCAGCTCCTGCGCCTGCATCAGCAGGCTTTCGCGGCGGGACAGCTCCTGCACCACCCGGTTGCGCTCGGTGACGTCGGAATAGGACGCGACGATCCGATAGGGCATGCCGTCGTCGTCCCTGACCACCGCGGCATAGACGCTCACATCGACCACCCGGCCGTCATTGGCGCGCCTGAGGCGAAGTTCGCCGGTCCAGCGTCCCTTGTCGCGCAGCGCCGTGATCGACCCCCAGATCTGTGACGGATCGACGGCGAAGTCGACGGCGCCGCGGCCGATCAGGTCGTCGGCGCTCCCGACCCCGAACAGCTCGACCAGCGCCCGATTGACATAGATGTAGAGACCGTCCATCCCGGTGATCGCCAGCGGGCTCGCCGCCGTCTCGATCGCCTCGCTGCGGAACGCCGCCTCGCGCTCGACGCGCCGGTGTTCTGTCACGTCCTGGATGACGCCGTTGACGCGGATCGTCCGGCCCTGCTCGTCCCGGTCGGCCCAGATCGCCAGCCGCATCCACGCCACGGCGCCATCCGGCCGCGCGACCCTGGTCTCGAGCATGGGGTGCGGCTCGCCCCCCGCGCGCACTCCCGCGACGCGCGCCGCGACCGTCGCCCGGTCCTGCGGGTGCGACCACTGCACCAGATCGTCGATCTTCATGATCCGCGATGCAGGGTCGATGCCGATCAGGCGGCACATCTCGGGCGAGCACTCCACCAGGTCCGTCTCCAGGTTCCAGTGCCAGGTCCCGATGTGGGCCGCCCTTTCGGCGAGCATCAGGCTGCGCTCGGATTCGGCGCGGGCGGTCTCGGCCGTCACCTCGCGGGTGATCACCTCGGTCAGCATCATCATGCCGAGCACCTCGTCCGCATCGCCCGTCACCGGGACCAGCTCCCAGCTCAGCCAGATGGAACTGCCGTCCGCCCGAAGGAACTGGTCCTCGCGGGACGCGAGGCCCTCCCCCGCGAGGCATCGGCGATGCGCCTCCTTCCACCGCTGAGGAATGTCCGGGAAGACCTCGTAATGCGAACGCCCGATGATGTCGGTCCCGGTCAGACCGTAGTCCTCGTACCATCGCCGGCTCGCCGCCAGATAGCGCATCTCCGTGTCGACGATCGCGACGGGCGCCGGCATCCGTTCGAACAGGAACCTCAGGAAAGGACTATCGGCTTGTCTCGCAATCAGAGGCTTCAGGGAATCAATGTCGATAAAAGTGAGTTTTTTCTGCTCCATGCCCCGGTTCACAGCCTCGCGTCTCGGAGGGCAGCCCCTCCGCGTCCTGCAGGTCCGGATTTGCCGCTGTATTCGCATCATAGCGACTCTTTGCGCGGTCGGGTACACGGCATCGGCGCTCGAGCCTGGACGCGGCACCCTCAAAGCTTTATCTCCTGTGCCCGGCCGTGGCTACGCATGGCCGACGGTGTGGCCGATTGGATGTGACAGGCGATGGGACAGGACGGACGCCCCTACCCGGAAGTTGACTCGAACCCCAGCTTCCCGGCGATCGAGAAGGACATCCTCGCGTTCTGGCAGCGCGAGCGCATCTTCGAGCGTTCCGTGGAGAACCGTCCCGCCGTGAAGAACGGCGCCAGCAACGAATACGTCTTCTACGACGGCCCGCCCTTCGCCAACGGCCTGCCCCACTACGGCCACCTGGCCACCGGCTTCGTCAAGGACATCGTGCCGCGCTACCACACCATGAAGGGCCGGCGCGTGGAGCGGCGGTTCGGCTGGGACTGCCATGGGCTGCCCGCCGAGCTGACCTCCGAGAAGGAGCTGGGCATCTCCGGCCGGCAGGAGATCCTGAAGTTCGGCGTCGACAAGTTCAACGAGCACTGCCGCACCTCGGTGATGCGCTTCACCCAGGAATGGGAGGACTACGTCACCCGGCAGGGCCGCTGGGTCGATTTCCAGAACGACTACAAGACCATGAACCTGCCGTTCATGGAGAGTGTGATCTGGGCGTTCAAGCAGCTCTACGACAAGGGGCTGGTCTATGAGGGCCACCGGGTCGTCCCCTATTCCTGGGCGGTGCAGACCCCGCTGTCCAATTTCGAGACGCGCCTCGACAATTCCTACCGCGAACGGCAGGACCCGGCGCTGACCGTCGGCTTCCTGCTGGAGCCGGCCGCTGGCGAGACCGTGCCGACGCGGCTGCTGGCCTGGACGACCACGCCCTGGACGCTGCCGTCAAACATGGCGCTCGCGGTCAATGCCGAACTGGATTACGCCGTCATGGAGAAGGACGGCCAGCGGGTCGTCCTCGCCACCACGGCGCTGGAGCGCTACGAGCGCGAGCTGGGCGACTGGGAACGCGTCGCCACCGTCACCGGCGCGCAGCTCGCCGGCCGGCGCTACACGCCGCTGTTCCCCTACTTCACGGACCTGGAAGGCGCCTTCCGGGTGCTGACGGGCGACTTCGTCGATGCTTCGGAAGGTACCGGCACCGTGCACATCGCGCCCGGCTTCGGCGAGGACGACATGGAGCTGGGCAACGCCAACGGCGTGCCCATCGTCGTGCCCGTGGACGAGGCCGGCAACTTCACCGCGGACGTCGCCGACTATGCCGGCGAGAACGTGCTGGAGGCCAACAAAGCCATCATCCGCGACCTGAAGGCGCAGCCGGGCGTAGTGCTGCGGCACGAGACCTACCTGCACAACTACCCGCACTGCTGGCGCACCGACACGCCGCTGATCTACAAGGCGATCACCGCCTGGTACGTGAAGGTGAGCGCCTTCAGGGACCGCATGGTCGAGCTGAACAAGGGCATCTCCTGGATTCCCGAGCACATCCGCGACGGCCTGTTCGGCAACTGGCTGGAGAACGCGCGCGACTGGAACGTCAGCCGCAACCGGTTCTGGGGCTGCCCGATCCCGGTCTGGCAGAGCGACGACCCGGCCTATCCGCGCCTCGACGTCTACGGCAGCCTGGACGAGATCGAGCGCGATTTCGGCGTGCGCCCCACCGACCTGCACAAGCCCATGGTGGACGAACTGGTGCGCCCCAACCCGGACGACCCGACCGGCAAGGCGATGATGCGACGGGTGCCCGAGGTGCTGGACGTGTGGTTCGACAGCGGCTCCATGCCGTTCGCCCAGCTGCACTATCCGTTCGAGAACAAGGAACGCTTCGAAGCCAACTTCCCGGCCGATTTCATCGTCGAGTACGTCGCCCAGACCCGCGGCTGGTTCTACACGCTGATGGTGCTGTCCACGGCGCTGTTCGACCGGGCGCCGTTCCGCACCGCCGTGTGCCACGGCGTGGTGCTGGACGAGAACAAGCAGAAGCTGTCGAAGCGGCTGCGCAACTATCCGGACCCCATGGAGGTGTTCGACGACTACGGCGCCGACGCGCTGCGCTGGTACATGATCTCCTCGCCGCTGCTGTCGGGCGGCGACCTGTCGATCCCGCGCGAGGGGTCGGGCATCGGCCAGGCGCTGCGCCAGGCGATCATCCCGATCTGGAACGCCTATTACTTCTTCACCCTCTACGCCAATATCGACGGCTGCAGGGCGCAGCTGCGCACCGACCAGAAGGGCGTGCTGGACCGCTACGTGCTGGCCAAGACCCGCGAGTTGATCGAGCTCATCGAGGCGCGGCTCGACGCCAACGACCTGCCCGGCGCCTATGCCGTCGTGCCCGGCTACATCGACGCGCTCAACAACTGGTACATCCGCCGCAGCCGCGCCCGGTTCTGGCGCGAGGCCGACGACGCCGACAAGCGCGACGCCTACGACACCCTCTACACGGCGCTGACCAGCGTGACGAGGGCGCTGGCGCCGCTGATGCCGTTCATCGCCGAGCGCATCTACAAGAACCTGACCGGCGAGGTCTCGGTGCACCTGGCCGACTGGCCGGAGGCGACCGCCCTGCCGGCGGAGCGCGAGCTGGTCACCCGGATGGACCAGGTGCGCGAGATATGCACCGCCGTCATGTCGCTGCGCGAGACCAAGAGCCTGCGCACCCGGCTGCCGCTGAAGACCCTGACCGTCGCCCACCCCGACGCCGCCGCGCTCGAGCCCTACCGCGCGCTGATCGCCGACGAGGTCAACGTCAAGCAGGTGGTGCTCGCCACCGACCCGGCCTCCATGGGCGAGCAGCAGCTCAAGGTCAACCCGCAGATCGGCAGACGCATCGGCGGCAAGATGAAGGAAGTGATGGCGGCCCAGCGCGAGGGCGACTGGCGCATGGCCGCCGGCGGCAACGTCGCCATCGCCGGCATCGAGCTGGGACCGGAGGATTTCTCGCTGCGGGTCGTCACGCCCGAGGGCCTGGATTCCGAGCCGTTCGACGGCGGCGCCGGCGTCGTGGTGCTGGACACCCGGGTCTACGACGACCTGGAGCGGGAGGGCTGGGCGCGCGACTTCGTGCGTCTGGTGCAGCAGACCCGCAAGGACGCCGGCCTCGAGGTCACCGACCGCATCCGGCTGGCCGCCCGCGTGCCCGAGAACGTGGCTGGCGCGCTGGCCGAGCACCGGGACCACGTTTGCCGCGAGACCTTGGCCGTGGACCTGAGGCTGGGCGAGGACGTGCCTGGCGGCTTCCGCGCCGAGCACAAGCTTTCCGGCGCTCCGGTAACCATCGAGCTGGCGCGCGCCTAGGCCTCATCCGGCGTCGCGCCGCACCGGCGGGGCAGCGAAATCGTGACGCCTCCGTGAGTTTCGCCGCGGGTTTCCGCCTTACGAGACGCCCGGTCTTGCCCTATAATCAAGGCGGCCAGCCACCCCGCCAGGATGTCCCATGACGCCTCCCGACGAAGACGCCTTCGATCGCACGACAGTCTTCGTGCCGAGCGCCCCCAGGCCCGCGACAACCGGCCTGGAGGAGATGGGCCACTATCTCCTTGTCATCGACGGCGGGGAACCCGGCCAGCGGGTCGAGATCGGCGACAAGCCGATGATCATCGGCCGGGATCCCGGTTGTTCCTTCGTCATCAACGATTCCCAGGTCTCCCGCCGCCACTGCTCGGTGGGCCTGCGCTTCGAGACCGCGGTGCTCACCGACAACGGCTCGACCAACGGCACCTATGTGGGCGGCAAGCGGATCGCCGAGCCGGTGCCGCTGACGGAAGGCATGATCTTCACCATCGGCAACCATGTCCTGCAGTACGAGAAGCGGAACCGGCGCGAGACCCGCGACATGCAGGAGCTGGACCGGTCGCTGGCCAAGGCCAGCAAGTACGTCCATTCCCTGCTGCCCGCCCCGCTGCGCGAGGGCGACATCCTGACCGAGTGGTTCTACCTTCCCTCCGAGCGCCTGGGCGGCGACGCCTTCGGCTATTTCGCGCTGGATGACGACAATTTTGCCATCTACATCGTCGACGTGTCGGGCCACGGCGTCGGCGCGGCCATGCATTCCGTGTCGCTGCTCAACGTGCTGCGGCAGCGGGCGCTGCCCAGCACCGACCTGACGAAGCCGGCGCAGGTGGTGGGCAAGCTCAATCAGATGTTCCCCATGGAAGATCACGACGACATGTATTTCACCATGTGGTACGGGGTCTGGAACCGCGCGAGCCGGCGGCTCGCCTATTGCACCGCCGGCCATCACGCCGGTTTCCTGCTGTCCGCCGACAAGGCCTCGGTCCGGCAGCTGCGCACGGAAGGCCCGATCATCGGCCTGCTGCCCGACTTCCCGTTCGAGACCGGCGCCGTGGACGTGCCCCGGGGCGAAACGCTCTATCTGTTCAGCGACGGCGTGTTCGAGATCATTACCCATGAGGGCGCGGAGTGGGCGCTGGTGGACTTCGAGCCGCTGCTGATCGAGCCGACGTCGCCCATGCAGTCAGAACCCGACCGCCTGCATGCCGCGGTGCGCTCGGTCTCGCGTCCCGGACCGTTCGACGACGATTTTTCGATCCTGACTGTAACATTTGAGTAATAGAGGCCGACTAGTATCCGCGTCTTGACTGGCCGTCGTGCGGGCGGCCGACGGCTCCTTAACGGCATGTGGGGGAATTGCAGTGGACATGGACGTCATCGACCTGGGCGACAACACGCTCAAAATCGTGCTTCACGGTCGCCTCGACACGCCCGGCGTGGACAAGATCGAGACCAGGTTCTCGGCGACCATCGTGCCCGGCGGGCGCCATGCCATCGTCGACCTGTCCGATGTCAGCTTCATCGCCTCCATGGGCCTGCGCATGTTCATTTCGGTCGCGCGCTCCGTGAACAACAAGCACGGCAAGCTGGTCCTGCTGTCGCCCCAGGAGATGGTGCATGAAGTGTTCAAGAACGCCGCTCTCGGCCAGATCATCCCGATCGTCTTCAACGAAGAGGACGCCCGCGCGGCTGTCGCATAAGCCGTCGCCGCCGCTCTCCCGAAACGCACCGTGCCGGCGATGAATGGCGTTGCCGGCAGCGCGCGCGACGGGGGCGCCGAGACGGTCATCGAGGTGGGCCAGAGCCTGGCCGAGCTGGGCCGCTGCCTGGAGGAGCTGCAAGGCTTCCTGGAGCGCCACGGCGTCGCCGCCCGAGGGCGGTTCCAGACGGAGCTGGTGTTCGAGGAGCTGGTGACCAACGTGGTCCGCTACGGCTACGACGGCGGCGGCGAGACCGTCGAGGTCATGGTGAGGATCGAGCCGGATGACATCGTCATGGTGGTCAGCGACGAGGGCCGTCCGTTCAATCCGCTGGAGCGGCAGGATCCCGAAGCCCCCGAATCGCTCGCCGACGCCTCGATCGGCGGCCTCGGCATCATGCTGGTGCGCAAGGCCGCCCGCCACATGGCCTACGAGCGCGACGGCAACCGCAACCGGCTGACAGTGGTCATCCCTAACGAGTAGGCGGCGGTGTCCTGCTCCGGTTACGCCTCGGCCTCGATGATGACGAAGGACAGATTGTCGGGCGCCCCGCGCTCCAGGCAGGTGGCCTCGATGCGCTCTGCAGCCTCCGTCAGGTCGGGCATGCCGGCCATCAGGGCGATCTCCGTGTCCGAGCAGACGCCGGTGACCCCGTCGGTGGCGAGGATCAGCCGGTCACCGGCCTCGATGGGGCCGTGGCAGGTATCCACGTCGAGATGCGCATGGGCGCCCAGGGCGCGGGTGACGACGTTGCGCATGGGATGGTGGCTCGCGTCGGCGGCGGAGATCTCGCCGGCGTCCACCAGCTGCTGCACGAAGGAGTGGTCGCGCGTGAGCCGGCTCAGCTGGTTGCGGCGCAGGCGGTAGAGGCGACTGTCCCCGACCCAAAGGCAGGCGTAGAAGTCCTGGTAGATCAGCACGGCCACCACGGTGCTGCCCATGGTGCGGGCCTGCGACTGCGCCGAGCCCTGGGTGTAGAGATCGTCATTCACCCGGTAGAGATCCTCGCGCACCTCCCTGAGGAAGGAGCGGCCGTCCACCGGCGGCTTCACCGCGGCGAGGCGGTCGATGATCATGGCGCTGGCCACGTCGCCCGCCCGATGGCCGCCCATGCCGTCGGCGACGACCCACAGGCCGATGTCGGTGCGCTCGAGGAACGCGTCCTCGTTGTGCGGGCGCACCTTGCCGGTGTGCGTCCTGCCGATCGACCGAAAGCTCAGTTGTCCCCCGTACACGGTGCGGCTCTTCCCTCCCTAGAACCAGACGGGCATCGGGCCCGTCGGCGCGGCTGGCCGCACCTGCTTGCCGATGACGACCAGCATCCGCCCCGGAACGACGGGAGGCTTCCCGTCTGCCGGCGCTGTCATCACGATGCACACGATCTGCTTCCCCTGCTCGGACGTCCAAGGCTTCAGGAAATCGGCCACCTGCCGCACCTGCTCGTCCATCAGGCCCGGGCCATCGGTGGAGCGGACGGCAACGAGGTAGACCGGTCCGGCGGAAAGGCCGACGGCCGCGCCGATCCGGCGCATGGTCCTGTCGCTCGCCGGATCCAGCTTCGCCGAATCCCGGACGAACAGCGTCTGGGCCGCCACGTTCAGCACCACCGAGGAGGCGGTCTCGTCGATGGAAACCAGCCTCGTCGCGGTATCCTGATCCAGCAGTGCCCTGATTCTGCCCGGCGCGGGTTCGGGCCTGGGCTGCAGATCGGGACTGCTCAGGATGGCCGAGGCGTCTGGCGCCGCGCCCGTATTCCCGGCGACACGGGGCGATCCCTCGCCGAAGATCAGCACCGCAATCCCCAGGGATGCGGCGACGAGCAGGACTCCGCCCAGCACCATGGTGAAGGGGTTGAGGTAGGCGAGCGCCTTGTGGGCGTTGCCCTTGGCGCCGATGGACACCGAGGCGCGGGGGTGCTTCTCCGCTTCCGCGCGGATCGCGGCGAGCAACCGCTCCCGGTACTGGATCAGCAGCAGGGGGCCGCGGGCGTCGATCCGGAACGGCCCCTCGAAGCCGAGCGCCATCACCACGTAGACGAGCTCCAGCAGGTAGTAGCGGCGGCCCGGGTCGACCAGCACCTCTTCGAGCAGATCGATCACCTGCTGGCCTGCGCCGCGCGGATCACGGGACGGCCCCGCCATGGGCCGCTGGCGCCACTCGGACTTGCCCGGCCATGGGCCGTTCAGGACCAGGTCGTCGATCAGCGCGCCGAGCACCGTCACCCCCGACTTGACCGTCTCCGCATCCAGCTCCGTGCGCCCGCTGGCCGTGCGGTAGGCCTTCAGCGCGCGCTGCGCGGCGGCCTTGATGTCGGCGAGACCGGCGAACTCCTCCGGCTTCTGGCGCAGCGTTTCCGCCAGGGTCAGCAGCGCGGCGCCGGAGACCAGAAGCGGATTGCCCCAGGTCAGGTTGACGTCGACGCGCCCGAAGGTCAGCCGTTCCAGGACCGGCTCCTCGACGACCGTGCGTCCGAGAAGGAAGGGATTGTCCGGTTCCGGCGCATCCTCGGACGCAGCGCGGTGCAGCGGATGGACTCCGCCCCCTTCCTCGCCCAGCCCGAATGGATTGTTAGACTGCATCGCCTCTCATTTCGTCGCCGCACTTCTGGCGGCAGTGTCGCTCCCTTGCGAGATGATCCCGTCCGCGGTCACAAATCCGCATTCTGCAGCTGCCGCAGCCGGTCCTCGTAGCCGCGCCGGAAATCGACCATGAACGAACTGCGGTCGAGATCGGCGATATCCTTTTCCAATTGTGCGAAGTATGCACGATAAGTGTCCCAAGCAGCAGCCTTCTTGCCGCCTGCCGTGACGATGGACATGGTGCTTCGCTTGCTCAGCAGTTCCTCGATCTCGTCCGGGTCGAGCCGGGCCACGAGGCCGACCAGCGCGCGGTGCATGCCGGCCAGCACCGCGAGCTGGTGGCGCTTGACGTCGCGGAACGTCGCCTCGACCGCCTCCTCCGATGCCAGATAACCCTTCTGGTCGCTGCGCAGCAGCCGGACCGCCAGTTCCTCGGGCATCAGCGACTTGAACGGGTTGTTGTTCATCGGCATGACCATGGTCTGCTCGGCGCGGAACTGGGCCTTGACCGCGGAACGGTCGCGCAGCAGGTCGTGGACGTGGGAGATGATCTGGCGGAACAGGCCGCCGGCGCGCCGCAGCACGGCGTTGGCATCGGCGCCCTGCATGGTCTTCGGATCGAGCCCGGCGCCGTCGAGGAAGGCCGCCAGCGCCTCCGGCGGCGGGCCCTTCCCGGTGGCCGCGACCGGCTCGCTGAAGGGATCCCGAGCGCGCGATGCGTCGCGTCCGTCTTCCTCCTCGCCATAGCCCCACGGATCATCGTCCTCGGGCGCCGTCTCGGCCGGCGCCTGCTCGAACGCGACCGTCACTTCGTACTCCCCCACCTGCAGCCGGTCGCCGTGGCCGAGCGGAATCGGACCCCCCCTCTCAAGGCGCTGCCGCGATCCGTTGAGGAAGATTCCGTTGGCGCTCAGGTCGGTGGCGAACAGCCGGCCGCCGGCCAGGTTCAATTCGCAATGGTGGCGCGACAGCAGGCGCTGACGGTCTTCCAGTATCCAGTCGCAATCCGGCGCGCGGCCGATGATCATCGTGCCGCCCTCCAGCATCCGTTCGTCTTCGGCGGCATCCTCACCCGCCCGCGACAGCGTCAGTCTCACCAAACTCAAGCCCATGCTCCGTCGATCACTTTCCTCTCCCCCTCTGCCGGCGCCTCACGAAGAACCGGCGGTCTCCAAATCATGCAACCGATCACGCAGCCGGGCGCGGTCGGCATCGAGGTCCGCCGTGATCGCCTGGAATTCCGCCAAGCCGCGCAGCGATCGCAGCGCCGGGTCCCAGCCGACCACCGAGACGCCCGGAAAGCGGTGCGACACCGAACTCCTCAATGCCGCCAGCGCCCCGTCGCGGTCGCCCTCCAGCGCGTCGATCCGCGCCTCGACATAGGCCAGGTAAGGATAGTCGAACCCGAGCCGGCGAAGCGTCGCCACGTAGCGTCGACTTTCCTCCAGCAGGGTCTTCGCCGCGGCGGCGTCGCCGACGGCGAGACGGGCGGCGGCGAGGGTGATGGCGGGCATGAAGGGTGTCCGGGTGAACAGCCGCCACCGGTCCTTCGGCGGCAGGCCTTCGAACGGACCGAGCAGGTCGATCACCGCCCGGTCGTTGCCGGCGGCCGCCTCGGCGTCGGCGAGCGCGAAGATCCGCTCGGGGTCGCCGGGGTTGGCGGCAAAACGGCGCTGCGCCTCGGCGACCGCGTCGGCGGCGCGGCCCTCGGCCAGGAGCACCAGTTCGCCGTCGCCCTTGAGCCAGCTGGCGGCCTCTTCCGCGGCGCCGAGATCGAGATAGATCATGCCGAGCAGCCGGCGGGCGCGCCGGTCGGACGGATCGGCGGCGTTCGCGCGGCGCAGCATCTCCGCCGCGTCCACCGGCCGCCAGTCGTCGGCCAGGCGGGCGCCACGGGCCACCAGCAGATTCTCGTCGCCGGGATAGAGGCGCTCCAGCCGGTCGAGCAGCATGTCGGCGCCCAGACGCCGGTCGCTCAACGCCAGCAGCCGCGACATGTTGAGACCGATGGCCAGCGAGTCCGGCTGCAGGTGATAGGCTTGCTCCAGGTGAGGGATGCCGTCGCCCGGCCGTCCCGCCGCCAGATAGGCCCGGTAGAGCCACAGATGGGCCTTCGCCAGGTCGGGCTTGGCGGCGACGGCCTTGTTCAGCTTGCCGATGGCGCCGTCGGCGTCGCCGGACACCAGGTCGGCGAAGCCGTCGACGGCCCTGGCCTCCGCCAGCTTGGGATTGAGCACCAGCGCCTTCGCCACGAGCGGCCTCGCCCGGGCGACGGCGTCGGGCACCGGCACGGCGCCGTACGTCGCCGCCCCCTGGCCCTGGAGCAGGATCGTCTCGGCGATGCCGGCGTAGGCGGATGCCGTTTTCGGCGCCAGGGCAATGGTCTGCTCGAAGGCGGACAGGGCCGCCGCGAGGGACTTGCCGGTGCGGCGCCCGAGGCTTTGGCGTCCCGAGGCGAGGGCCTTCTGCGCCGCCGCCGGGGAGCCCTTGGCACCCGCCACGTCGTCCTCGTCCTGCGGCTCGTGGGTGATCACCCGCCGCACGTCATCGACGATGGCCTGCGACAAGTCGTCCTGCACCGACAGGATATCCGCCACGTTCCGGTTGAAGGTCTTCGACCAGAGCTGGACGCCGTGCTTGGTGTCGACGAGCTGCGCCATCACCCGGAGCCGGTCGCCGGCGCGCTGCACACTGCCGTCGAGCACCACGTTCACCCCGAGTTCCTCGCCGACGGCCTTCATGCCGTGGTCTTCCTCGGGCTTGGCGGCGGCGCTGTCCGCCAGCACCCGCAGACCCGGCAGCCGGGTCAGCCGGTTGCGGACTTCGGCGGTGAGCGCCCGCGAGACCCCTTCCTGCTCGGGCTCGACCGACAGATTGGCGAAGGGGAGGACCGCCATGCTCCGCACGTTGAGCGTGACGGGGGCATCGTCGGCCTCCTTCGTCCATTCGACCTGATAGTACAGGTAGCCGCAGATGCCGATCATGGTCGCCAGGATGAGGTAGTCACCCACATTGGCCGGCGCTCGGCCGATGTGCCGGTGCTGGTCCACGTCCTGTGTTCGTCGCAGGCCTTCGGGCGTCATCTCGAAGGCCCAGGCCGCCACCAGCGTCACGGGCAATCCGAGGAGCATCATGGTGAAGACGAAGGTCGTCGACCATTCCGGCAAATGGTACGCGCTCACCAGGGGATCGGTGAGCTGGACCATGCCGAAGAACACGACGGCGTAGGCGCCGCCGACGCGGAACACGTTTCGCCGCTTGAGTTCATCGACAAAGCGCACCGAGTAGTCCCCTCGCCCTCGCGGACGATTGAGCCGTCCACGCGCCATCCATCCCTTTGCACTATATGCGACAATACTGCGGGTGGGTAGCGTCCCGCACCGCCCGGCGACGGGAGACGGCCGTTGGGCTGGCTTCGATTCGCCAAAGAAACGACCCGCGGCAGCAGTCCTCCCCTCGCCCCGGCGAACCGGCGGAGCGGATCATGGCGCACTGCACCCATGGTATTGATTCAGGACGCGATTTCGCCCCAGTCGGGCGTCGCAGCCGGCGGCGATTGAAATAACGATTGCGAATTCAGCAGGATAGCTGATCATGGGCGATCGGCATCGGCGCGGAAGGCGCGGGAGCGGGGTGGTATTTTTTCTGCCGCCGGGAGCGGGGAGCCGCATTCCCGCAAATCCGGAGACCGGTGCTGAAAGTGCTTTGGAGGGGATTGCCGTGTCGCACTTCAACAGGATTCTGATCGCCGCTTTCGCGGCGGGCGCACTGACTGCCTGCGCGTCGAAAGCGCCGCCGCCGCCACCGCCGCCGCCGCCTGCGCCGGTCGCCGAGGAAGCGCCGGTCGAGAAGGCGCCCGAAGTCGTCGCGCCCGTCTACACGCCGACGCCCGGCCTGTCGGCCAAGGAGCGCTTCCGCACCGCGGTCAAGCTGCTGGAGACCGGCGAGGCCGGCCAGGCGAAGGCCGAACTGCAGCAGTACATCGCCGAGACGCCCAACAGCAAGGTCGCCCAGGGCCTGCTCGCCCAGATCGACACGCCGATCAAGGACTACTTCCCCGAGGAATCCTTCACCGTGACGATCGCGCCCGGCGAGTCCCTGTCGACGCTGGCGCAGACCTTCCTGCGCGATCCGCTGAAATTCTTCGTGCTGGCGCGCTACAACGGCATCGAGAATCCCAGCCAGATCTCCGTCGGCCAGACCATCCGCATCCCGCAGACGCCCGAAACCCTCGCGGCCAAGGAAGCGCGGGCTCGGGGCGAGACGCAGAAGCCCGCGGCCGCGGAAGCCGCCGCGGCCGCCGAGCAGGAAGAGGAGACCGAAGCACCGACGGCTGCCGAGCAACCGGCCCAGCCCGCGCCCAAGGGCTCCATGGAGAAGGTCCGCGCCCTCGCCGCCGCCGGCGACGCCGACGGCGCGATCAAGGAGGTCGAGACCTACAAGCTGGGCGCCACCGCCAATGCGGCCGACGCCACCTTCATCGCCGACACCTACCTCGCCAGCGCCAGGAGCCTCAAGGGATCGAACCCGTCGGTGGCCGCACAGCGCGCACGCCGGGCCGGCAATCTCTATCTCAAGGCCGGCGACAAGGCCGACAAGGCGCTGGAGGCGGCGCAGCTCGCCTCGTCGCTGGCGCCCAACGACAAGGCCAACCAGACGCTGCTGGCCTCGGCCAAGGAGGCGGCGACAGACCGGTACTACCGCGCCGGGCTGTCTGCCTTCCGCCGCCAGGAACTCGACACCGCCATCAGGTACTGGGACAAGGTGCTGGAGATCGACCCCAACCACGAGAACGCGAAGCTCCAGCGTGCGCAGGCGGTGGAGTTGAAGGAGAAGCTGTCGAAGCTGAAGTAGCGGAGCGATCCACGGCCGGCCGGAGACGGCCGGCTGCCGGATCGGCTATTTCGGCGCGATGCGGCTGAGCGTGTCGCGCATCTTCCTGGCCTGGGCAAGACTCTGCTTGGCCCGAAGGTGCTCCGGATTGTAGGTAAGCGCCTGTTCCAGCAGCTCGATCGCCCGGTCGAGGTCCGAGGTCATGTAGCTCAGGCCCTCGCTGTAGAGCTTGTCGGCCAGTTCGTCCCGCACCGTCTTCACCTTGGCCTCGAACTCCTGGCGGTCGTCGGCGTCGGCGCTTTCCACGGCAGATCCGAGATAGGTGAGCGCATCCCGGTAGTTGCCGCGCCGGCGGCTCTCGTCGACGAGCGCCAGATAGGCCTTCTTGCGGTACTCCGCGGCGACCTTGTTGTCGGGATTGCGCTTGAGGAATTGATCCGACAGGTCGATGACCCGGCGGTGGTCGCCACGCTTCAGCGGCGCCTTCACCTTCGCTTCGTACTCCTCGAGCGTGTCCTGCCGCTTGACCATGGCCGTGCGGTACTCGGACATGGCCTTCTGGTCCTTGCGGTTCTGGTTCGCCAGGGCGATGGTGCGGTCGATCTCGCGCAGCCGGTTCCGCGCCTCCTCGTCGCTGCCGTCGAGCAGCAGGGCCTTGAGGTAGGCGATCTGCGCCTTGTGGGTTTCCTGGTGCGCCAGCGCCTCTTCGCCCTCCTTGAAGTACTGCTGCCTGAGCGCGGCGATCTGGTCACCCAGCTCGTCCACCCGCTCCTTGGCTTCCGCGTCGGCCGGCGCGGCGGCGGCGACGTAGCGCCACTGCTGGAGCGCTTCCTTCAACCGGCCTTCCTTCTCGTACTGGCGCGCCAGGGCGCGCTTGTCTGCCAGGAAGTTGACCAGGGCGCTATCGGCGCCCGGCGCGACCGCGACCGGCGTCACGTCCTTCGCCGCGCATCCGGCAAGGACCAGGGACAGCGCGACGGCTGGCCAAGCTCTTTTCATGTCACCCATCACCGGAGGTCAACGGACTCGCGGACGGCGAGGTACTTCTGGAAATCCGCCATGCTGTCGTCCGAATAGACCATGTCCCGGCGCAGCACCAGCGGATCGGCAAAGGCGGGGTTGCCGCCGCGCTGCACGGTAGTGCCCGTGCGATAGCCGCGATCCTTGAGGATGGAGATGACGGTGGGGCTCATGTCGCCGTAGGGATAGGCGAAATCGCGCACGTTGTTGCCGAGCTTCGACTCGATGATGCCCTCCGGCACGGTGATCTCGGTGCGCACGCGCTCCGCGTAGCTCGGCCCGTCGACCTCGCCGGGGTTGAGGGACATGCTGGTGTGTGTCTTGGAATGGGACTCGACGGCGATCAGGCCGCTGTCGAGCATCTCCTTCATCTCCGCCCAGGTCAGCGCGAGACCGCCGCCGATGAAGTCGGTGTAGGTGTAGACAGTGGCATGGAAGCCATACTTCTTCAGGATCGGGTAGGCGATGTCGTAGGCGGAGCGGTAGCCGTCGTCGATGGTGATGACCACCGATTTCGCCGGCAGCGTGCCCTCTCCGGCCAGATAGCGGGAAAGCTGGCCCAG
This sequence comes from Alphaproteobacteria bacterium, assembly GCA_016124315.1. Lineage (GTDB taxonomy): Bacteria > Pseudomonadota > Alphaproteobacteria > SMXS01 > SMXS01 > RI-34. The sequence continues at coordinate 30,245 of WGNW01000011.1, forward strand.
CGTGATGACGCTGTAGCCGTTGGTCTTGAGGAAGGCCATCTGGCTCTCGAAGGCGTCCTGGGAAACCTCCATCTTGTTGCGGGTGCGCTTGCCTGGGCCGAACTGGTGGTAACAGAGGATGGGCACCACCTGGTAGCCGTCCGCGTCCACCTGCCAGTGCTTCTCGGCCTTGAGCGGCACGACCAAGATCCGGCCCGGCGACGGCTGGGCCACGTCGTTGGCCTTGGCGATCCGCGGGCCGAGGGATTCGTCGTTCAGATAGGTCTTGGCCAGGGAGGCGAAGGTGTCGGCGGCCGCCGCCCGGACCAGGACGAAGTCGTCGGTGCGGGCGACCACGGGATCCCGGGGCGCCTCCACCTGGACCTGCTGGGTGGCGCAGCCGGCGAAGGCCAGCGCCAGCAGGCCGAGGCACGCCCGGAACGCCCACCGGGAGAATGCCGGTCCCACGCCCGCCACGTCCATCAGCCTACCGCTTCCCCTGGGGCGACCGCATGGCGCCGCCCTCCTCGTCGTCGGCGAAGGGGTCATCGTCGCGCACAGGCTCGTTCTCGTTGAACGGGTCTTCCTCGAGGAACGGATTGTTCCGGTCGACGACCGGGGCGGGCCCCGGATTGGTGGAGATGAGCGTGGCCTCGATCGCGGCCGAGACCGACGGGCCGGATGACACGAGCGTCAGGTCGCCGGCACCGGCCGTGTTCAGCTCTTCCGTCTCCTCGTCGCGCCACATGGCGGGAATCGGGCGCGACGCCTGCGGCTCGTCGCCGGCGGGGGCCGCCGACGCCACGTGGGACGCCAGCCCCTCCATCATCCTGTTGAAGGCGGTGAACAGGGCGCCGATCTCGTCGCGCCTGGTCTCCGAGATACGCTGGTCGAGGTCGCCCGCCGCCACCGCCAGCATGGCCTGACGCAGACGCTTCATCGGCCTGGCGAGCATGCCGCCGAACACGTAGAGCATCAGCACCACCGCCGCGACCGTGATGACGCCCAGGGCGGCCATCAGCGTGCGGGTGAGGCCCATGACGTCCTCGAGTCCCTCCTGGGAGAGGCCCATGTAGATCCGGCCGACTTCCTTGGTCTGGAACAGGATCGGCGTGTCGAAATTGAACACGCTCTGGCCGTTGGGCAGGTCCACGGAAGACGCCGTGACGTCCGGCGCGATCTTCAGCACTTCCATGTCGTGAGGGCGCACGTACGGCTTGCCAACCAGGGACTGGTCGGTGGCGGCGCGCACCGTGCCGGTGTGGTCGGCGACGATGAGATAGGTAAACGTGTCGCGCTCGCTGGCGTCCTGCACGAAGGTTTCCAGCCGGATCCAGTCCTCGCTGAGCACCGGTATCGCCGATTCGGTGGCGATGAACTTGGCCAGCGACGAGCCGGCGTCGAGGGATTCCTGTTGGATCGCCTTGCCCTGGAAGTGAAACACCGTGAGCATGCTCGCGGCCATGACCACCGCGATGATCCCGCCCATGGCCAGCGCCCAGCGCACCTTGAGCGGCAGGAACTTGTTGGAGGCGGCCTCCTCCTCCTGCTCGATCAGCACGCTCAGTTCGCGCGACAGGGCCTCGGCGAGTTCGGCGCCGTTCTGGAACCGCTTTTCCGGCTTCTTGCTGAGCAGCTTGGTGACGATGCGCTGCAGCCCCACGGGCAGGTCCGGCGCCGTCTTGCGGATGGGCTCGGGGTCCTTCTGGGTGATCTGCAGCAGCAGCGAGGTCATCGTGCTGGCGTTGAACGCCTTGGCGCCGGTGAACAGCTCGTAGAGGATGACGCCGACCGAGAACAGGTCGGACCTTCCGTCGAGCTTGTCGCCCAGCGCCTGCTCCGGCGACATGTAGCGCGGCGTTCCCAGCACGGTGCCCGCGTGGGTCTTGTGCATGTCGTCGCCGCCCTCGACCCGGGCGATGCCGAAATCGGCGACCTTGATGGAGTCGCCGTGGCGCATGAACAGGATGTTCGCCGGCTTGATGTCGCGGTGGACGACGCCGAGGCGGTGGGCGTAGTCCAGCGCCTGGGCGAGCTGGATGCCGATCGACACCACCCGCTTGAGCGGCAGCTTCTCGTTCTTGGACAGCAGGTCGCTGAGCGTCTGCTCTTCCAGGAACTCCATGGTGATGTAGGGTTTGCGGCCGACACGCCCGACGTCGTAGATGGTGACGATATTGGGATGGGACAGCGCGCCCGCCGCCCGGGCCTCGCGCAGGAACCGGTTGACGTATTCCTCGTCGACGCAGAGTTCGTCCTTGAGCACCTTGATCGCGACGGTTCGATCGATCTCGGGGTCGTACGCCTTGTAGACGTCGGCCATCGCCCCTTCGCCAATCAGTCCGTCGACCAGATAGCGGCCGATCGATGTCGTTATCGTACCGTCATCGGCCATGAAAGCCTCCTGCGCATCCCCCGCGCCTCGTCCGCACAAAAATTGCCGCGAGCGCCAACTTTAGTCCAGCCTGCGCGGAACGGCAAAGTTTCTGCATTGCAGCACACCTTGGCCTCGCACGCCACCACGACCGCTCAAAGCCGCTCCTTTCCCCCGCCGGCGAACGGCGGCCTCCCGGCTCCGGGAGAACCGTAGATCCCCCGATCGGAGCCGGGAATGACTGTCGCCCCCACCGCCCGTGCATAGAAGTCCGCCGGCCCGACCCCGCCGATGACGGCATACGCATACCCCTGCGCCCGCTGCGCATGCAGCACCGAGAGGAGCAGCGCCCGCCCGACCCCCTGGCTCCGGGCGCGCTCGTCCACGCCCATGGGACCGAAGAAGTTGCGGCATATGCCATCGTAGCATGCGAATCCGAGGATTTCGCCTGATTTCACGGCGATATGGCAACTCGGCGGCAACCGTGAGAAACAGACGTCGACCTCGGCCGTCCAGGCCGCGAACCGGTTGCGCACCCAGCCGGCGACAGCCTCCCGCTCAAGCACCAGCGCCGGGCGCACTTCGACGCCGGCGACGCCCGGCGACGCCAGGGCGTCCCGCAGGTCCGGTAGAGCATAGAGCGGCGCGATCATGTCCGGCATGGACGCAGCCTATCCCATCGCGGCGTCCGCGTCGCCTGCGCCGGACATTGGCGCGGACCCGCCGAAAGGCCATAGTGCGGCCTCGGATATCGGTGCAATTGCGAAGGACGGAGGACTCTCGATGGAACTGGGACTGCGGGACAAGGTGATTTTCGTGGCCGGCGCGTCGCGCGGAATCGGCAGGGCGATCGCGGAGGCTTTCCTGCGCGAAGGCGCCCGCGCGGCGATCACCGGCCGCACCGCGGGGTCGCTGGAGGAGGCGAGGAAGGCGATGGCGGCGATCGCCGGGGAGGACCGGGTGATCGCCGTGACCGGCGACATGACCCGCTCGGCCGACATCGCCGGGGCGCTGGACGAAGCGGAGGCGCGGCTCGGACCGCTCCACTGCGCGGTCGCCAATGTGGGCATCGGGCGGGCGCCGCTGGGCATCGACGTCAGCGACGACGACTGGGAGGCGGACATCGCGCAGAACTTCACCGGCACCATGTTCCTCGCCCGCGACGCCCTGAAGCGCATGCTGGCACGGCCCCCCGAACAGCGGGCCGGCGCCAGCGTCATCATGATCTCGTCCATCGCCGGCGTGGACGCCATGGGCACGGCCGTGCCCTACGCCGCCACCAAGGCGGCCATCAATCACGCCGGAACCGCGCTCGCCAAGCTGGTCGGCAAGGACGGGCTGCGGGTCAACGTGATCGCACCGGGCAACATCCTGTTTCCCGGCGGCAGCTGGGAGAAGATCACCTCCAGCCGGCCGGACGCATGGCAGCGCTGGATCGATCGGGAGGTCGCGCTGAAGCGGTTCGGCCGGGTGGAGGAGATCGCCGACGCCGCCCTTTGGCTGGCGTCGGACCGAGCGAGCTTCGTCACCGGCGCGACCATCGTGGTCGACGGCGGTCAGGTGCGCTGACCCCGGACGCACGAAGGGCCGCGCTGGCTGCGCGGCCCTGTCGACGCGGCGCGGCGGCCGTTATTTCTTCTTCGGCGCCGCGATCTTGAGCGCCTCGCGGGCGATCAGGTTCTGCCAGCTGTGCATGGAGATCAGCTGACAGTATATCACCGGCAGCGCGCCCTCCTCGCGAAGCTTGAGGAACTCGGCGTTGGGCAGGTCGTTGAACTTCTTCTCGTCCACCAGCTTGAAGCCTGTCAGCGACACCTTCTCGCCGCTCTCCAGGGTGAACGTGCCGCGATTGCTGGTGAGCAGCTGCATCTCGACCAGAAGCTTGGCGATCTCTTCCGTCTTGCGGTACTCCTGCTCGAAGGCCTCGCAGAACTTCAGCGCGTTGTTGGTGACGTCGGTGCGCTTGCCGTCGACGAAGAAGGGATTGTCCCGATTGTCGGCGACCCGCGACGACTCCCGGTCGATGCACAGCGTCAGCGTCTTGGCGTTGGGGTTGCGCATGAAGACGAAGGGGTAGCGGCGCACATAGGCGGGCGAGTACACGCCCTTCGCCCACTTGCCGTCCTTCTCGACGAACAGGTTGTCGCCGCCCCGTAGACCGACCACGGCGACCGGGAACGGATTGGTCGTGTCGGTGAAGACGATCGGATAGTGACGCACCGCCCGGGGCATTTCCGCCGCGTTGATGGGCAGGGAGTTGGCGCCGCGCGCGAACTCGTACGAAACTTCCGGGTTGAGGCTCAGGTTCTTGTGCTTGTCCGCACGAAGGACCTCCGGCTTCTTGTAGAAGAGCGGATAGGCCTGCGAGGCTCCCTTGGCCTGGGTAGCAGCAGTCGACATATGGTGACTTTCTCTCTTGGTTTGGTGATTAACCCCAGTCGGGCAGTCTAGGAGCCGCCGTCGAAAAGTAAATGGCAGAATGGACGGCGGCCCGCCGGCCGGCTTCAGCCGACCTTGAGCAGGTAGCGGGTCTCCCGCCGTTTGCCGCTACGGTCCTCGGTGATCAGCCGGACCACCCATTTCGGCGAGCTGCGCAGCACGTCGATGCCGAATTCGCCGATCACGCCGTCGCGGACCGGCGCCTTGACGCCGTCGACCACCTTCTGCCACGTGCCGGGGTCGTCGCCGGGACCGATCTCGACCCAGGCCCGGGCGAAGGCGCTGGCGTCGGTGGTGCCGCTGACGCGCATCACGTACTTGCCGCCGGCCTGCTGCAGCGTCACCGCCTCGATCCGGCTCTCGATGAAGAACGCCGGATCGGCCGCCAGCGCCGCCGAGGCGTCGACGATGCCGTAGCCGGTCAGGTGGTCCCAGCCCGGCGCCCCGATGTCACGGGCCGAGTTGAGAAGCATCCGCCGCACCTGCTCGCCGGTGAGCGTGGGGGTGCGGGCGAACAGCAGCGAGGCCACGCCAGAGACGAAAGGCGCGGCGAACGAGGTGCCGGTCGCCCGGTAATACGCCTTGTCGGCGCCCACCACGTTGGCGCCCGGGCGGTAGTCCTTCGGACCATCGATCATCATGAAGTCGGTGCGCCGGGCCCTCAGGCTCAGCACGTCGTCACCCGGCGCCGCGATGTCGACCACCTCGCCGTAGTTGGCGTAGACCGGGCGGGCGTCCTTCTCGTCCGTGGCGGTGACGGTGATCACGCCGGGCACGCCGGCCGGCCCGAAGCCGGCCGCGTCGGCCCCCGAATTGCCGGCGGCGGCCACGACGACCACGCCCTTGCGGATGGCATAGCCGATGGCCTGGGCCTCGGCCCGGGAGATGCCCTTGGAGCCGAGGCTCATGTTGATGACCCGGGCGCCGTTGGCGACCGCATAGTAGACGGCTGCGGCAACGCGGACACTCTGTCCCCGGCCGTAGAAATTCATCACCTTGAGCGGCATGATTCGCACCGACGGATTGACGCCGGCAATGCCTTTGCCGTTGCCCGTCGCCGCGCCGATGATGCCGGCGGTGTGGGTACCGTGACCGGAATCGTCCCAGGGCGAGTTGTTGTTGTCCAGAAAGTTCCAGCCGATCAGGTCGTCGACGTAGCCGTTGCCGTCGTCGTCCTTGCCGTTGGCCACTTCCTTGGAGTTGCGCCAGATGGTTTCGGGCTTCAGGTCGGGGTGGCGGAAGTCGATCCCCGAATCGATGACGGCGACGATGACGGGCGTGGTCGGCAGAGTGGCCGGAAGGTTGATGCGCTGCAGCGCCCACTGATCCGGATAGGCCTGCCCCCAGCTGCCCTTGCTCGTGGCGAACGGATCGTCGGCGCGCGCCGCGCCGGCAAGCAGTGCGAGACAGATTATCGCCGGTGCCCGAAACCGCTGGATCATGCGCGGCAGGTTCATGGCAACCTCCCCCCTGTGGCGCGCGGGCTCCGGCATCGGCGCCGCCGCCCGGGCGACAGGTGCCACTATACCGGGCCGGGCGCGGAAAGTCGCGGGGTTTGAGCCGTCAGCCGCGCAGCGGCGACGGCGGCAGGCGCACGAACAGCATCAGCCCCACGCCCACCAGCGCCGCCACCATGAGCCAGTGGTAGCTGTTGATGAAGCTGATCATCATCGCCTGCCGGGTGATTTCGCCGTTGAGCATGGCGAGACCCGCCGGATCGCTCAGCGACGACCAGAATCCGGGCAGTCCGGCCAGGCCCAGCGCCTCGTTGTAGGGGTTGGCGAAGGCCGCAAGCTCGGCATGGTTGATCTGGGTGTACTGGGCCAGCAGCGCGACGGCGATCGACAGGCCCGCCGACGAGCCGAGCGCGCGCATCAGGTTGAACATGGTCGCGCCCTCGATGTGGAGCGGCCTCGGCAGGGTCGCGAAGGCGATGGTGTTGAGCTGCACGAAGACGAGCCCCAGGCCGAAGCCCTGAATGAAGGCGGACCGGACGATGTCCCACTCGCTGATGGCGATGCCGAGCTGGGAGAGGTCCCACAGGCCCCAGGCGGCGAAGGCGAGCCCGACGATGACGATGACGCGCACATCGAAGCGGTTCATCAGCCGGGCCGAGAGGATCATGCCCATCATGGTCCCGACGCCGCGCGGCGCGAGCAGCAGCCCGACGGTGAGCACAGGATAGCCCATGACGTTCTGCAGCATGGGCGGCTGCAGCGCCACGGTGATCATCATGTTGCTGCTGACCACGACGAACAGCAGCGTCCCGGTGACGAAATTGCGGTCGCGGAACAGGGCGCGGCTGACGAAGGGGCGGCGGGCGGTCACCGTCTGCACCACGAACATGTAGAAGGCGAGCGCCGCCATGCCGGCATAGAGGCGGATTTCCGTGGACGAGAACCAGTGCTTGGTCTCGCCCCGGTCGAGCATCAGCTGGAACGCGCCGATGGCGATGATCAGCATGGCGAAGCCGAAGGCGTCGAAATAGCCGTCGCCTTCGGAGCGGTGCTCGTCGAGGAAGATCTGGATGCCGCTGATCGCCAGCACCCCGAGCGGCAAATTGATGAAGAACACCCAGCGCCAGTTGGCGACCTCGGTGACGTAGCCGCCGAGCGTCGGCCCGGCGATGGGCCCGAGCATCATGCCGATGCCGATGATCGCCATGGCCTTGGCGAAGTATTCGCGCGGATAGAGGCGCATCATCACCGCCTGGGCGAGCGGCAGCAGCGCGGCGCTGGCGAGGCCCTGCAGGGTCCGGTAGAGCACCATTTCCGGCAGGCTGGTGGCGATGCCGCAGAGCAGGGACGAGACGGTGAAGCCGGCCAGCGCCGCCTGGAGCACCAGCTTCTGGCCATAGCGGATGGCCAGCCATCCCATCAGCGGCGTTCCCACGGCGGAGGCGACGATATAGCTGGTCAGCACCCAGGCGATCTGGTCGATGGTGGCCGCCAGCGAACCCTGCATGTGCGGCAGCGCCACGTTGGCGATGGTCATGTCGATGGACTGCATGGTGGCGCCCACCATGATGGAGAACACCGCCATGGTGCCGCGGAAGCCGAGCCGGAACGGCGCGACCGACTGTCCGGACGCGGCCGCCGCGGTGGTCACGGTCCGTCCATCCCGCCGAGCGGCCAGGCATGGTGAGGGCCGGTGTCGATCGATACGTGCACGCTCATGCCGGCGCGCAGCGGCACCCGGGCCGCATCCTCGCCCAGCGCGATCCGGACCGGCACGCGCTGGGTGATCTTGACCCAGTTGCCGGTGGCGTTCTGGGGCGGCAGCACCGAGTATTCCGATCCGGCGGCCGGCGAGATGCTGGAGACGACGCCGTGCAGCGTCACGTCGGGGAAGGTGTCCACCTCGAGCGTGGCCCGCTGCCCGGGCCGGACGTTGGTCAGCTCGGTCTCCTTGAGATTGGCCTCCACCCAGAGGCTGTCGCTGGCCATCAGCGGGAACACGGGCTGCCCCTCGCCGACGTGCTCGCCGAGTTGCAGGCCGATCTTGCCGACGATGCCGTTCACCCGGGTCCGCACGGTGCAATTGCGCAGGTCGCGGCGCGCCTCCTCCAGCTTCGCCCGCGCACGGATCACCTGCGGATGGGATTCGACGTCCACGGCCTCGTTGCCGCCCAGCGCGGCGATGGTGGTCTCGATGTCCTTCCTGGCGGTCGCCACCCGGTTCTGTGCCTCGGTCAGGCGGTGCTGGACCTCCTCGAACTTGGCCCGCGACACGGTGTTGGACTGCGCGAGCCGGTCGTAGCGGGAAAACTCGCGCTGCTGGTAGTCCACATCGGCCTGCGCCGCCGCCAGTTCCGACCGCTTCTTGGCGAGTTCCGCCTTCAGCGAATGGACCGCCAGGCGGGCTTCCGCCAGGTCCGCCTCCGCTTCGGAGACGGCGATGGAGAAGGGTTCCGGGTCGATCCGGAACAGCACGTCGCCGACCTTGACCCGCTGGTTCTCGCGGATCGGGATGTCCACCACCTCGCCGCTGACGTTGGCCGCCACGGACACCATGCCCGCCCGGACATAGGCATTGTCGGTGGTCACGTACCGGCCTCCCGTCAGGTAGAAATACGCCGCCACCCCGAGCGCGACCAGCGGCCCGGCCACCAGCAACACCGTGCGCAACCGGCGTCGCCGGCGTCCCTCACCCGCCAATCGGTCCCCCGTTCTTTCCGTCATCCACGCTTATTCTTTTGAGGGCTACGTTACCCGATTCCGGAAAACGCGGACATGATTTTCAGGCTCCCTGGAACACGGCAAGGGGACGCTCACGACCCATGGCAAAAATACAATATAACCGAAAATGTCCCGAATCTAGACACATTATCGCCCCAAAAAATCCCAAATAAATCAAAAATATTATGTATTAATAGAGAATTACGTAATCTAATATTCAACTTTTAATTTTTTAGCTCATCCGCCGCCTGTTCCAAGGCTACTAGGCCTGAATTTTTCACTTGATATGCATCGATTTTACCACACCTCCAGATGTACGGATACGATGCGGAGAAGAGTCATGACCCAGCCAAGCCTGCAGACGAAAGCCAGCATCGAACCCCACATCCCCGCCCTGCGCCGCTACGCCCGCTCCCTCGCCCGCGACCGGGATGACGCGGACGACATCCTGCAGACCTGCCTGGAGCGCGCCCTGCGGCATTTCGATCAGTTCCGGCCGGGCAGCAATCTGCGGGGCTGGCTGTTCAGGATCCTGCGCAACGAATTCATCAGCGGGCTGCGACACCGCCAGCGCCGGGGTACGACCGTACCCCTGGAAGACTGGCACGGCGAAACCGGCGTCGCCGGCGGGCAGGAGCGGCTGATGGAGATTCGGGATCTGTCGCGTGCCTTCGGCGATCTTTCGCGGCGAGATCGTCAGATTCTCTATCTTGTCGGGGTGGAGGGGCGCAGCTACGAGGCGACCGCCCGATTACTGAACGTCCGCTCGGGGACGGTCAAGTCGCGCCTGTTCCGGGCGCGCGAACGTCTGCGGGGACGTCTTGCCGACGATGCCGGCCGCGCCGGCGCGGCGCGGGCGGCATGAGCCGGCGGCCGATCAGGCTTCCTTGGATATCTTCTGCACGACGCCATCCGGGTCGGCGAGATTGGCGGCGGCGAACTCCCAATTGAGCAGCTTGTCCACCACGGTCTTGAGGTAGTCCGGGCGCACGTTCTGGTAATCCAGATAGTAGGAATGCTCCCAGACGTCGATGCCCAGCACCGGCACCTGCCCCTCGACGAAGGGCGGCACGGCGTTCGAGGTGCTGGTGACCTTCAGGGAGCCGCCGTCCAGCACCAGCCAGCCGTAGCCGCTGCCGAACTGGCCGGCCGCGGTCTTCAGCAGCTGATCCCGGAAGTCCGCGTAGGAACCGAAATCCTTCTTGATCCGCTCGGCGATCTCGCCGCCTGGCTCGCCGCCGGCGCCCGGCGCCATGGAGTGCCAGTAGAACGTGTGGTTCCACACCTGGGCCGCCTGATTGAACAGGCCCTGGTTCTTGTCGGCGTGGGCCTTGCGGATGATGGTTTCGAGGTCGGCGTCGGCGAGATCGGTGCCCGAGATGAGGTCGTTGCCCTTGTCCACATAGGCCTTGTGGTGCTTGCCATGATGCAGCCGGAGCGTGCGCTCCGAAATGCAGGGTTCCAGCGCGTCATAGCCGTAGGGCAATTTCGGCAGTTCGATCATCCTGTACTCCTCTAGCAGTGGTGCACGACAGGTCGTAAGCGACTGTCCCACATATTAAAAGGGTGCTCGCGGCATGGCTGATCCGCGAACCGGGCACGTCTCGTCGGCAGGCTTCCCTCGAGGTAACGCGGGCACGCTGGGGGTGTTCCGGGCGAATCCGGCCGCCCGGGAGAAGTTTTCGTTACGGTTCACAATTCATTCAGCAGGCCCGGATCAGACTCCCGCCCATGATGCGCTTCGGCTAGGTGTTGTATCCGGCGTGCGCACCAACCCGCTCATGGAGAGAGCCATGCGTAGAGAGTTGACAATCACGTTGAAGAAGACGGTGCTGTCCAGCGCCGCCTGCATATGTCTGCTCGGCGCCCCGTCGGCGTTCGCCGACCGCGGGGACAATGACGACAACCACAGGGGGCACCGGGAGCACAGCCACGACGAGCGCCGGGACGATTCCGGCCAGGACCAGCGGCGCCAGACGCCGCAGGCGCCGCAGACGCCCCAGGTCCGGCCGGGTGGCGCTGCCGTCCAGTCGCCCCAGGGCGGCACGGCGCACTGGCGTGGCGGCCAGGGCGACCGGCGCCGGGACAACGCCGCCGGCGGCCCCTCGCAAAGCAACGCGCCCACACCCATCCTGCCGAACCAGCAGCACCAGATCACCCCGGCCTGGCAGCAGCAGAACCATACCCAGCAGAATCCGGGCCAGCGCAGCGCGGAGCGGCGCGACGACCGGAACGACCGGCGCGCGGACTGGCAGCGGGCCCACGACGACCGTCAGGACGACCGGATCGACCGGCGCGATGACCGCCGGGACGATCGCGCCCGCGCCGCCGACGAGCGCCGGGACGACCGTATCGAGCGTCGCGACGACCGCCGCGATGGCCGGGTGGACCGGCGGGACGATCGCCGGGACGACCGTATCGAGCGCCGCGACGACCGGCGCGATGACCGGGCGGACCGGCGGGACGATCGCCGGGACGACTGGCGCAACGATCGCTGGCGCAACGACCGGAACGACTGGCGTCAAGACCGGCACGCGTGGGAGCACCGCTGGTTCGACCGCAACCGCAACGACCACGCCTGGGCGTGGCGTCACGCACCGGCCCGGCACTACACGTGGTACCGGCCCGGCCTGACCTTCGGCTTCCTGCCGCGGGGCTACGTTCCCCTGCGGGTCGGCTACCGCGACTACTTCTATTACGACGGCCTCTACTACGCCCGGCACGGCGCGGGCTTCGTCGTCGTGACCGCCCCCTATGGCGCGCTGCTGCCCAGCCTGCCCGTGGGCTACAGCACGCTCTATTACGACGGGGTGCCCTACTACTACTATTACGGCACCTACTATGTCTGGGACGGCCGCTACCGGCAGTTCGCCGTCGTGGAGCCGCCTTACGGACTGGCGGTCACCTACCTGCCGGACGGCTACGACTCCCTGTACCGGGACGGCGACCTCTACTATCGCTACGGCGACACCTACTACCGTCCGGACTACCGCGACGACGGCACCGAGGTCTTCGTCACCGTACGGTTCTGAACCTGACAACGAGTACGCTGCCGCGGCGGTGGCGCCCCCCGGGGGCCGCCGCCGCGGACACGTTCAGTAGGCGTTCTTGTGGAAGAAGAAGACGCCGGCCGTCCGCAGCAGGATCTGCAGGTCGAGCCAGAACGACCAGTTATCGACGTAGGCAAGGTCGTAGGTCAGCCGCCGTTCCATGTCCTGGAGCGTGCGCGTCTCGCCGCGGGCGCCGTTGACCTGCGCCCAGCCGGTAATGCCCGGCTTGATGCGGTGACGGACCAGATAGTCGTCGATCTGCAGGGCGAAGTCGGCGTTCATGGAGACTTCGTGTGGGCGAGGTCCGACCAGCGACATCTCCCCACGCAGCACGTTCAGCAGTTGGGGTAGTTCGTCGATGCTGGTGGCGCGCAGGAAGCGGCCGATCGGTGTGATGCGGCTGTCGCCCTTCGTGGCCTGACGGAAGGCGCCCTCGGGCTGAATCGTCATGGTGCGGAACTTGTAGATCCGGAACTCCAGCTTCTGGAAACCGGAGCGGCGCTGGCGATAGAACACCGGGCCGGGCGAACTGAGCTTGACCAACAGCGCCGCCACCAGCATCACCGGGGACACCAGGAGCAGGATCAGGCCGGCGAGGATGTAGTCCTCGAGGAGCTTGACCAGCCGCGCCTCCTGCGACAACGGACTGCGCATCAGATTCATCGCAAGCAATCCGCCCAGATGGGTGACCGGCCGGCCCACCCACTCCTCGCCGACGCGGGGCAGCAGCAGTTCCACGTCGAGAGCCAGGCTCCTGAGTGTCCGGACACACTGCTGGATGATCTCGGGCTCGCGCCAGTTGAACAGCAGCACCACGCGGTCCGGCACGAGTTCTTCCGCGAGGCGCTGCAGGTCTCGCACCTGACCCGCGCGGACCATATCATCCGGCGAAGGACAACTGATCGAGACGATGCCGAGGACGCTGAGGCGCCGCGGGGCCCGCCTGACCAGCCAGTTGCTGAAGCTGGCGATCCTTTCCGGCTCGCCGACGATCAGCAGCCGGTCGTGCAGCA
>WGNW01000092.1 GCA_016124315.1 Alphaproteobacteria bacterium
CGGTGCAGATGACCGACACCGATCCGAGAGTCTCGACCGCCGGAAGCCGGCGGATGATCGCCTGCCGCCCCGCCATCCGCTGCACGCCGACCGCCAGGGTGATGGTCATCACCGCCGGCAGCCCCTCGGGGATCGCCGCCACGGCGATGCCGACCACGGCCATGAACGCGTCCGCCGGCGCATAGCCTCGCGCCAGCACCGCCAGGGCGAACACGAGGGCTGCCACGGCCAATATGGCCATGGCGAACTGCCGCCCGAACCTGTTCATCTGACGCAGCAGCGGCGTGGTCAGCGTGTCTACGCCCTGCAGCAAAGCGCCGATCCGCCCCAGTTCCGTCACGGATCCGGTGGCGACGACGACACCCGTCGCCTGTCCGGCTGCGACCATCGTCCCCGAGAACGCCATGCACCGCCGGTCTCCCAGCGCCGCATCGGCCGCGACGGCCCCGACGGCCTTCTCCACCGCCACGGATTCTCCGGTCAGGATCGCCTCGTCGACGGAAAGCGAGCGGCTGCGGATCAACCGGAGATCGGCCGGCACCTTGTCGCCCGGATCGAGCAGCACGATGTCGCCGGGGACCAGTTCCTCCGCCGGAACCGTCATCCTGCGGTCACCGCGCAGGACCGAAGCCTGCGGGCTGATCATGGCCCTCAGGCTGGCAAGGGCATTCTCCGCGCGGCCCTCCTGAACGTAGCCGACCACTGCGTTCGCCGCCACCACCAGCAGGATGACCGCCGTGTCCGTACCATGGCCGAGCTCGGCGGTCACCGCGGCCGATCCGATCAGCAGGTAGATCAGCACGTTGTTGAACTGGGCGAGGAACCGGGCGAGCGGACCACGGGAGGGCGCCTGGGGAAGCTGGTTCGGCCCGTATCGCGCCAGCCGTCCGGCCGCCTCCTCGGGCGACAGCCCCCGGGAATCCGAATTCCAACCTTCGAGCGCCTCCTGAGGCGTCGCGGCGTGCCAGGGCCTGGTGTCGGTCTCGTGCGTCAAGGGCAGCATCCGAACCCGTCTCGTCATTCCGAGTCTAGCCCGAAACCCCTTAAATCCATGCGACTTCCTGCTATATAAGAGGCAGCGCAACCGCGGGAAAAGGGAGCCAGGCTTGATCGACCCCTTCGGGCGGCCCATCACCTATCTTCGCGTATCGGTGACCGACCGGTGCGACTTCCGCTGCGTCTACTGCATGGCGGAGGACATGACGTTCCTGCCCAAGTCGGACGTGCTGACGCTGGAGGAGCTGGACCGGCTGTGCACGGCCTTCGTGCGCAAGGGCGTGCGCAAGCTGCGGCTGACCGGCGGCGAGCCGCTGGTGCGGCGCGACATCATGACCCTGTTCGATGCCCTGGGCCGCCACCTCAAGACCGGCGACCTGGACGAACTAACCCTCACCTCCAACGGCAGCCAACTGGCGCGCTACGCCGACCACCTGGTCAGGGCGGGGGTGCGGCGGGTCAACGTGTCGGTCGACACCCTGGATCCGGACAAGTTCGCCCGCATCACCCGCTGGGGCCGGCTCGATCAGGTGATGGAAGGCCTCCGCGCGGCCAAGGAAGCCGGGCTCCGGGTGAAGATCAACACCGTCGCGCTGCGCGGGGTCAACGACGATGAAGCGTTCGAGCTGATCCGCTGGTGCGGCGAGCAGGGCTTCGACCTCACCTTCATCGAGACCATGCCGCTGGGCGAGGTGGACGTCGCCCGCGTCGACAACTACATGCCGCTGTCGCTGCTGAAGGCGCAGATCGGCCAGCGCTACACGGTGCGGGAGTCCGACCACGTCACCGGCGGACCGGCCCGCTACGTGACCCTGGCCGAGACCGGCCAGCGGCTCGGATTCATCACGCCGCTGACCCACAATTTCTGCGAATCCTGCAACCGCGTGCGGGTGACCTGCACCGGCATGCTCTACATGTGCCTGGGACAGGAGGATTCGGCCGACCTGCGGGCGGCGCTCAGGGCCGACCGGGACGACACCGCGCTCGACGCCGCTATCGACGAGGCCATCGGCCGCAAGCCCAAGGGCCATGACTTCGTCATCGACCGCCGCCACCGCAAGCCGGCCGTGTCGCGCCACATGAGCGTGACGGGTGGCTAGGCTTCGGCCCGCCCGGTAGCCAGATGTCGAGACAATCCCTCGCCTTCACCGCCAATCCCACGCCCAAGGCGCAGGCGGCCCTCAGGACGCTCAGCAAGCGATACCGCAACGTGCCGATCGAGCAGGCCGACGTCATCGTGGCGCTGGGCGGCGACGGCTTCATGCTGCGCACCCTGCACAGCATGATCAACCGGCGCGTGCCGGTCTACGGCATGAATGCCGGCTCCCTCGGCTTCCTGATGAACGACTATCAC
The DNA here is from genome assembly GCA_016124315.1 of Alphaproteobacteria bacterium. Lineage (GTDB taxonomy): Bacteria > Pseudomonadota > Alphaproteobacteria > SMXS01 > SMXS01 > RI-34. The sequence goes on from WGNW01000092.1 coordinate 2,351, forward strand.
GAGGACGACCTGATGGAGCGCATCGCGGCGGCGGAAGCGGTGGAGCTGCACCCGCTGCGCATGCGCGCCCATTGCGTCGACGGCTCGTCCACCGAGGCGCTGGCGATCAACGAGGTCTCGCTGCTGCGCCAGACCTACCAGGCGGCCAAGGTCGGCATCTCCATCGACGGCAAGCAGCGCATGCCGGAACTGATCTGCGACGGGGTGCTGCTGTCGACGCCCGCCGGCAGCACCGCCTACAATTTCTCGGCCCACGGCCCCATCGTGCCGATCGATTCCGACATCCTCTGCCTGACCCCGATCAGCGCCTTCCGTCCTCGCCGCTGGCGCGGCGCCCTGCTGCCCCACGACGCCCGCGTCGAGTTCGTCGTCGGCGACCCGGTGGAGCGCCCGGTCAGCGCCACCGCCGACAACCTGGAGGTGCGGCACGTCGCCCGCGTCGAGGTGGAGGAGGACCGGGAGATGGTGCTGTGCCTGCTCTACGACCCGGGCCACAACCTGGCGGAGCGCATCCTGGCCGAGCAGTTCGCCGTTTAGCCGGAATCAGCGCCGGCGGCGCTCGGTCGCCAGGAACAGCACCAGCGGCAGCCAGAGCACGCAGAAGAACCCCTGGGCGTAGTAGGGCCCGGCCCAGCCGGGCGCACCGCCGATGGGCAGGCCATGCCGGAACAGGTCGACGAACGGGACCGACGCCCACCAGCTTCCAGCGACCACGACCGCCATGATCAACGAACCGAGGACGGTGCGATCGAGCTCGAACGCACGGGCCGCAACCGGCAGCGCCAGCCCAGCGGCGAGGCCGACCGGGAGCAGCGCGGCGGCGCCTTCCCGGTAGCTGTTGGCGAGCCCGGCGAAGGCGTAGAGTCCCGCGATCGAAAGCACGAGGCTCACCGCCATGGCGACACGCGTACTGCCGGGCTGCAGCCCGAGGCCGAGCGCGGCCCCGAAGGCGTAGGCCGCGGGAAACGCCATCAGCAGCCTGGTTTCGTCGAGCGGACCGGGCACCCAGACCTCCCGCAGCCCGTCGATCAGCGGAAACACGCCCACCGCTACCAGGTGCAGGATCACAAACGCCGGAAGCACCACGAGGAGCTTCTTCCAGAGCGACAAGGTCGGCCTCCCCTAAACAGGCTGGGACGGCCCCGAGCCGAACCAGCGCATGAGCGCCGGCATGACGAAGACGGCCGACAGCTCGATCATCACCATCGCCACCGTCAGCAGCAGCCCGAGGCTCGCTGTCCCCCAGTGTGGCGACAGCGACAGGCTGCCGAAAGACGCAATGGTTGTCAAAGCGCTGAGCGTGACGGCCCGGGGCGTACTCGATTCCATCAGCTCGGCGACCGATCCCTCTTCGCGACGCCGTAGCAGCAGGTGCGTCGAACTGTCCACGCCGAAGCCGAGCAGCAGCGGCAGCACGATGACGTTGGCGAAGTTGAACTGGATGCCGGTGAGGACCGCGGTCGCCGCCGTCAGGCTGCCCGCCACCGCCAGCGGCGCGAGCACCAGCACCACGTCGCGCCAGCGGCGCAGGATGGCGTAGAGCAGCAGCGAGATGAGGACGATGGTGAGGGCCGAGGCGATCTCGAACGCGCCGATCACGACCTTGGCCATGCCCGCCTCGCCGATGGCTCGGCCCGAGGCGCCGGGGACGACCGCCGTCACCGCATCGGCGAAGGCCTCCAGCTGGTCATGCTTGCTCATGTCGCCGGCCGGCAGGATGGTCAGCGACACCTTGCCCGAGGGCGAGATGTCGCGGGACACCATGTCGGCGGGAAGGTCCTGGTAGCGCACGGGGGCGGCGTTGAAGGAGCTCCGCAGGCGCGCGATGCGCTCCTGCACGCCGCTGATGAGGGCCTGTTCCAGGGTCTTCAGCTTCGCGTCCCGGTCGGGGTCCTCGACGATGGACGTCAGCGCCTGCCGCAGGCTGGCGATCGCCTGGGCCGTGTTCTCGTCGGCCGGGTGGGCGTTCTCCGCCCGCCCCAGAAACTGCTGCGCGGCCTGCAGCCGCTCCTTCGCCGTCGGTGGCGGCACGGTGTGGTCCGGATTGAAGACGGGCCACATGAACATCGCCGCCTCCTGCAGCATCTCGAGCTTCTCGTCCTGGTCGGCGGGCACGTAGCTGCGCGGCGTCACCACCTCATCGACTTCCGGCAGCTTGCGCAGCTTCGCCGCCAGACGCTCTGCATCGTCCAGGTTGTCGGCGACGGCATAGGCGGCATAGGCCAGATTTCCCTGGATCTTGGTGAGGTCTTCGAGCGTCGTGACCGATTCCGAGTTGGGATCCTTGAGGGCCAGGGTGCTGAAATCGAAGTGCGCGCTGAGCGCCACCGGCACGGAGAGGATCGCCAGGACGATCATCAGCTTGGCGCCCCGGTCGCTCCACCGCTGCTTCACCTCGCTGAAGATGATCGGCCGCCACTGGGCCCGCTTCGGCACGCCGACGATCGCCAGCAGCGCCGGCAGCACCGTCAGCGACGCCAGGAACGCCGCCGTCACCCCGCCCGCAGCGATGACGCCCAGATCGGCGAAACCCTTGTAGTCGGTGGGCGCGAAGGACAGGAAGCCGATCACCGTGGTCAGCACGCAGAGCATGAGTGCCGGCCCGACCTGGCGCCCGGTGTCGACGAGCGCGGAGCGCTGGTCCTCCCGTCGCAGATTCTCCGCGTAGCGGAGGCAGAAATGGATGGCGTAGTCGATTCCGAGTCCGACGAAGAGCACCGCGCAGGACGCCGAGATCATGTTGAGCTCGCCGATCGTCGCCGTAGCGAAGGCGCCGGCCCAGACCAGCCCGATCAGCAGGGTGCCGTAGGAGGTGGAAATCAGACGGATGCTCCGGTAGCCCCAGGCGAGGATGATCACCAGCAGCACCAGCGAGACGATGCCCGCGATCTTCACCCCCTGGGTGACGGAAACCAGCTCGTCGTTGGCCAGCACCGTTTCGCCGGTCAGCCGGACCGAGGTGCTGTCGGCGATGGCGCCCTGCTTGCGCAGGTTGGCGGCAACGGCGCGGATCTGGTCGATGCCGCTGGCCGCCGACAGCGCCTGCGAATAGTCCAGCCGCTGGCGGGTCATGACCAGCCTTGTCTGCACCTCGCCCGGCGCACCGGCGAGGCCGGGCAGCAGCGACTGGCGCGGCACCGAGCCCTGCTCCACCTGCCGGGCCGCGTTTGCCAGGCCGGTCATCACGTCGCCGAATGCCGGCGGCAGGGGTTGCCCCTGACCGGTCGCCTGGAGGCCGTGTCCGAGGGCGTCGAACAGCCCTCTCAGGCTCGGGTCCTGGGATAGCACGGCCAGCGCGGGCTGGGCCTGGGCGAGGTCGTCGAGCACCTTGGCGAGCTGCCCCTTGTCCAGGTAGAGCAGCCCGTTCCTGTCGAAGAACGGGCCGGTGCCGGGCGCGTAGACGTAGGAGAAGCGCTTCGGATAGCGGGCGAGCGCACCGGCGATGGCGCGGGCGGCGTCGGCGGCGGCCAGGGCGTCTTTGTCCTGGACGACGATCAGGATGACGTTGTCGTTCTCGGGGAACACCTTGAGGTAGTTGGCTTCCGCCACCCGGAACGGTTCCGAGGCGGGCACCAGCGTGCTGGTGTCCGTGTTGATCCCCAGCCTGGTAACCGTGTACCAGCCGCCGACGGCGGTCAGCACCGCGGCGACCGCCAGAACCAGCCACGGCCGGCGCGTCACCAAGGTCAGCCAGCCGGTCAGCCATCTGTCGAGCGTGTCTTTCATTCCTCTCCCGCCGGGGTTGGTTAGCGCTGCGGCCTACCCCTATATTCTAGGCGACGAACAACCGCGACCGTTGTCTGAGAAACAGACAGCGGAGGCGAAGTTGTCGTCTTGAGAGAATGTAGGAGAGACCCTGCTTGAAACACCTGCTCACCGCGATAATGATGGCGGCGCTGCTCACCACCGGCGCTCGCGCCCAGGCCTCCGTGGGGCCCGATGCGGCGCAGACGACCGTGAAGGACTTCCAGTCCAACATGCTCGGCATTCTCAAGAAGACCAGCGGAGATTCCTTCGACAAGCGGGTTGACGCGCTGTGCCCGCTGCTGACCGACACGATGGACGTCAAGCTCCAGAGTGCCATGGCGGTGGGCCGCGCCGCCTGGAACGGCTGGACCGACCAGCAGCGGCAGACCTACATGGACAAGTACCGGCATTATCTCTGCGCGATCTATGCCAGCCGCTTCCAGTCGTTCACCGGCGAATCCCTGGTGGTCACGGGATCGCGGCCCGGCCCGGCCGGCGCGGTCATCGTGAACAGCGAGGTGCGCATCCCCGACGAACCGTCGATTCCCATCGACTACGTGATGCGCGAGAAGGCCGACAACACCTGGAAGGTGGCGGACCTCTATCTCGGCGGACAGATCAGCGAAGTGGCGCTGCGCCGCTCCGAATTCGCCAACGTGCTGCGGACCCGTGGCTTTGACGGACTGATCGACGCGATCGAGAAGCGCACGGCGGCGCAGGGCCAGACGCCGGCTCCTTGAGGCGCGTCAAGGACGGCCTTTTCCCTTGGTGGCAGGCTGCAAATCGTCCAAGCTCTGGACGCCGCAGCGAGGGGAGATGGCCATGGCGATCCGGAACATCCTGTTTCACGCGTTCGAGGGCGATGCCGGCAAGGCGCTGGAGGACGTCGCGTTCTCCCTCGCCGCCGACCATGGCGCCACGCTGACGGCGCTCAGCGTGGTCGACAACACCCCGATCCCGTCCTACGTGGTGCCCTACGTGCCCGCTAACCTGGCCGAGACCTACATCGACGAATCCCGCGCGGCGGCCAAGGCCATCGAGTCCCGCGTCCGCGCCCACGCCGATTCGACCGGCGTCGCCACCGAGTGGCGCTACCGGGAAGGCGACATCCGCGCGGTGTTCACCCAGCACTCCCACTACACCGACCTGGTGCTGTTGGCCCAGGGGTCGGGCAGCGACATTCCGGTGGGGCCGGCCCTCAATCTGCCCGGCGACCTGGTGCTGACGGCGGGCCGGCCGGTCACGGTCATCCCGTGGAAGGGCGCCCGGACGCCCATCGGCCGGCGCGTGCTCATCGGCTGGAACGGCAGCACGGAGGCGACCCGCGCGCTCAACGACGCGATGCCGATCCTGGAGCGGGCCGACGCGGTGAAGATCCTCACCGTCGGCGAACCCGAGACGCGCCATCTCCCCGGCGCCGAGATCGCCCAGCACCTCGCGCGGCACGGCGTCAAGGCCGAGGCCGACCACGCCGTCGAGAGCGATTCCTCGTCGTCGGAGATCCTGATGTTCGAGGCCAAGGAATATGAGGCGGACCTGCTGGTCTGCGGCGCCTGGGGCCATTCCCGCATGTTCGAGACCGTGCTGGGCGGCGTCACCCGCGACCTGTTGCGCAGCATGGAACTGCCGTTGCTGATGTCCCACTGACGCAGCCGGCGGGCCCCGCCGATGGCCGGCTAGGTAAGCTTCAGGACCGTTTCCACGACGGTCGCATCCTCACCCTTGCGGGTCTCGAAGCCCAGCGTCTCCGCCAGCTGGCGCATAGCCTGGTTCTCCGCCAGGACGATGCCGAAGAGCTCGCCCGTTCCCCGCCCGCGACAATAGTCGATGAGCTTGCGCATCAGGGCGTAACCGAGGCCGGTGCCCTTGTAGTCGGAGCGGACGATGACGGCGTATTCCGCGCGCTCGTTGTCAGGATCGGCGATGGCGCGGACAACGCCCAGGGTCTCCTGCCCGTTGCCCGTCCGGCGCGTGGCGATGAAGCACATCTCCCGGTCGTAGTCGATCTGGGTGAAACGGGCCAGCGCGTCGTGCTCGGGCCGCTTGACCACGTTGAAGAAGCGCAGCCGCAGATCCTCCTTGTCGATATGGTCGAAGAAGTCGCCATGGGCCGCCTCGTCCTCCGGACGGATCGGCCTGAGCGTCAACGCCTGCCCGTCGCGCAGCGTCACCACCTCCTCCAGCTCGCTGGGATAGGGGCGGATCGCGAGGCGTGCGACGCCCGAGGTCGTCGCCGGCTTGAGCGCCACGCGCGCGTCGAGGGCGATCACGCCCTTGTCGTCGGCCAGCAGCGGATTGATGTCGAGCTCGCTCACCTCGGCGAAGTCGGCGACCAGCTGCCCGCCCTTGAGCAGCGCCGTCTCGATAGCCTCCATGTCGGCGCTCGGCCGGTCCCGGTAGCCTTCCAGCAGCCGCGACACCCGCGTCTTGGCGATCAGACGCCGGGCGATCGCCATGTTGAGCGGCGGCAGCGTCACCGCCCGGTCCCGGACCACCTCCACCGCCGTGCCGCCCTGCCCGAACATGATGACCGGTCCGAACACGTCGTCGACGAAGCTGCCGACCAGCAGTTCGTGGGCGCCGCTGCGCGTCACCATCTGCTGCACGGTGAAGCCGTCGATGGCGGCGTCCGGGCGCAGCTCGCCCACCCGGCCGCGGATCGCCTCGACCGCGCCGCGGACGGCTTCGGCCGTCTTCAGATTGAGCGCGACGCCGCCTACGTCGGACTTGTGGCTGATGTCGCGCGACAGCACCTTCACCACCACCGGATAGCCCATTTCCTGCGCGAGCCGCTCCGCCTCGTCCTCGTCGCGGGCGACCCGGGTGACGACGATGGGTACGCCGTAGGCATCGAGCAGCTGCTTGGCCTCGTGCTCGGTCAGCAGGCTGCGGCCGTCGTCGAGCACTGCCTTGATCACCGAGGCGGCGCGGTCGCGGTCGGGCGAGAAGCTCTCCAGCTGAGCCGGCGGGGTCTCGATGAGCAGCGATTGCAGACGCCGGTAGTCCACCAGCTGCATGAAGGCGGAGACCACGCTGCCCGGTGTCTCGAAGGACGGGATGCCGGCTTCCTCCAGGATGTCCCGGCCGGGCGCCACCACCCGGCCGCCCATCCAGTTGGCCAGCACGGGCTTGCGGCATCCCTGCAGCTTCGCCGCTACGCCCCGCGCCACCTCGGTGCTGGAGGTGATCCCCGTGGGCGCGTGCATCACCACCAGCGCGTCGGCCTCGCGCGCCGTCAGCAGCACGTCCAGCGCATCGCCGTAGCGGCTGCCGGGCGCGTCGCCGATGATATCCACCGGGTTGCCGCGGGACCAGGTGGCGGGGAGAACCTTGTCGAGCGCCGCCAGCGTCTCCGGCGACAGGTCGGCCAGCTTGCCGCCCCGCTCGGCCAGCGCGTCCGCCGCCATGACGCCGAGGCCGCCGCCGTTGGTGACGATCACCAGGCCGTCGCCGCGCACCGGGCGGACCCGTGCGAGCGTCTCCACGGCCTCGAAGAGATCCTCCGTGGTGTCGACCCTGAGCACGCCGCCGCGGGCCAGCGCCGCGTCGTAGACGTCGTCCCGCCCGGCGAGGGCGCCGGTATGGGAGTGGGCCGCCTTGGCGCCCTGGCTGTTGCGGCCGGACTTGATCGCAACGATCGGCTTGGCCCGCGACGCCGCGCGGCACGCCGACAGAAACTTGCGGGCCTGGGTGACCGATTCGATGTAGAGCAGGATCGACCGCGTCGCCCGATCCTGCGCCAGGTAGTCGATGACGTCGCCGAAGTCCACGTCGGCGCCGTTGCCCAGCGAGACGAAGTGGGAGAAGCCGATCTCGCGCTGGGCGGCCCAGTCCAGGACGGCGGTGCACAGTGCCCCCGACTGGGAAACGAAGGCAATGTCGCCGGCCGTCAGGCCGCTTGGGGCAAAACTGGCGTTGAGCCCCAGTCCCGGCACCAGCAGCCCCACGCAGTTGTGGCCCAGGATGCGCAGCAAGTAGGGGCGCGACGCGGCCAGCATCGCCGTCTGGTCGACGCCGGCGGTGATCACCACCGCCGCCCGCGTCCCCGCCCGGCCCAGCGCATCGATCACGCCGGGCACGGTTTCCGGCGGCGTACAGACCACCGCTAAGTCGGGCGTGACCGGCAGCCCCTCGATGTCGGCGTGGCACAGCACGCCCGCAACGGAGGTCTGGTGCGGGTTGACCGGCATGATGGGCCCGTCGAAGCCGCCATCCAACAGGTTGCGCATGACCACGCTGCCGACGGAATGGGGCTTGTTGGAGGCGCCGACGACGGCGACCGAGGCCGGGCGGAACAGCTTGTCGAGATTGCGGACAGTCACATCATCCTCGCGGGTGGTCCGGGGGCGGGCCGCTCAGGAAGATATGGCGAGGAGCGCCTCCGTCACCACACCCGACTTGGCGGCGTCGAGGCGCGTCCACTCGATGCTACCAGGATTTTGCGACAGTTGTCTGGCAAGCACGGCCACGTCGGCGTCCGACGGATCGCCGGTCCGGGCGGCCACGCGGGCCCGCAGCACGCCCTCGGGAGCATCCAGCCAGAGGCCGGAGAAGCGCAGGCCCGGCGGCGCCAGTTCGGCGATGTCGCGCCGGTCCTCCTGGCGTATCCAGGTCGCATCGGCGATCACCACCTGCCCGGCGCCGAGTGCCTTCCGGACGTCGTCGAAGAGGCGCGCATAGACCCGCTCGCTGACCGCTTCGGCATAGGCTTCGTCGGGCAGGCGGTCCTCCGGCCTGCAACCGAACAGACGCTTTCGGACAACGTCGCTGGCCACCACCACGGCGCCGGCCCCCGGCGCAAGTCGTACCGCAAGTGCCGCTGCCAGCGAGGATTTTCCCGTTCCGGACAGGCCTCCGACGGCGATCAGCCGGGGGACCGGGCGCTCGAGCAGGCGCAGGGCCAGGCCGAAATGAATCCGCGCCTCGCGGCCCAGTTCGCCCGTGGGATCGCCATCCTCGGCGATCTCGATGGCCACCGCCATTCCCCGGATCGCGGCCCTCAGGGAGAGCATTGCCGGCATCAAAACCAGCCCACCGAAATCCCGCGTGGCGCTCAGGTAGCGGTTCAGCACCAGGTTGGCGATGACGTGCAGGCCGTGGAACAGCAGATCCATCAGCAGAAAGGCCAGATCGAACAGCACGTCGATGCACGCGATGTCGTCGCTGAATTCGATGCAATCGAACAGCGTGGGCTCGCCATCGACAATGCAGATATTCGCGAGATGCAGGTCTCCGTGACATTGCCGCACGAAGCCGGCCTCGCGCCGCTGCTCGATCAGCGCGGCGTGGGAGAGCAGTGTCTGGTCGATCCGCTGCGCCCAGGAGTCCACGGCGCCGAGGTCGAACTGCCCGCCGCCGAATTCGCGCAGATTGGCCGCCACGTCGCGGGCGTTGCGCCGCATCGCCGCGGCGGTGCCCTTGTCGAGACGGCGTTCGGCGGCCTCGTGGAACGCCACCACCCGCTCCACCAGGTCGGCGGCCAGTTCCGGCGTGAGGTGGCCGCTGCGGGCGCAGCGGTGCAGCAGCGTTCGCTCGTCGAAACGGCGCATTTCCACCAGCCAGTCGACGGGCGCGCCCTCGCCGTCGATCGCCAGGCAGCGCTCGTCCCATGTCACCGGACGGATGCCGAGATAGAGGCTCGGCGCCGTCCGCCGGTTCAGCACGACCTCCCGGTCGCACGCGTCGCGGCGGCGCTCGGCGGTCGAGAAGTCTAGGAAATTGAACCGGACGGCGCGCTTCAGCTTCCACGCCCGGTCGCCCACGAGGAAGACATGGGAAATGTGGGTTTCGATGTGCCGGACGGGAGCCCCGCCGAACGCCCGGCCCGAGGCCAGGAATTCGATGATCTCGTTCTGATCGGGCTGTCGCATCAAGTCCGGAACTGCTCTCCCCACCACGCGGTGGAACCCATCGCCGCCAGGGGCAGGAGCCGCGTTAGTGATCGCCGATGATATGACGACGGTTCAACGTGCGCACGAAGGGAATCGTTCCGCCCTCGATCCGGTGCTCGCCATCAGCGATCCTGCGGCGGGCGATCTCGATGATCAGCCGGGTAATGTTGGGCAGGTCGAGCGCCTGCGCGTCCTTCAGCTTCACCCACTTCAGGTCGAGCAGTTCGCCGTTGCCGAAGATGTCGCCCTGCAGGTGGTCCGCGTCGACCATCAGGAACCTGGTGTCGAAGCGGCGCGGGCGACCCGGCGGCGTGATGGCGCGGGCGACGTAGTCCAGCCTGTCGAGCGCCGGCACGAAGCCCCGCTCGAAGAACGGCTTCCAGTGGGGCGACGAGGTGCGGACGGCCTCCGTCCCCTGCACGCCGAGCACCATGCCCGCCTCCTCGAAGGTCTCGCGCACCGCCGCCATGGCGAGCGCCCGCGCCCTGAGCGGCGAGGCGCCGCGCTCCAGCTTCTCGGCGACGTCGGGACGCAGGTCGACGGGCCGCGGCACCCGGCCGTCGGCGCGGTCCACCCGGCCGCCGGGGAAGACGTATTTGTTGGGCATGAACGCGTGCCGGGCGCTGCGCACGCCCATCAGCACCTCCTCGCCGCCGCGGACGATCAGCAGCGTCGCCGCGTCCTTCGGCTTGAGCTTGTAGGGGACGACGGGCTTCTGTTCAGTCACGGGAGATCTCCAGGACGATCCGGCCGGCCACGGTGCGGGCGGCAATGTCGTCGAAGGCGTCCAACAGGCCCTCGAACGGCACGACCTTGTGGACATGGGGATGGAAGCGGCCCTCGTTCGCCATGCGCATCAGCTCGGCGGTGACGTGCCGGCCGCCCTCCGGGTTGAGCCGGCCGTATTCGCCGGCGCGCACGCCGACGACCGAGAACTGCTTGATCAGGGGATAATTGACCGGCACCGAGGGAATCCGGCCGCTGGTGAAGCCGATGATCAGGATCCGGCCGAACGGCGCGATGCAGTGAGTGGATTCGTCGAACACGTCGCCGCCCACCGGATCGTAGATCACGTCGGCGCCCCGGCCGCCGGTCAGCGCCTTCACCGCGTCACGGAAGCGCGGCGTGGTGCGGTAGTTGATGACGTGGTCGGCGCCCATGCGCCTGACCACCTCGAGCCGCGCGTCGTCGCCGCCGGTGCCGATCACGGTGCAGCCGAGGATCTTGCCCAGTTCCACCGCGGCGAGGCCGACGCCGCCGGAGGCGGCGTGCACCAGGACGGTCTCGCCCGGCCGGGTCCCGCCGCGGGTCACCAGGCCCACATAGGCGGTGCGGTAGGCACTGCCGAAGGAGGCGCCCTGATACCAGTCGAACGGCTCGGCCAGCGGATGGACCGCGGCCTCGTCGGCAGCGACCAGTTCGGCGTAGGCGCCGGTGCGCACGCCGCCCATCACCCGGTCGCCCGGCCTGAACCGGCTCGCCCCCTCGCCCACCGCCTCGACCACGCCGGCGCATTCGCCGCCGGGCACGAACGGCGTCGGCCATTTGTGCTGGTGCTTGCCCTGCACCTGCAGCATCTCGACGAAGGTGACGCAGGCGGCCCGCGGGCGGATCAGCACCTGCCCCGGCCCGGGAACCGGGTCGGGCAGGTCACCGATCTCGATGTCGTGGTAGTCGCTGTAGCCGCGACACACCCAGGCGCGCATGCGCGGGCTTACTCGGCCGCGTACTTGGCGATCTTGGACTTGAGCTGCTTGCGCATCACCCGGCGCATCATCGGCTCGAACTCGTCGAGCGACATGGTCGGATAGTCCGGGTCGAACGCCGGCATGTCGTACTTGTCGATGAATTCGCGGGTGTGCTCGTAGTACGGGCTGTCCTTGAACTTGTCGCGGCGGTTCTTATCCAGGCCGACGAACTCGTAGTAGTAGTAGCCCTGGAAGTCGGTGTGGTTCTCCAGCATCCAGCGGTTCGCCTCGGAGACGAAGGGCTTGAGGATGGCCGCCGCCACCGCGCCGTGATGGTAGGTGCCCAGCACGTCGCCGATGTCGTGCAGCAGGCAGCAGACCACGTATTCCTCGTCGCGGCCGTCGCGGTAGGCGCGGGTCGCGGTCTGCAGGCAGTGGGTCAGCCGGTCCACCTGGAAGCCGCCGAAGTCGTCCTTCAGCAGCTGCATGTGGGCCAGGACGCGGTCGACCACGCCGCCGGCCAGCTTCATGTACTCCTTGCCGATGATCTCCCAGTCCTCGGCGGTGCCTTCGTCCATGCGGGTGAACTGGGCGAGTTCTTCGCCCTCGCCCGCGGTCTGCGTCTCGGAATGGTCGGTCATGTTGCTTCTCCCGGAAGTGAGGGCGCGCCTCAGGCGGCGCCCGCGGTCAGCACGATCTTACCCTCGGCCTGGCGGTTGACAAACAGGTTGAGCGCCTCGGCCGCCTGCTCCAGCTTCATCCGCCTCGATATATGGGGCTTCAGCTTGCCCTGGCGATAGAGATCGACGATCTCCTCGATGGCCTGCTGGCTCTTCTCCGGCTCCTCCTGCTTGAAGCGGCCGTAGAACACGCCGACGATGGCGCAGCCCTTCAGCAGCGCGAGATTGGCGGGCGCGCTGGGAATGCGGCCGCTGGCGAAGCCGATCACCAGGATGCGGCCGTTCCAGTTGATGCATCGCAGCGCCTGGTCGAAGTAGTCCCCGCCCACCGCGTCGTAGATCACGTCGGCGCCCTTGCCGCCGGTCAGCTCCTTGACCTTCTCCTTGTACTCGCCCTGCGAGTAGTCGATCAGGTGGTCGGCGCCCGCCTCCCGGGCGATCTTCAGCTTGGACTCGCTGGAGGCGGCGGCGATCACGGTCGCGCCCAGCGCCTTGCCGATCTGCACCGCCGCCAGGCCCACCCCGCCCGCCGCGCCCAGCACCAGCAGCGTCTCGCCCGGCTTGAGGTCGGCCCGGTGGACCAGGGCGTGGTAGGAGGTGCCGAAATTGGTCAGGAAGCCCGCCGCCTCGGCGAAGTCCATGCCGGCGGGAAACTTCACGCAGCGGTCGGCCGGCGCGACGATCTCCTCGCAGAAGCAGCCCCAGCTGGTGAGCGCCAGCACGTGGTCACCGACCGCGAAGCCGGTCACGTCGGGGGCGACCTCGGTCACCACGCCGGCGCCCTCGCCGCCGGGCACGAACGGCATCGGCGGCTTGAACTGGTAGGTGCCGGCGATGATCAGCGTGTCCTGGAAGTTGACGCCGGCGGCGCGGATGGAGATGCGGAGATGCCCCGGCTTCATCTCGGGGGCCGGCATGTCCACCAGCTTCAGCTTCTCCGGTGGGCCGTATTCATCGCACAGAACCGCTTTCATGCGTCGTCTTCCCCTGTTTTCGGCGCGTCTCGTGGTGCCGCAACAATACATTCAGGCGTGCACGTTGCAAGACCGTCGACCGGCCGCCGTCCCCGACCATCCGTCCGGATACAGTCAGGCGTGAAGGAAATGACTGCGGGACGGCGCAAATGGCGCTACCATGGGCGACGGATATCCATGGAATGCGCCGGCCGCGAGGCGGTGGAGGCGCGGCGATCACGGGGAACAGGCAATGACGGATTTCATCACCCATCCGCTGGCGATGGACGGCAAGGACCCGCGCAACCTGCGCGGCGATCCGATCACCCCGGAGCGCTACTACTCGCGGGAGTGGATGGAGCGCGAGTGGGAGCACCTGTGGACGAAGATCTGGCACATCGCCGGGCGCGAGGTGCAGCTCAAGGAGCCGGGCGACTACATCGTGCACAACTTCATGCACGAGTCGGTGATCATCGCCCGCCAGCAGGACGGCTCGCTGAAGGGCTTCTACA
>WGNW01000042.1 GCA_016124315.1 Alphaproteobacteria bacterium
ATGGTTTGCGCGCCGAAGCCGACGGCCAGGCCGATAATGCCGGCGCCGGCGATAAGCGGGCCGATCTCGACGCCAATCTCGGAGAGCGCCATCATCGCGGCGATCAGCACCAGGGTTGAAGTCGCCACCCCCGCAAGCAGCGGCGCGAACGTGCGCAATTGCCCAGCACGGCGCGGATTGCGTGCGCGTTCAGCGATGCGTGTAAATACGCGGACGATGGCGAGTTGACTCACCTCGATCGCCGCCAGCGCAATCACCAAGATTATGGCAATACGCGTCGCTGAAGCGAAGAAGGCGCCAAGCGGCCCTTCGCGTACGTCGGATAGATCAAGCCCCCACAAGCGCAGCACAATCAGGGATGCCGCGATCATGATGACCAGGCGCGCGAGCCCCAGGCTCCACCGCCCGATACGCAGCCGTTTGCGCGGTTCCTCACCCTCCGGCGCGGGCGCCAGGCGCTCGGTAAGCGCCTTCAAGGTCAGCCGCAGACCCCAGATGAGCAGCGCTGCGCCGATAACAACAAGCAGCGTGAAGCCAGCGCGAAGCGCGGCTTGTTCAGGGTCGAGCGACAATATGCCGGTCACGAAACTACGCGCTTGCTCAAACATTGCGTCGAGCGTGAAGGCTGAGGCGGAATCGGTGGGAGAGCTTGTCATGCTTGTATTCTAGAGGGCTGAGCGGACATTCCGAGGCGCAGCGACGTCATGTCCCAGGCTTTGCGAAGGCGAGAAGAATCCATCCGCCGATCAGCGTTAGCCCGCCGATGGGCGCCAACATCGCCACTTGCGTCATATGTGTCGTAGCGAGCGTGTACAGTACGGCGGCGAACACAGACGCACCGCCGACAATCATAGCGCCGACAATGAGGTTGAGCTTGCCGCTGCGGTTAGCGATTGCGAGCGCGGCTGCCGCGGCGACCAGTTGAACAAACGCGCCAAGCTGCACGCGATCGTGATCCGGCGGCGTGAGATCGAGCACGTGGGCGGCCATCGTTAGCATGACAAGCGCGAATGCGCCGCTCAGAGCGGCCGCGATATTCAAAATGCGCATCGCGTCAGTTTAGGGCGCCGCTCCGGCAGCGGCAAGGCGGGGCGTTGACGCACCAATGGCGCCAACGCCCGCGTCGTTAGCCGCGCGCGTGATATATGGCGACGTCGACTTGCGCCATGGCGTCGCGCACCGCGTCGCGCACGCATTCGCGATCGCTGGTGATCATCAGGCCGCTGCTGGCGCGGTCGAGATCGTCGCACATCGCGCGCGCGGTCACGCTGATGCGGCGATGCAGTTCGTGCACGTCGGCGTCGTAGCGCAGGTCCAGATCGCGTGCGCTGACGACGCGGGTGATCGACATTTCTTCAATCGGGATGCCGGAAGAGCTGCGGCCGGTCGTATGGCGCTCCACCGTCGGCGGGCCGACGATGATTTCGTCATTGTAGCTCTGCGCCAGCGCCGGCGTAGCGATCAAGGCAAGCGCGCTCGCGCCTGCGCACAGCAGCGAAGGGATGCGGATCATGGGTTGCTCCAACTCAAGTTCGCGGCACGCTGTGCGCCGCGTTCGGTTTGAAAAGCGAACCTGCATTTGCGTCGAAGGTTCCTGATGGAACCGCGCTACACGCGCACGTGAGGCCGCATCACGCACCCGCCCTGTTGGCCACCAGATCATCCACAACCGCCGGATCGGCGAGCGTGCTGGTGTCGCCCAGATTGCTCAGATCGTTCTCCGCGATCTTGCGCAGGATGCGGCGCATGATTTTGCCGCTACGCGTCTTCGGCAGGCCGGGCGCCCACTGGATCACGTCCGGCGTCGCGGTCGGGCCGATCTCGCGGCGCACATATTGGATGAGTTCGCTTTTCAGCTCATCGCTGGGCGCGACGCCTTGCTTCAGCGTGACGTAGCAATAGATGCCCTGGCCTTTGATGTCGTGCGGATAACCGACGACCGCGGCTTCCGCGACTTTTGTATCCGCCACCAGCGCACTTTCGATTTCGGCGGTGCCGATGCGATGGCCGCTGACATTGATGACGTCATCGACGCGGCCGGTGATCCAGTGATAGCCGTCCTCGTCGCGGCGGCAGCCATCGCCGGTGAAGTACGTGCCTGGATAGGTGCGGAAATAGGTGTCGAAGAAGCGCTGATGATCGCCATAGACGGTGCGCATCTGGCCGGGCCATGAATCGAGCAGCACGAGATTGCCGCTCGCGGCGCCTTCGAGGAAATTGCCTTTGTCGTCGACGAGCGCGGGCTTGATGCCGAAGAACGGGCGCGTGGCGCTGCCCGGTTTCATCGCAGTGGCGCCGGGGAGATTGGTGATCAACGCGGCGCCAGTTTCGGTCTGCCACCACGTGTCCACCACCGGGCAGCGTGAATCGCCCACCGTGCGATAATACCAAAGCCACGCTTCCGGATTGATCGGCTCGCCGACCGAGCCGATCAGGCGCAGGCTGGCGCGCGACGCAGCCTTCACCGGCGCCTCGCCCTCGCGCATCAGCGCGCGGATGGCGGTGGGCGCGGTGTAGAAGATGTTGACCTTGTGCTTGTCGACCACCTGCCACAACCGGGAATGGTCGGGCCAGGTGGGCACGCCCTCGAACACCACGGTGGTGGCGCCGTTCGCCAGCGGGCCGTAGACGATGTAGCTGTGGCCGGTCACCCAGCCCACGTCGGCGGTGCACCAGTAGATGTCGCCGTCGTGGTAGTCGAACACGTACTGGTGGGTCATGGCCGTGTAGACCAGGTAGCCGCCGGTGGTGTGCAGGACGCCCTTCGGCTTGCCGGTGGAGCCGGACGTATAGAGGATGAACAGCGGGTCCTCGGCGCCCATCTCCTCGGGCGGGCAGTAGGCCGCCACGTCGGAAGCCGCCTCGTGGTACCAGACGTCCACGCCCGGGTTGAACGCCACCTCGCCGCCGGTGTGGCGGACGACCACCACCGACTTGACGCCGGGACACTTCTTCAGCGCCTCGTCGGTATTGGCCTTGAGCGGGATCTTGCGGCCGCCGCGCACGCCCTCGTCGGCGGTGACCACCACCGCCGACTCGCAGTCCTGGATGCGGCCGGCCAGGCTGTCGGGCGAGAAGCCGCCGAACACCACCGAGTGCACCGCGCCGATTCGCGCGCAGGCCAGCATGGCGTAGACCGCCTCGGGGATCATCGGCATGTAGATGGTGACCCGGTCGCCCTTCTTGACGCCCCGCGCCTTAAGCACGTTGGCGAAGCGGCACACGGCGTCGTGCAGCATGCGGTAGGTGATGAGCTTGGAAACCTCGGGATCGTCGCCCTCGAAGATGATGGCGGTCTGGTCGCCGCGCTTGTCCAGGTGGCGGTCGATGCAGTTGGCGGCGACGTTGAGGGTGCCGTCCTCGTACCACTTGATGCTGACGCCGTCGTCGAACGAGGTGTTCTTCACCTTGGTGTAGGGCTTGATCCAGTCCAGCCGCTTGCCGTGCTCGCCCCAGAAAGTCTCCGGGTCGCCCACGGAGCGCCGGTACATCTCGGCATAGCGCTTCTCGTCGACGAAGGCGCGCTCGGCCCATTCCTTCGATACCGGGAAAACCTGTTCATCGGCCATGCGCAAAACTCCTTTCCGCCCCGCGACGCCGCCATTCCCGGCGGTGCGCCCATGCCGGTGTCGGGATTGCCGGCGGTCGCCGGTGGCCCGTCCCTCACCGTTCCGGAGCCCGGATGATAGGCAGCGATCCAGCGGCCGCACAATAGGCGATAGGACGCAGCGGCCCCGCCGCGCAGCCGTTCAGAAGCTCTGCTTGCCCACCAGGTCGCCGTAGGGGATGCACACGGCCTTGCGGTACGCCGGGCGCTCCAGCAGGGCGCCGTAATAGGCGTCCACGTTGGGCGTGTCGGGCCGCTCGATCTCCATCTCGTACCAGCGGTACATCATCATGCCGAACGGCATGTCGGCCATGGTCGGGGCGTCGCCGGCGACGAAGCGCCGGCCCGCCAGGTGGCGGTCGAGCAGTTCGAAATTGGCTACCGAGGCGGCGTGGTGCCGGGCGATCGCCTTGGCGTCGCGGCGCTCGGGCGGCGTGCGCACCAGGCGCCAGAACAGGGCGATCCAGTCGGGCATCATGCCGACCGTGCCCCAGGTCATCCACTGGTCGGCCAGCGCCCGCTCGGCCGGATCCTCGGGCCAGAGGGTGCCGACGCCGTAGGTGGCGCACAGATAGCGGACGACCGCGTCGCTCTCCCAGACCACCACGTCGCCGTCCTTGATGGTGGGCACGCGGCCGTGCGGGTTCATGGCGCGGTAGGCGGGATCGTCGAGGCCGCCGAAATCGCCACCCAGGTCGATGCGCGCGTAGGGCAGCGCCAGCTCCTCCAGCGCCCACAGCGCCTTCTGCACGTTGCAGGACGACAGCCGCCCCCAGATGGTGATCTCGCCGCTCACCGCTGCACCATCTTGTTGAGCTCCCGGGCCGTCTTCTCGTCCTTGTCGGGGCCGTCGCCCGCGTCCACCAGGACTTCCGGCACCTTGATCCCCCTGAGGCAGGCGGGACGCGCGTAGAGCGCGTCGATCCAGCGCTTCAGGTTCGGCAGCCCGTCGATGGAGACGCCCGACCATTTGTGGGTGCGCACCCAGGCCCAGTTGGCGATGTCGGCGATGGAATAGTCGCCGGCCAGGTATTCGGCCTGGGCGAGGCGCGTGTCCAGCACCTCGAACAGACGGCGGCACTCGTTCTGATAGCGGTCGATCGCCGGCTGGATCTTCTCCGGGAAGTAGCGGAAGAACACGTTGGCCTGGCCCATCATCGGCCCGACGCCGCCCATCTGGAACATCAGCCACTGCAGCGCCGCCATCCTTCCGGCGGTGTCGGCGGGCAGCAGCCGGCCGGTCTTCTCGGCGAGGTAGATCAGGATCGCGCCGGATTCGAACACCGTCAGCCCGCCGGCCTCCCGGTCGACGATGACCGGGATGCGGCCGTTGGGATTGCGCGCCAGGAGCTCGGGCGTCTTCTGCTCCATCTCGGTCAGGTTGACGGGATGGACCTCGTAGGGCAGCCCCAGTTCCTCCAGCGCGATGGACACCTTCCAGCCATTGGGCGTCGCCGCCGTGTGGAGATCGATCATGGGCTGCCTTCCTGTCCGGGACGCTGCGCGCGTCCCTGCTCCGGTGATCCGACCGGTGTTCCACGCCTCACATTTGCTGTCAACGCAGGCCGCGACGCGGTGCTCCCGCCGGAGCCGGCGGGTTTCCATATGAGGAAGAAATGGACCGCGTTCAGGCGATGACGAGGTCGTCGCCGCGCCGCTCGACGGCGATGGGCGTCAGGTAGCGGCCCTTGCAGGGCCCGTCGACGCAGTAGCCGTCATGGACCCGGAACAGGGCGCCATGATGGGCGCAGCGGATGTGGCGCTCCTCCCGGTCCAGGTAGACGCCGTGGCGGTAGTCCAGCGGCAGGCGCAGATGCGGGCAGCTGTCCCGGTAGACGTAGACCGCGTCGTCCCAGCGCTGGACGAAGATCTCGTAGCGGAAATGGCCCTCGCGGAACTGGAAGGCGCGCGCCTCCCGCGGCCCCAGCTCGCTCACCCGGCACAGCACCGAACCGGGCGGCGGCGCGCCCGGGACGTCGGCCAGGCTGCGGGCCGGCGGCGTCACGGGGCGATGCCGGCCATCCCGCACAGGATGCGCCAGTGGCCGTCCTCGACCGGCACCACCGACAGCCGCGACTGACGCACCAGGGCGAGGTCCGCCAGCTTCGGCTCGGCCTTGATCTGCGCCAGCGTCACCGGCTCGGGCACCGGCGCCACCGCCTTGACGTCGACGGTGACGAAGCGGCCGGACGGATCGGTGTCGTCGGGGTAGGCTTCGCGCACCACCTCGACCACGCCGACGATGCGCTTCTCGTCGACCGAGTGATAGAATAACGCCCTGTCGCCGATCTTCATGGCCTTCAGGTTGTTGGCCGCCTGGTAGTTGCGCACGCCCGTCCACGACGTCACGCCGTCGCGCACCTGGTCGTCCCACGACCAGGCGCCGGGCTCCGACTTGACCAGCCAGAAGGCCATCAGGCGCTTCCCAGCTTCTCGGCCAGGTAGCCGAGCGGCAGGCGGACGGCGCTGATCTCCATGCGCTCGAACACGCCCTCGGTCCAGTAGGGATCGATCTCGGCCTGGGCGCGGACCGCCTCGAGGGACTCGGCCTCGATCAGCAGCATGCTGCCCTTCATGGCGCCGGTCGCCTCGTCGATCATCGGTCCCGCCAGCACCAGCTTGAGCGGGCTGTTGCCCCAGAACTCCAGGTGCTTGGGGCGGGCGGCGGCGCGCCGCTCCTTGGAATCGGCCTTGTCGGGCGCCCAGATCACGTAGTGCATGCGGTCCTCCTACACGGTCTCCAGCTTGAAGGGCCGGCTGAGCAGGCCCTCGATTTCCTCTGCGACGGTGGCGCCCCGGTTGAGTACCCGGTCCATGGCGGCGCAGATCGGCATCTCGATGCCCTTGCGCTCGGCCAGGGCGGCGACGGCGACGGCGCTGAACACGCCCTCGGCCACGGACCGGCGCTCGCCCAGCACGTCGGCGAGCCGGCGGCCTTCGCCCAGCGCCTTGCCGAGCGACATGTTGCGCGACTGTATGCTGCCGCAGGTGAGCACCAGGTCGCCCAGTCCCGACAGGACCATGAGGGTCGCCCGGTCGGCGCCGAGGGCGTCGCCCAGGCGCATGATCTCCGCCAGCCCGCGGGTGATCAGCGCCGCTCCCGCGTTGTCGCCCAGCCGGGCGCCGGCGACGATGCCGGCGGCGATCGCCAGCACGTTCTTCACCGCGCCGCCGATCTGGGCGCCGACGACGTCGTGGGACTGGTAGGGCCGGAAACGGGCGTGGCCCAGCGCCTCGATCAGCGCGGCGCCGAGCACCGCGTCATCCGCCGCCAGGGTGACGGCGGTGGGCAGGTTGCGGGCCAGCTCGCCGGCGAAGGTGGGGCCGGAGAGCACGGCGACCGGCACGCCGGGCGCGGTCTCGGCCAGCACGTCGCTCATCAGCATCAGCGTGTCCTGCTCGATCCCCTTGGCGCAGATCACCAGCGGGCCCCGGGCGCCTGCAGCGACCGCCCGCGCGCTGACCGCGCGCATGTGCTGGGCCGGGCAGACCATCAGCACCGCGTCGGCGGCGACGGCCTCGGCCATGTCGGCGGTGGCCCGGACGGCGGGATCGAGCGGCACACCCGGCAGGAAGACGGCATTCTCGTGCCGCAGATTGACGGCCTCGACAACCTCGGGCTCCAGCGCCCAGAGGGTCGCCCGACGGCCGGCGCGCACCGCGCTGGCCGCCAGCGCCGTTCCCCATGCGCCTCCTCCGATCACGCCGACGTGCTGCACCGATTCAACCTCCGCCGGTGTTATGCCCGCTTGACCGGCGGGCCGCAAGGCGGGGCTACCCGGCATGAGCGGCGTCGCAGAACCAATTGCGCCTGCCCGCGCGGCCCCGTAATGTCGCCAGATGGCAAGCACGCTGAAATCCATCGACGACGTCCGCCGCCGCATCCTGAACGCCGCGGGAACGCGGTTCAGCCAGTTCGGCTACGCCAAGACCAACGTCGCCGAGATCGCCGCCGACTGCCGCATGTCGCCCGGCAATCTGTATCGCTACTTCAAGAACAAGGCGGACATCGCCGAAGTCATCATGCGCGAGGCCATGGACCAGGTGCTGGACGAACTGCGCTCGGTCTTCGAGCTGTCGCACCTGAGCGCCGCCGACCGCTTCCGCGAGTTCGTGGTGCGCGAGATGCACTTCACCTACAACCAGCTGCAGACCTACCCGACCCTGCAGGAGCAGGTGCGCGACCCGCTGGGCAAAGGCCCCATGCTGGCCCAGGAATACCTCGAACGCTCGCAGGGCCTGCTGGCGGAGATCCTGCGCGACGGCGTCGAGGCCGGCGAGTTCGCTCTCGACGACCCGGAGGCCGCCGCCTCCTACATCCAGGACGCCACCCTGAAGTTCCGCTACCCGCAGCTCCATTCCTGCGCCGGCCTGACCGAGCTGGAACCCCAGCTCGAGGGCGTGGTCGAACTGGTGCTGACCGGCCTGCTGCGCCGCTGATCGCGAAACCTATGCCTTGACGCCGGCGCCCGCCGCGGGCGGCGCGTCCGGATCGAGCGGCCAGCGCGCCCGCGCCGGCGCATCGAGACTGTCGACCAGCCCCAGCTTCAGCCGCTCCACGCCCGCCCAGGCGATCATCGCGCCGTTGTCGGTGCACAGCGCAGGCGGCGGGCAGACCAGGGCGAACTCCTCGGCGGCGCACAGCGCGGCGAGCCGCTGGCGCAGATAGGCGTTGGCGGCGACGCCGCCGGAAACCACCAGGGTTCCCCCGTCGCGGCCGGTCAGCTCGCGGAAGCGCCTCATGGCGCGGCGCGAGCGGTCGGCGAGCACGTCGCCGGCCGCAGCCTGGAAGCCGGCGCACAGGTCGGCCTTGTCGCGGTCCGACGGTTCGCCCAGCTTCTCCACCTCGCGGCGGACGGCGGTCTTGAGGCCGGAGAACGAGAAGTGGCAGTCGTCGCGGCCGATCAGCGGGCGCGGCAGGTCGAAGCGCGCCGGATCGCCCGACCGGGCGGCCGCCTCCACCGCCGGACCGCCCGGATAGCCCAGCCCCAGCAGCTTGGCGGTCTTGTCGAAGGCCTCGCCCAGCGCGTCGTCGATGGTGGTGCCGAGGCGCCGGAAGCGGCCGACGCCCTCCACCACCAGCAGCTGGCAGTGGCCGCCGGAGACCAGCAGCAGCAGGTAGGGGAACGCCACGCCGTCGGTCATCCGCGCCGCCAGGGCGTGGGCCTCCAGGTGGTTGACCGCCAGGAACGGCAGCCGGTGGGCGCTGGCGATCGCCTTGGCGGTCATCAGGCCGACCATGACGCCGCCGATCAGGCCCGGGCCGGCGGTGACGGCGACGCCGTCCAGCTCGGCGAAGCCGACGCCGGCTTCCTCCACAGCCCGGGCGATCAGCCCGTCCAGATGGTCGATGTGGGCGCGCGCGGCGATCTCGGGCACGACGCCGCCATAGGGCCGGTGCTCGTCGAGCTGGCTGAGCACGACGTTGGACAGGATGCGCCCGTCGCCGTCCACCACGGCGGCGGCAGTTTCGTCGCAGCTGGTTTCGATGCCGAGGACGCGCACGCCGTCTCCCTGAGGCTTTAAGTCATGACCGCGGCCTGTTATAGGCTCAAACATGACCGAAACAACCCGACGGCGAGCCCTGCGGATCGGCACGCGCGGCAGTCCGCTGGCGCTGGCGCAGGCCCACGAGGTCAAGCGGCGGCTGCTGGACGCCCATCCGACGCTGGTCGACGCCGACATCGAGGTGGTGCCGGTGTCCACCCGGGGCGACCGGGTGCAGGACCGGGCGCTGTCGGAGCTGGGCGGCAAGGGCCTGTTCACCGAGGAGATCGAAGCCGGTCTCAAGGACGGTTCGCTCGACATGGCGGTGCACTCCATGAAGGACATGCCCACGATCATCGAGGGCGGCCTCGGCATCGTCTGCCTGCTGCCCCGCGAGGACTTCCGGGACGCCTTCATCAGCGACCGGGCGGACAGCCTGGAGGCGCTGCAGGCGGGCAGTCTGGTGGGCACCGCCTCGCTGCGCCGCCAGGCCCAGGTGCTGCGGCGCCGGCCGGACCTGCGGGTCGAGACCTTCCGCGGCAACGTCCAGTCGCGGCTGCGCAAGCTGCGCGAGGGCGTCGCCGACGCCACCCTGCTGGCCATGGCCGGGCTGCGGCGGCTGGAGATGGTGGAGGTGGCGACCTCGATCCTCGATCCCGAGACCATGCTGCCCGCCATCGCCCAGGGCGCCATCGGCGTCGAGACGCGGCTCGACGACGACGCGCTGCTGGCACTGCTGGCGCCGCTCAACCACGGCGTCACCGAGACCTGCATCACCGCCGAGCGGGCCTTCCTCGCCGCGCTGGACGGCTCGTGCCGCACGCCCATCGCCGGGCTGGCGGTGCTCGACGGCGACGGCATCTGGCTGCGCGGCGAAATCCTGACGCCCGACGGCCGGCTGCATCACGCTACCGAGCGCAAGGGGCCGGCGAGCGACGCGGCGGCGATGGGCCTCGACGCCGGCGAGGAACTGCGCCGGCGCGGCGGCCCGGACTTCTTCACCGGCTGATCCCGTGGCGCGGATCCTCATCACCCGGCCGGAGCCCGACGCCGTGCCCCTGGCGGCCCGGCTCGACGCGCTCGGCCACACATCCCTCGCCGAGCCCATGCTGGAAATCCGCTTCCTGGACGACGCGCCGTTCGACCCGGCGGGCGCGCAGGCGCTGCTGTTCACCAGCGCGAACGGGGTGCGCGCCGCGGCGGCCCGCGACGCCGGTCGCGCCCTGCCCGCCTGGTGCGTCGGCGACGCCACCGCGCAGGCGGCGCGGGCGGCCGGGTTCGCAAGGGTGGAGAGCGCCGGCGGCGACGTCGCCGCGCTCGCCGCGCTCGCCCGCCGGCTGGGTGACCCGGCGAAGGGCCCGCTGCTGCACGTGGCCGGCACGGTGGCGGCAGGCGACCTGGCGGGCCTGCTGGAGACAGGCGGCTTCACCGTCCGGCGCGCCGTGCTCTACGAGGCGAAGGCCGCATCCCGCCTGTCCCCGCCGGCCATCGAGGCGCTCCGCTCCGGAACAATCGACGCCATAGCATTGTTTTCGCCACGGACGGCACGAACCTTTGCTAAACTGGTTCGGGAGGAGGGGCTGGAGGCCGACTGCGGCAGGATCGACATGCTTTGCCTGAGCGACGCCGTCTCGGCTGCGCTGGACGATCTGCCCCACAAGCGCATGCTGACAGCCGCCGAACCGACCCAGGACGCCCTGATAGAATTGATATCATGACCGACAAGCCCGATTCCGGCGCGCCCGAACAGCCCAGACCTTCAATGCCCGGCGGCGGCGCCCGCAAGGGGCCGGAGAAGCCCGCGCCAAAGCGGAAGCGACGGGCCATGCCGTGGCTCCTGCTGGGGTTGGGCGTCGTGGTGTTCGTGGCGGGCGTGCTGCTCGCCCCGCGGATCATCGGCTCGATGCCCGGCTGGGTGACCGAGCGGCTCGGTCCGGCCACGACCGCCGAAGCACCGTCGAAAGCTCTGCCGGCCGAGCCCCAGGCCGCGCCGCCCGCCCGACCGTCAGGCCTGGCCGAGGACGAGAGCGCGGCGGCGGACCGCGAGGCGCAGGCGCAGTCCCCGGCGCCGCCGGCGACCGAAGGCGAGCGCCAGCTGCCGTGGGGCGCGCCTGCAGCCGGGCCGTCCGCGGAGGGCGCCGCGCCGCCTGCCGACGAGGCGGCGGCAGGCGATTCCAGCCGCGTCGCCGCCCTGGAACGGCGCATCGACGACCTGCAGCGGCAGCTGCAGCAGCAACGGGACGAGGCCGGCGGCGACAACGTCTCCTCCGAGATCAGGACCCTGTCGCAGCAGGTCGGCCAGCTCTTCGGCGAGATGGTGAAGCAGGTGAACCAGCTGCAGTCGCTGCAGCAGGACGTGGAGGCCTCGCGCCCCAGCGAGACCACGTTGCGCGAGCCGCTGACCGTGCTGGCCGTTTCCCGCCTGCGCCAGGCGGTCGAGCAGGGCAGCTCCTACATGGGCGCGCTCGACGGCGTCGAGCGGCTGGTGGACGAGGCCGCCCTCTCCTCCGACGCGCGCAACGACGAGGCCACGCTCAAGGCCCACGCCAAGCAGGGCGTCGCCTCCATGCAGGCGCTGCGGGATTCCTTCGCCGACCGCATCGACAAGATCATCACCGCCGACGACCTGCCGGCAGACGCCTCGTGGTGGGAGCGGACCGTGGCTGGCATCAAGAACGCGGTGACCGTGCGGCGGACCGGCGACGTGGAAGGTTCGGACACCCAGTCCATCGTCGCCCGCGCCGAGGCCGCCCTCGACCGGGGCGACCTGGAAGGTGCCCTGCGCGAACTGCAGGCGCTGCCGCCGCAGGCCGCCCTTGCCGCCTCCGACTGGCTCGAGCGCGCCCAGACGCGCCAGGCGGTGATGGGAGCGGTGGCTCGGCTGGAGACGGCGGTGCTCGGCGAGACGGCGCAGGTTCCCGCCCCATGAGCCACCCCATCAGCGCCTATGACGAGGCCTACGCCCGCGCCGCCGCCGACCCGGAAGGCTTCTGGGGCGAGGCGGCCGGCGCCATCGACTGGGCAACGTCGTGGGACAGGGTGCTGGACGACCGCAACCCGCCCTTCTACCGCTGGTTCGCCGGCGCCCAGGTCAACGCCTGCCACAACTGCCTCGACCGGCACGTCGACGCCGGCAGGGGCGAGCAGGCGGCGCTGGTCTACGACAGCCCGGTCACCGGCACGGTACGCCGCTTCAGCTACCGCGAGCTGCGCGATAGGGCCGCCCGGGCCGCCGGCGGGCTGCGCGCCCTAGGCGTCGCCAAGGGCGACCGGGTGATCATCTACATGCCCATGGTGCCCGAGGCGATCATAGCGATGCTGGCCTGCGCCCGGATCGGCGCCATCCATTCCGTGGTGTTCGGCGGCTTCGCCTCACACGAGCTGGCGGCGCGCATCGACGACGCCCGCCCGAAGGTGATCCTCTCGGCCTCCTGCGGCATCGAGCCGGCGCGCGTGGTGCCTTACAAGCCGCTGCTGGACCGGGCGATCGAGATGGCCCGCCACAAGCCGTCCCACTGCGTGATCCTGCAACGCCCGCAGGCCGGCGCGTCGATGATCGAGGGGCGCGACCTGGACTGGGCGGCCTGGGAAGAAACCGCCGAACCCGCACCCTGCGTGACGGTCGACGCCACCGACCCGCTCTACGTGCTCTACACCTCTGGCACCACCGGCCAGCCCAAGGGCATCGTGCGCGACACCGGCGGCTATCTGGTGGCGCTCGCCTGGAGCATGCGCGCGGTCTACGGCGTCGCGCCCGGCGAGGTGTTCTGGGCGGCCAGCGACGTCGGCTGGGTGGTCGGCCATTCCTACATCTGCTACGGGCCGCTGCTGAACGGCAACACGACGATCCTGTTCGAGGGCAAGCCGGTGGGCACGCCCGACGCGGCCACCTACTGGCGGGTGATCGAGCGGCACGGCGTGCGGGCGATGTTCACGGCGCCGACGGCGATCCGCGCCATCAAGCAGCAGGACCCGGAGGGCAGGCTCGCCGGCGACTTCGACCTGGGCGGGTTCGCCACCCTGTTCCTCGCCGGCGAACGGGGCGACCCCGACACCGTGAAATGGGCGGAGCGGACGCTGGGCGTGCCGGTGATCGACCACTGGTGGCAGACCGAAACCGGCTGGCCAATCACCGCCAACTACCGCGGCCTCGGCTTCTTCCCGGTGAAGTACGGCTCGCCCGGCAAGCCGGCGCCGGGCTACGACGTGCGGGTGGTCGACGAGGCGTGCCGCGAGGTGGCGCCCGGCCAGCCCGGCGCCATCGTCATCCGCCTGCCGCTGCCGCCCGGCTGCCTGCCGACCCTGTGGGGCCACGACCAGGCCTTCCGGGACAAGTATCTGCGCGACTTCCCCGGCTGCTACAAGACCGACGACGCCGGCTTCGTCGACGAGGACGGCTACGTCTTCGTGATGAGCCGGACCGACGACGTGATCAACGTGGCCGGCCACCGGCTCTCCACCGGCGCGCTGGAGGAGGTGTTGGGCGGCCACCGCGACGTGGCCGAATGCGCCGTGTTCGGCGTCGCCGACCCGCTCAAGGGCCAGGTGCCGCTGGGTCTGGTCGTGCTCAAGGCCGGTGTCTCCCGGCCGCAGGGAGAGATCGTCGCCGAGCTGGTGGCGCGGGTGCGCGACGAGGTGGGCCCGGTGGCCGCGTTCAAGCGGGCGGTGGTGGTCTCGCGCCTGCCCAAGACCCGCTCGGGCAAGATCCTGCGCGGAACCATGCAGAAGATCGCCGACGGCGCGGCGTGGACCATGCCCGCCACCATCGACGACCCGGCGATCCTCGACGAGATCGCCGAGGCACTGGGCAAGATGGAAACGACGTGATCAGGCTGCTGTTCATTCTCGCCGTGGTGGTTGCCCTGACGGCGGCCGGCGCCTGGGTGATGGACCATCCGGGCCGGGTCGCCATCGAGATGGAGAACCACCGCCTCGATACCTCGGTCGCCGCCCTGGCCCTGGCCGTGGCGCTGCTGATGGTGCTCTCGGCGATGCTGATGCTGCTGTGGCGCTGGCTGACCCAGGGCATCTGGGAGCGCCAGAAGCTGTCGCGCCACCGGCGCGGTTACAACGAGCTGGCGTGGGGCCTGTCGGCGCTGATGGAGGGCGACGGACGGCGCGCCGGCCGCCATGCCCGCAAGTTCGAGTCGCTGGTGGGCGAGACCGCGCTGTCCCATGTGCTCGCCGGCCAGGCCGCCCTGGCCGAGGGCGACGTGGCGGCGGCGCGCACGCGCTTCCGGTCGCTGGAAGGCGACCGCCGCACCAAGGCGCTGGCGCTGCGCGGCCTGTTCGCGGTGGAGGCGACCGAGGGCGACCGCACCGCCATGCTGTCGACGGCGCGGCGCGCCATCGACCAGCTTCCCAAGGCGGACTGGGCGCAGACCGGCCTCTACGAGAGCGCCGTCGCGCTGGGCGACTGGCCGGCCGCCGACAGGGCGCTGCTGGCGGCGCTGAAGTCCCGCCGCATCTCCGACGACGAATTCAGGCACCGGCGGGCCGCCGTCCGGCTCGCCGAGGCCCGCAAGGCCGAATCCGAGGGCCGCGAGGACGACGCGCTGAAGCTGGCCCGCGAGGCGTGCAAGCTCGATCCGCAACTGGTCGCCGCCCGCCTGCTGGCGGCGGAGCTCTACCGCAAGAAGGGCGGCCTGCGCCGCGCCAAGGCGGTGATCCGCGAGGGCTGGCGGCACCTGCCCCATCCCGACCTCGCGGCCGCGTGGCTCGGCCTTGCCGACGAACGCTCGCCCGCCATGCTCTACAAGCACCTGGAGACGCTGGTGAGCGAGCGGCAGGGGCTGGAGGGCCACCTGGCGCTGGCCCGTCAGGCGATGGCCGCCGACCTCGCCGGGCCGGCCCGCAGCCACCTCAACGCCGCCGCCGAACTGGCGCCGCAGCGGCGGGTCTTCCAGGCCGTCGAGCAGCTCGAGCGCACACTGGGCAACGAGGCCAGCGCCCACTACGCCGCCAGCAAGGCGGCCCACGCCGAGCGCGACCCGGCCTGGCAGTGCGGCACCTGCGGCTACCGGCAGAGCGCGTGGTCGGAGCTGTGCGGCAATTGCGGCGCCTTCGCCACCCTGGAGTGGAAGGCCGGCGCCAAGGACGACGTCGCGCCCGCGTGATCAGGCCGGCCGGTGGGCCGCGTCCTCCGACGCCAGCCGCCGTCCGGCCTCCAGCGCCAGCGGCGACAGGCCCTCGCCGCCCGCCTTGACCACGCGACAGAAGGCCCGGCGCATGCGGGGATTCCAGAAGCTGCGGATATGGCCGGCAATGCCGTCGACGGCTGCGGTGGCGCCTTCCGTCGCGAAGAAGGCGGCGATCTGGTTGGCCATCCGGACCAAGGTCGCCTCGTCCATCACCGGACCTCCGCGAACAGCACGACCCCGTCCGGCGACCGGCAGGCCAGGGTCATGCCCGCCTCGCGCGCCATGGACAGGGCGAGGGTGGTGGGCGCGGAGATGGTGGCGAGACAGGGAACGCCCGCCGCCGCCGCCTTCTGCACCAGCTCGAAGCTGCAGCGGCTCGACATGGCCACGAAGCCGTCCGCCGGATCGCGGCCGCCGCGCAGCAGCGCGCCGATGAGCTTGTCGAGGGCGTTGTGCCGGCCCACGTCCTCCCGCGCCAGCAGGATGTCGCCCGACGGGGCGCACCAGGCGGCGGCGTGGACCGAGTGGTTGAGCCGGTTGAGCGGCTGGAAATCGGGCAGCGCCTCGAACACCCGGGCCACGGTATCGGGGGCGATCGCATGCCTGGCCGTCACCTTGCGCGCCGGGCGGACGGCGTCCTCCAGGGACTCGACGCCGCACAGGCCGCAGCCGGTGCGCCCGGCGATGGCGCGGCTGCCTGCCGCCCGCTCCGTCAGCCGCGCCGCCCGCAGGTCGATCACGTAGCCGTTGGCGGTGGCGAGCACCTCGACGCCGTCGATGTCGGGCGCGCCGTCCACCATGCCCTCGGTCACGGCGAAGCCGACGGCGAAATCCTCCAGGTCCGCGGGCGTCACCATCATCACCACCGAGGATTCCCCGTTGAAGGTGACCGCCGCCGGCACCTCCTCCGCCAGATGCCAGCGCACCGCGTCGGCGTCGCCCAGCCTGCCGTCGGCGACCGACTGGGCGCGCGGAAAGCGGGGCGGACGGCGCAGGGCGGAGCCGGCCATGCTATTCCGCCGCCTCGGCCGCCGCGTCGGCCTGCCGGTTGGTGCGGGTGACCTGCACGGCGGTGACCTTGTATTCGGGGCAGTTGGTGGCCCAGTCGGAGAATTCGGTGGTGACGATGTTGGCGCCTGTCACCGGATGGTGGAACGTGGTGTAGACCACGCCCTGCGGCATCCGGTCGGTGATCGTGGCGCGCAGCGCCGTGGTGCCCTTGCGGCTGGCCAGCATCACCCGGTCGCCGTCGGCGACGCCGCGCTCCTCGGCGTCGTGGGGATGCATCTCCAGCTGGTCCTCCTTGTGCCACGCCACGTTGGCGGTGCGCCGGGTCTGGGCGCCGACGTTGTACTGGCTGAGGATGCGGCCGGTGGTGAGGATCAACGGGAACATCCGCGTGGTGCGCTCCTCCGTGGGCACGAACTCGGTGAGGATGAAGCGGCCCTTGCCGCGCACGAAGCCGTCGACGTGCATCACCGGCGTGCCGTGGGGCGCGGCGTCGTTGCAGGGCCATTGCAGGCTACCCTCCGCATCGAGGCGGGCGAAGCTGACGCCGCGGAAGGTGGGCGTGAGCTCGGCGATCTCGTCCATGATCGACGCCGCATCGGCGTAGTCCATTCCGTATCCCATGGCCTCGGCGAGGCGGCAGGCCACCTCCCATTCGTGGAGTCCGGTACGCGGCGGCATCACCGGCCGCACCCGGTTGATCCGACGCTCGGCGTTGGTGAAGGTTCCATCCTTCTCGAGGAACGAGGTGCCGGGCAGGAACACGTGGGCGAAGGCGGCGGTCTCGTTGAGGAACAGGTCCTGCACCACGACGCACTCCATGGCCTCGAGCGCGGCCATGACGTGGCGGGTGTCCGGGTCGGACTGGGCGATGTCCTCGCCCTGGATGAAGATGCCGCGGAAGCTGCCGTCGAGCGCCGCGTCGAGCATGTTGGGGATGCGCAGGCCCGGCTCGGCGTCGAGGCTGCGGCCCCAGGCCGCCTCGAACGCGCCGCGCACCAGCGGGTCGGACACGTGCCGGTAGCCGGGGAACTCGTGGGGGAACGAGCCCATGTCGCACGACCCCTGCACGTTGTTCTGGCCCCTGAGCGGGTTCACCCCGACGCCCTCGCGGCCGATGTTGCCGGTGGCCATGGCCAGGTTGGCGAGGCCGATCACCATTGTGGAGCCCTGCGAGTGCTCGGTGACGCCCAGCCCGTAATAGATCGCCGCGTTGCCGGCGCCGGCGTAGAGCCGCGCCGCCTCGCGGACGCGCTCGGCGGGCACGCCGGTGACGTCCTCCACCGCCTCGGGCGCATGGCGCGGATCGGCGATGAAGGCGGTCCAGCGGGCGAAGGACTCCGCCTCGCAGCGGGCGGCGACGAATCCGGTGTCCGCCAGGCCTTCGGTCACCGCCACATGGGCGATGGCGTTGATCAGGGCGACGTTGGCGCCGGGGCGCAGCGGCAGGTGCAGGGCCCGCGGCAAGTGCGGCCCCTCCACCAGGTCGATGCGGCGCGGGTCGACCACGATCAGCCGCGCGCCCTTCCTCAGCCGCTGCTTCAGGCGTGAGGCGAACACCGGGTGGCCGTCGGTGGGATTGGCGCCGATCAGCAGGATCACGTCGGCCTGCTCGACGCTGCGGAAGTCCTGGGTGCCCGCCGAGGTGCCGAAGGTCGCCTTGAGGCCGTAGCCTGTGGGCGAATGGCAGACGCGGGCGCAGGTGTCGACGTTGTTGTTGCCGAACGCGGCGCGGATCATCTTCTGCACAACGTAGACTTCCTCGTTGGTGCAGCGGGACGAGGTGATGCCGCCGACGGCGCCGGACCCGTGGCGCTCCTGGATGTCGCGGAAGCGGCCGGCGGCGAAGGCGATGGCTTCCTCCCAGCTCACCTGCCGCCAGGGATCGCCGGTCCGCTCGCGCACCATGGGGTGCAGCACCCGTTCGGCGTGGGTGGCGTACCCCCAGGCGAAGCGGCCCTTGACGCAGGAATGGCCCTCGTTGGCGCCGCCGTCCTTCCACGGCACCATGCGCACCACCTCCTCGCCCTGCATCTCGGCCTTGAACGAGCAGCCGACGCCGCAATAGGCGCAGGTGGTGAGCACGCTGCGCTCCGGCTGGCCCTTCTCCACCACCGACTTCTCGATCAGCGTCGCCGTCGGGCACGCCTGCACGCAGGCGCCGCAGGAGACGCACTCGGAACCCAGGAAATCGTCGAAGCCGCCGGGTGAGATGGCCGAGCCGAAGCCGCGGCCCTCGACGGTCAGCGCGAAGGTGCCCTGCACCTCGTCGCAGGCGCGTACGCAGCGGGAGCAGACGATGCACTTGGCAGGATCGAAGCTGAAATAGGGGTTGCTGTCGTCCCTGGGGGCGTCCAGATGCCCGGCGCCCTCATAGCCGTAGCGCACCTCCCGCAGACCGACGGCGCCCGCCATGTCCTGCAACTCGCAGTCGCCGTTGGCGGCGCAGGTCAGGCAGTCGAGCGGATGGTCGGAGATGTAGAGCTCCA
>WGNW01000034.1 GCA_016124315.1 Alphaproteobacteria bacterium
GCCAAAAGTACTTTTACTTCTATCTCGCGTACAATTGCGGCGGCAAGGACGTGGCCGCCGGCATCGCGGACAGACACGCGATGTGGAAGCCCTTCAATTAACCGCAGCGAAGCGCAGGCGGAACCGGCACTAACCGGGAAAACCGGCAGCCGTGCAAATTCCCTAAAGTCACGGGCGCTGGTGCACAGCGGGCGTGGTTGCAGCGCAAACCGCGTCTGCTATAGTCCCGGCCAACGATAAACACCGCCTAGAAAAACGGTATACGGGACTTTTTCATGAAAATCGCTGTACCAAAAGAACGGCGACCGCACGAGCGCCGCGTCGCGGTTTCGCCTGACACGGTCAAGAAACTCTCGGGCCTCGGCTTCGACGTGGTCGTCGAAACCGGCGCCGGCGAAGCCGCCGCCATGCCCGACCGTCTGTTTTCGGACGCCGGCGCCACGATCGCTCCCGACGCCGCGTCCGCCTATGCCGATGCCGACGTCGTCTTCAAGATCCAGCGCCCGCTGCGTGCCGGCGAAGGAGAGATCGACGAGCTGGCCCTCATCGGGCGCGGCGCTTACCTGATCGCGTCGCTGGCGCCCTATCAGGATATGGAAGGCCTTCAGGCCTATGCAAGCGCCGGCGTGAACGCCATGGCCATGGAGCTGATGCCGCGCATCACCCGCGCCCAGTCCATGGACATCCTGAGCTCGCAGAACAACCTGGCCGGCTACAAGGCGGCGATCGAGGCGGCGAACCACTACAACCGCGCCATGCCGATGATGATGACCGCCGCCGGCACCGTGGCGCCCGCCAAGGTGATGATCTTCGGCGCCGGCGTCGCCGGCCTGCAGGCCGTCGCCACCGCCAAGCGGATGGGCGGCATCGTCACCGCCACCGACGTGCGGCCCGCCACCAAGGAGCAGGTGGAATCCCTGGGCGGCAAGTTCCTGATGGTCGAGGACGAGGAATCCAAGCAGGCCGAGACCGCCGCCGGCTACGCCAAGGAGATGAGCGACGAATACAAGGCCAAGCAGGCCAAGCTCATCGCCGACACCATCGCCAAGCAGGACATCGCCATCACCACCGCGCTGATCCCGGGCCGCCCCGCGCCCAAGCTGATCAGCGAGGACATGGTGAAGTCCATGAAGCCCGGCTCGGTGATCTTCGACCTGGCCGCCGAGACCGGCGGCAACTGCGAGCTGACCGTTCCCGGCGAGGTGGCGGTGCGCCACGACGTCACCATCATCGGCTACTTCAACGTGCCGAGCCGGGTGCCGGTGGACGCCTCCAACCTGTTCGCCAAGAACCTGCTCAACTTCATCACCCCCCACGTGAAGGACGGCGCGCTGTCGTTCGACTGGGAAGACGAGACCGTGGCCGGGATCCTGCTGACCCGGGACGGCCAGGTCGTCCATCCCCAATTCTCCGGCACGGGAGCATAGACATGGAAGCTGTCGATCCCTTCGTATTCCAGCTCGCGATCTTCGTGCTCGCGATCTTCGTCGGCTACTACGTGGTCTGGAGCGTGACGCCAGCCCTGCATACGCCGCTGATGGCGGTCACCAACGCCATCTCCTCGGTGATCGTGGTGGGCGCGCTGATCGCCGTGGGCGTGCAGCTGGTCACCGGTACCGAGTGGACGTCCAAGATCCTCGGCTTCTTCGCGCTGATGATGGCCTCCGTGAACATTTTCGGCGGCTTCCTCGTCACCCAGCGCATGCTCGCCATGTACAAGAAAAAAGAAAAGTAGGGAGGAGGCCGGCCCATGAGTCCCAATCTCACCGCGCTCCTGTACCTCGCGGCAGGCGTGCTCTTCATCCTGGCCCTGCGCGGCCTGTCGTCGCCCGAGACCTCGCGGCGGGGCAACCGGCTCGGCATGCTGGGCATGGCCATCGCCGTCGGCACCGTGCTCGCCAACATCGCGCCGGAGCTCGACGGCATCACCATCGCCATGATCGGCGGCGGCATCGCCATCGGCGGCGGCATCGGCGCCATCATCGCCCGGCGCGTGCCGATGACGGCCATGCCCCAGCTGGTCGCCGCGTTCCACAGCCTGGTCGGCCTCGCCGCCGTGCTGGTGGCGGCGAGCGCGTTCTACTCGCCGTCGGCGTTCGGCATCGGCGCGGTCGGCGCCATCCACACCGAAAGCCTGGTGGAGATGTCGCTGGGCACCGCCATCGGCGCCATCACCTTCACCGGCTCGGTGATCGCCTTCACCAAGCTGCAGGGCCTGGTGTCGGGCGCGCCCGTCACCTTCCCCGGCCAGCACCTGCTCAACGCCCTGCTGGGCCTGATCCTGGCGGCGCTGATCGTCTATTTCTGCATGACCCAGCAGGCCTGGGTGATCTGGTCGATCGCCGGCCTGTCCTTCGTGCTGGGCATCACCCTGATCATCCCCATCGGCGGCGCCGACATGCCGGTGGTGGTGTCCATGCTGAACTCCTATTCGGGCTGGGCGGCGGCCGGCATCGGCTTCACCCTGTCCAACACCGCGCTGATCATCACCGGCGCGCTGGTGGGCTCGTCGGGCGCCATCCTCAGCTACATCATGTGCAAGGGCATGAACCGCTCGTTCTTCAACGTGATCCTGGGCGGCTTCGGCGGCGAGGCCGACGCCGGCGCGACGGGCGGCGTGGCCGAGACCCGGCCGGTGAAGCGCGGCTCGGCCGAGGACGCGGCCTTCATCATGAAGAACGCCGGCTCGATCATCATCGTCCCCGGCTACGGCATGGCCGTCGCCCAGGCGCAGCACGCGCTCAAGGAGATGACCGACGAGCTGAAGAAGGAAGGCGTCGACATCAAGTACGCCATCCATCCGGTCGCCGGCCGCATGCCTGGCCACATGAACGTGCTGCTGGCCGAGGCCAGCGTGCCCTACGACGAGGTGTTCGAGCTGGAGGACATCAACTCGTCGTTCAGCCAGGCGGACGTGGCCTTCGTCATCGGCGCCAACGACGTGACCAACCCGGCGGCCAAGACCAACAAGGCCAGCCCGATCTACGGCATGCCGGTGCTCGACGTGGAGAACGCCAAGACGGTGCTGTTCGTCAAGCGCGGCATGGGCTCGGGCTATGCGGGCATCGAGAACGAGCTGTTCTTCCGCGACAACACCATGATGCTGTTCGGCGACGCCAAGAAGATGGTCGAGGAGATCGTCAAGTCGCTGTAGCCGAAGGGCGGACGCAACGAACGGAAAGGCCGCCTGCGGGCGGCCTTTTTGTTTGCCGGCGCCGCCCGCGCGCGCTAGCTTGCCCGCCATGACGACGTCCCGCAGCACCATCCTCTGGATTATCCCCGGTCCCGGCGACCGGGGCGGTGCCTGACGTCTGCACCCCACCGGCCGCGCGGGCGACGCGCCGCCGGTGACCCTGCAACGCGATCGCTCGCCCTCTGACAGAAGAAGCGATCGCATGAGCACCGTCCTCGACCGACCCGAAACCCGATCCTCCCGCCAGCTGGCCGGCTACGGCCTCGGCGCGCTCGGCGCCGTGCTGTTCTCGACCAAGAGCATCGCCATCAAGCTGGCCTATGCGGAAGGGGTGGACGCGCAGACCCTGCTCGCCCTGCGCATGGTGATCTCGCTGCCGTTCTACCTGGCGATCGGCGCCGTGGCGCTGCGGGCGCGCCGGCGCGAGGGCGCGGCCGCCATCGAGCCGGCGCTCGCCGGCCGGGCGGCGCTGGTGGGCGTGCTGGGCTACTGGTTCGCCAGCTACGTGGACTTCATGGGCCTGGAGCACATCAGCGCGCAGTTCGAGCGGCTGATCCTGTTCACCTATCCGCTGTTCACGGTGGTGTTCGGCGCGCTGTTCTTCGGCCAGAGGGTGCGGCCGCGGGCGCTGCTGGCCTTCGTCTTCTCCTATGCCGGCCTCGCCCTGCTGTTCGCCGGTGCCACCGCGACGGGCCCGGACCTCTACCGGGGCACAGGCCTCGTGCTGATGGCGGCGGTCGCCTTCGCGCTCTACCAGCTGCTCGCCAAGCAGGTGATCGCCCGGACGGGACCGCGGCTGTTCACCTGCATCGCCATGTCGTCGGCGGGGGCGGTCGCCATCGGCCAGTTCCTGGTGACCCATCCGTCCGCCGCCCTGCTGGTGCCGCCCCGGGCCGCCGCCAGCGCCGTGTTCCTGGCGATCGGCGCGACGGTGGTGCCGTCGTTCCTGCTGAACGCGGCGCTGCACCGCATCTCGGCCCAGGCCAACGCGGTGATCGGCACGCTGAGCCCGCTCGCCACCATCGGCCTCGCCGCGCTGATCCTGGGCGAAACCATGTCGGGCACCGACTGGCTGGGCGCCGCCCTGGTCATCGCCGGCGTCGGCTGGTTCACCCTGGCGGATCGGCGGTGAGACGACGAATGTTGTCCGGTCCGTCGACCCGATACATATCTGTAGAGGATAGTTCGCATCTGATTCCTGAACGTGATGGCACTCAACATTCTGGACCCCGAAATCGACCGTCTCGCCAGGGAACTGGCGAGGCTTACCGGCACATCAGCAACCGAGGCCATAAGGCAGGCATTGTCGGAGAAGATCGCCACCCTCCAAAAACCGAAGAAGGCTTCCCTAGAGGAGCTGATGAGGATCGCGGAAGCTGTGGACCGACTGCCCATCCTCGATCCGCGGGACCCGGACGAGATGCTTTGCGACGAGTTCGGGATACCCAAGTAGTGGTCCCGACGGCAGCAGGCGCCTCATGACGGACCAGAGCCAGAGTGACCGCTTCCCTCGATCAAGGTAGGCCGCCGTGCTGACCGCGTATTCCGGAGACTGCTGGCGCGCCATGCTGCCCGAGCGGATCGGCGCGGTGCTGGCGGCGCCCGCACCAGGTTCGGCGGGCCGATACCACGCACCGGGTCAGGTGACCCTCTACATGAGTGCCAAGGCGGATTGGTGCCTGGCCGCGATCAGCACGTCGTCCTGTTCCGTTGGAACGAACCGGGAGGGCCGATCGTCACCGTCCCGGAATGCTGACCTCCAGAAACACGAAAGCCGCCCGATGGGCGGCTTTTGCGGTCCGGTATCCGGAGAGGCTCAGAGCGAGCCGTCGCGCTCGGCGCGCTTGCGCTCCAGCTTGCGGGCGCGGCGAATCGCCGTGGCGTGCTCGCGGGCGCGGCGCTCGGACGGCTTTTCGTAGAAACGGCGGAGCTTCATCTCCCGGTAGATACCTTCGCGCTGCATCTTCTTCTTCAGGGCACGCAGCGCCTGATCGACATTGTTGTCACGAACGGAAACCTGCACGTTCTCTCCTGTTTCTGATGGGGCCCATGGCCGACATATAGGTTCGTCGCCAGCCTATTCCAGCCGGCAAGGTGGCGCGTATGTACCATTTCGTCCAGGTCTTGTGAAGCCCTTTGACCGGCCGCACCTGAGTAACCATATTCATTTCCATGACCGAAACGGACGCCGACCATCTCGATCCGCTGCGGCGCCGGCTGCTGGAGGCCGCGCTGCCCCACATCCCGTTCGACGGCTGGAGCGCCATCAGCCTGAACAAGGCGGCGCGGGACATCGGCGAGGACGAGGGCACCGCCGGCATGGCGTTCCCCGGCGGCGCCCGCGACCTGCTGGATTTCTTCGCCCGCGACGCCGACGCCCGCATGCTCGCCCGGCTCGACGAGCTGGACATCGGATCCATGCGCATCCGCGACCGGATACGGACGGCGGTGCGCAGCCGGATTGAGGCCGTCGCCGCCCACAAGGAGGCGGAGCGCCGCGCCCTCAGCTTTCTCAGCCTGCCCGGCAACGCGCCGCTCGGCCTGCGCATGGCGTCGCGCACCGTCGACCTGATGTGGCGGGCGGCGGGCGATGCGTCCACCGACTTCAGCTTCTACACCAAGCGGCTGTCCCTGGGCGGCGTCTACACCAGCACCGTGCTGTTCTGGGTCGCCGACAGCTCCGAGAACTCGGCGGACACCTGGGCCTTCCTCGACCGCCGCATCGAGGACGTGATGACCGTCGAGAAGGCCAAGGCCCGCCTCCGCGAGCGCCTCAACGAGGTCCCGTCGCTGGCCGCCTGCCTGTCGCGGCTGCGCTATCCCGGCGAAACCAGGATGAAGCCCTAGCTCGCCTGCGGGGAGAGCACCTTCCGCAGGGCGGTCTCGACGAACCGCACCCAGGCCTCGTCGCCGATCAGATCGGCGGCCAGGGTCTCGTGATGGGCGAGCCCGGCCATGAAGATGTGGATGGCGGCGCGGGCGTGGGACAGGTTCAGGTCGGGCGAGGCGTCGCCCTCCGCGACCGCGCGCCGGAGTTCCTCGATCAGCAGGGCGGAGGCGTCATCGACGAACTCCCGGGCGAGGGCGGCGACCTTCGGCTCGATGGCGGCGGCGGCATACATCTCCGCGATCAGCCGCCGGAGGGTGGCCTGGCCGGGGCTCATCAGCAGGCCGAGCTGGCGCACGATGCCGTCGATGGCCGGACCCGAGGTGTCCCGGGCGACAGGCCTCAGGATGCGGGCAACCGTCTCGGAGAACACCGCCAGCAGCAGCCGCTCCTTGCCGTCGAAATGGCGGTAGACCGCCGGCTCGGTCACGCCGACGCATTCCGCCACCGCCTTCATGGTGGTGTTGCGGTAGCCGCGCTCGGCGATCAGCTTGGTCGCCTCCTCGAGGATGCGCTCGCGCGTGTGGGCGCCGTCGCGGCCGCCCCTCGCGCGGGGCGCCTTGTTCGGGAGCTTGGCATGGGCGCGTGCGGGCACCGGGCGGCCTTTCCTTTGCGCTTGGAAGTGAAGTTAGCTACTGCTAACATATCTGCATTGGGGAAGACGTAGCATGGGGAGAGCAGGGTGCCAAGGTACACGACCTTTCTGGACGAGATCGATTCGCGCTCCATCCCGCTGGTCGGCGGCAAGGGCGCCAATCTCGGGGAATTGACCAAGGCCGGGCTGCCGGTTCCCAAGGCATTTTGCGTGACCACCGAGGCGTACCGGGCGTTCGTCGAGGCCAACGGGCTGCAGCCGTCGATCCTGGGCGCCCTCGACGGCCTGAACTATGACGATGTCGCCGAACTGGAACGCCGGGCCGCGCGTATCCGCAGCCTCATCATGGCGGCCGACATGCCGACCGATATCGAGGCGGCGATCCGCGACGGCTATGCCGCCCTCGAGGCGGCGCTGGGCGGCCCGCTGAGCGTCTCGGTCCGGTCGTCGGCTACTGCGGAAGACCTGCCGGGCACCTCGTTCGCCGGCCAGCAGGACACCTACCTCCACGTGGAAGGCGCAGAGGCCGTCGTCGGGCACGTGAAGCGCTGCTGGGCCTCGCTGTGGACCGACCGGGCGATCTCCTACCGTCACCGCCAGGGCTTCGTGCACGCCGACGTGCTGCTGGCGGTCGTGGTGCAGGAAATGTTCCCCTCGGAGGTCGCCGGGGTGATGTTCACCGCCAACCCGGTCAACGGCAACACCGGCGAGATCTTCCTCAATACCAGCTGGGGCCTGGGCGAGGCGGTGGTGTCGGGCCGGGTCAACCCGGACCAGTACATCGTGCTGAAGGACGGGCTGGCCATCAAGGAGCGGGTGGTCAACGACAAGCTGGTCATGACCGTCCGCCGCGACGACGGCCGGGGCAGCGCCGAGGCGCCGGTGCCCGCCGACAAGCAGCGCCGCGAGACGCTGACCGACGGGCAGATCCGGGAGCTGGCGGCGATCGGGCAGGGCATTGAGGCGCATTACGGCTTTCCCCAGGACATCGAATGGGGCTTCGCCGAGGGGCGCTTCGCCATCCTGCAGTCGCGGGAGATCACCGCAGCGGACATCGATTTCGCCGACGGCATCGAGGCCTGGCAGACTCCCGGTGCGTTCGCCGGGCTCCACGACGAGCGCTGGGTGTGGTCGCGGGCCTATTCCGACGAGGTGCAGACCGGACCGTCCAGCCCGTACTTCTATTCCATCCTCGAGCGCGGCATGACCATGATCAAGTGGCGGCTGCTGGAGTACACCGACGCCGAGGAGTGGCTGGGCTACACCAGGGAGACCTTCCAGGACATCCCGCTCTACCGCTGGTACGGCGCGCGCGCCTACTACAACGCCCAGTTCGAGCGCGAGCGGATCCGCCGCTTCATCCCGCCCTTCGCCCGCGACGACTCGGCCCTGTGGCCGTTTCCGGCCGAGGAGCGGGAGGAAATCCGCAACCTGCCGTTCAACTGGGTGAAGTTCATCCAGCTGCTCGTCCGGCTGCATTTCACCCGCCCCAAGGTCTCGCTGCTCCAGACCCCCAAGCAGGTGTTCGACAATTTGGAGCGCTGGACCGACTACACCCAGTCGGTGTGGGACGGCGTCGACCTGGAGAAGGCCGGCGTCCGGGAGATCTTCGAGACGGAGATCCGGGCCATGGGCGACAGCGAGTTCAGCGCCAACGTCACCCTGCCCTTCACCATCTACCTGTTCGTGCTGCCCGCCGCGCTGCGGACGCTGTGCGAGCAGCTGTTCGGCGACGCCGACCAGCGCATCTACAACAGCCTTGTGTCGGGCCTGTTCACCAAGACCAGCGAGGAGAACGTCGCGGTCTGGAAGCTGGCGCTGGTCATCCGCAAGCATCCGGCCCTGATGGCGCTGGTCTCGGCCGAGGAGGACCACGGCAGGATCATGGCGTCGCTGGACGCCGTGGAGGGCGGCGCCGAATTCCGGGAGCGTCTCGACGCGTTCCTGAAGGACTACGGCCACCGCGGCGGCGCCGAGCGCGACCCGATCCACCACCGCTGGCGCCACAAGCCGGAGATGGTGTTCCATTCCATCAAGCCGATGCTGAAGCTGGGCGACGAGGATGATCCGGCGGTCCATGAGCAGCGGCTGCACGAGCGGATGAAACGGACACTGGAGGAATGCAAGGCCGAGCTGCGCAAGGAGCCCATGGGCTTCGCTCAGGCCTGGCTGTTCGAGCGCTTCGTCAAGCTGGTGCAGGACTACTTCTACTACCGGGATTTCGAGCGCTTCTACAACGACAAGAACATGGGCCGGCCGCGCGACTTCCTGACGGCGATCGGCCGCAAATACATCGGGCGCGGCCTGATGCAGGACGAAGAGGACATCTTCTTCCTCAGCCGGGAGGAAATCCTGGCCGTCGACGACGGCAAGCTGAGCGCGCGCGACATCGCGCTCAGGGTGCGGGCGCGGCGCCGGGTCTACGAACGCTATTCGCACAAGGAGCCGCCGAAATACATCCGCGGCTGGGAGACCTTCGACGACAACCAGCTGCCCGACGACGGCGAGGGGCTGCGCGGCATCGGCGCCAGCAGCGGCGTGGTCACCGGCCGGGCGCGGGTCTGCCGGCAGCTCAGCGAGATCAGCAAGATCGAGAAGGGCGACATCCTGGTCACCGTCGCGACGGACCCGGGCTGGACCACGGTGTTCTCGATCATCGGCGGCGTGGTGGTGGAGAGCGGCGGGGTCGTCGCCCACGCGGTGATGATCTCGCGCGAATACGGCATCCCGTGCGTCGCCAATCTGGGCTCGGCATGCGACCTTATCCCGGACGGCGCCATCATCACCATCGACGGCGGCAAGGGCCGGGTGCTGATCCACGGCGAGGACGAGCGGGACGCGGCGGCGTGAGCGGGCGATGACCAGGTTCGTGACCATCGGCGGCAGCCTCAATTTTCGCCATCTGGGTGGCTACGAAACGGCCGAGGGGCGGCTCACCCGGGCCGACGCCCTGTTCCGCGGCGGCTGGTTCGAGCTTGACGGCGACGAGGATGCGGCACGGTTCGAGGCGACCGGCATCCGCCTGATTTTCGACTTCCGCAGTCCGCCGGAACGGCAGAAGCGGCCGCTGGGCGGGCGGATTCGCGAGCGGGCGGACGTGGTCGAGGTGGGCATCAGCCCGGGGAGCATGGGACCCTACCTGCAAAGCCTGCGGCATCTGCCGCCGGCCGAGGTCGACTGCAAGGCGGCGATGACCCGGATGCACTACGAGATGCTGGAGGAGGGCACGCCCCGGTTCCGGGAATTCCTGCAGCAGCTCGCCACAGTGGACGGGCCGGTGATGATCATGTGCTCGACCGGCAAGGACAGGACCGGCGTGGCGACCGCCCTGCTGCTCTCCGCCCTCGGCGTCCCCAGGCCGACGGTGGTGGAGGACTACTTGATCTCGGCCGACGTCTACCGCGGCAGGGAACTGGACTTCGCCCGCAGCCACGGGCTGGAGGCGCTGGGCGTCGACCTCGAGCTGGTGAGGGACGTGTTCACCGTCCACCCGGAATATCTCGGCGCGGTCTGGCGGCGGATCGACGAGACCGCCGGCAGCATGGACGGCTTCCTCGCGCAAACGCTCTGCCTCACCGCCGCCGATCGGGAACGGCTGACGCAGACGTTCACGCACCCGCCGGCGGGATAGATCGGCCCCGGCCGGCGGTTCAGTCCTCCAGCGGGAAGACCTGGGTGACGTGGCCCATCTTGCGGCCCGGCCGCGCGTCGGCCTTGCCGTAGAGGTGGACCGTGGCGCCGGGGGCCCGCTTCCAGTCGTCGACCGTCTCCACGTCGTCGCCCAGCAAATTGGTCATCACCGCCCGGTGGGTGAGGGTGGTCTGGCCCAGCGGGAGGCCGCAGATGGCCCGGATATGGTTCTCGAACTGGCTGGTCCGGCACGCCTCGATGGTCCAGTGCCCGGAATTGTGCACCCGCGGCGCCAGCTCGTTGACCAGCAGGCCGCCGTCGACGGTCTCGAACAGCTCCACCGCCAGCACGCCGATATAGTCCAGGCCCTCGGCGATGCGCCGCGCCAGGTCCTGCGCCCGCTGCTCCATGCGCTCGGAGACGTCGGCGGGCGCGGTGGTGCGGAACAGCACGTGGTTGCGGTGCTCGTTTTCCACCACCGGATAGAACATCAGCGCGCCGGTGAAGCCGCGCACGCAGATGATGGACAGCTCGCGGGTGAACTCGACGAACGCCTCGATGATCGACGGCTGGCCCATCATGTCCGAATAGGCGCGGCCGACGTCCTTGCGCTCGTTGATCAGGATCTGGCCCTTGCCGTCATAGCCGCCCCGCTGGGTCTTGAGCACGCAGGGGAAGCCCAGCAACGGCGCCTCGGCGATCAGGTCGTCGAGCATCTGGACGGCGGCGAAGGGCGTGGTCGGCACGCCGATGCGATTAAGGAAGGTCTTCTCGTCCAGCCGGTTCTGGGTGGTCTTGAGCGCCTGCAGCGACGGCTGCACCGGCTTGTCCTTGCTGGCGAACAGCACCGTCTGGGCCGGGATGTTCTCGAACTCGTAGGTCATCACGTCCACCTTGTCGGCGAACGCCTTGAGTGCCTCTTCCTGCTTGTAGGGGGCGACGATGGTCTCGTCGGCCACCTGCGAGGCCGGGCTGTCCGCGTCGGGCGTGAAGATCACGGTGCGGTAGCCCAGCTTGCGGGCCGCCTGCGCCAGCATGCGGCCGAGCTGGCCGCCGCCGAAGATGCCTATGGTGCCGCCGGGCGCGATCCGCATGACGACCTAACCCTCGTCCGCCGGCTCGTGGGCCACGGACTGGGTCTGCTCCTGGCGCCACGCCTCCAGCCTGCGCGCCACCCGCTCGTCCAGCAGCGCGACGACGGAGGCCGCCAGCAGGCCGGCGTTCTTGGCGCCGGAGGAGCCGATCGCCAGGGTGCCGACGGGCACGCCGCCCGGCATCTGGACGATGGAGAGCAGGCTGTCGAAGCCCTTGAGCATGCGCGATTCCACCGGCACGCCGAACACCGGCAGGGTGGTCATCGCCGCCGCCATGCCCGGCAGGTGGGCGGCGCCGCCGGCGCCGGCGATGATGACCTTGAGGCCGCGGGTGCGGGCCGACTTGGCGTAGTCCGCCAGCCGGTCGGGCGTGCGGTGCGCCGAGACGATGCGCGTCTCGTGGGCGACCCCCAGCGTCTCCAGGATATCGGCAGCATGCTTCATGGTCGGCCAGTCGGACTGGCTTCCCATGATGATCCCGACTTGCGGCGTATCCGCCATCGCGTTGCCTTCCTCCGGAAAAGCGCGGGATTATAGGCGGGAATCAGGGCGGGGCAAGGGGCCGCGCGGAGGTGACGGCGCTCAGGTGATGGCGCTCAGGCGATGATGTCGGGCGTGAGCTGGTTGCGCAGCTTGGCGATCAGGTCCTTGAGGGCGAGCTTGCGCTTCTTCAGCCGCTGCACCCGGATCTGGTCCACATGGGCCTGCGCTTCCATGGCGGTGATGGACGCGTCCAGGTCGCTGTGTTCCAGTTGCAACTCGGCCAGCTTGGCCTCCAGCGCCGCGCGATCGTCCATCGTTCCCGGTGTGTCCATGGTCCCTGTCTTGACCCTATGATAGCAGGCGGGCGCCAAACGCAAGAAGGTTTCGCCGCACATGAATCCTGCACAGAGCCTGTGGCGGTTCTCGCTCGACCTCTACGGCCAGCCCGGCATGGAGGCCGCGTGCCTCGACCTGCAGGAGCGGTTCGGCGCCGACGTGAACCTCGTGCTGTATTGCCTGTGGCGAGGCCGGCTGTCGGGGCCGGAACTGGTCGCTGCCGACACCGCCGTGCGCCGGCTGCGCGATGACATCACCGTTCCCCTGAGGCGGATGCGCCGAGCCTTGGCCAGGCAGGGTGGCGAAGCGGCCCTGCGGGAAAGCATCAAGCAGGCCGAACTGGAGGCCGAGCGCCTGGAACAGGCGCTGCTTCAAGACCTCTCGCCCGATCGCGGCCCCGCAGGGAACGGCGCGGCGGTCGCCCACCTGCGGCTCTATGCCGGTCTGCTGGGCTGTCCGGAGGATGCGTTCCTGGACGCCGCGACTCCGCTGCTCGCCCATCTCGAGACGGATTAGACCTCGCGCCAGCGGTGGGCCAGGGCGTTGTCGATGCCGAA
Source organism: Alphaproteobacteria bacterium (assembly GCA_016124315.1). Taxonomy (GTDB): domain Bacteria; phylum Pseudomonadota; class Alphaproteobacteria; order SMXS01; family SMXS01; genus RI-34. The sequence goes on from WGNW01000034.1 coordinate 12,776, forward strand.
CAGGTCGAGCAGCCGGCCCACGGAATGCTCGACGATCTCCTGAACGGTCTCGGGGCGGGGATAGAAGGCCGGCAGGGGCGGCGCGATCACCGCGCCCATCTCGGTGAGCGCCGTCATGGTGCGCAAATGGCCCAGATGGAACGGCGATTCGCGGACCATCAGCACGAGCCGTCGGCGCTCCTTCAGGGTCACGTCGGCCGCCCTCGTCAGCAGCGTCGAGGTGACGCCGGTGGCGATCTCGGACATGGAGCGCACCGAGCAGGGCGCCACCGCCATGCCGAGCGCCCGGAACGAGCCCGAGGCGATGGCGGCGCCCACATCGGCGTTGGGATAATGATGGTCGGCGAGGGTGCGGACGTCGGCGGGCTTCAGCTCCGTCTCATGGGCGAGCGTCAACTCGGCCGCCTTCGACATCACCAGATGGCTCTCGATCCCGGCGTCGCGCAGCGCCTTCAGCAGGGTCACGCCGTAGATCACGCCGGAGGCGCCGCTGATGCCCACGATCATCCTGCTTGGCGTGCACATGTGCCCCCTGCTTTCCGCCCGCGACTTTAGAATCGTTCTTCCGTGACTCTTCGATGAAAGGCGTGATGTAATATAAGGCCGTTATCCGACTTAGGGAGATATTGATGACGACAGAGGCGCACCTCTCCGCACTCGAAACCAAGCATCACCTTCTCGAAACCGAAATCGATAGCGAACTCCACCGCCCGTCGCCGGACCAGTCCCGGCTCACCTCCCTGAAGCGCGAAAAACTCCGACTCAAGGACGAAATCAAGCGATTGCAGCGCTGAAGCGCCAGCCGTCGGGCGCCGCGGCGCGCCCTGCCTCGGCGGGACCGGGTAACCGGCCGCCCGCGTCGCTGACCGACGCCGGCAGCCTCACGTTCACTCGAAGTTGACGTCGGGCTGGGGCATCTTCCCCAGGTCCACGTAGGGCTGATCGCCCATGCCGGCCGGCGCCTCGGAAGGCTGGGAGCCGCGGGTCTTCTCGACGCGGGCGGCGGCCGTCCGGATCGCGTCGTCCAGTTCCAGCTGGCTGCACAGGCCCAGCGTCACCGGATCGGTCGGCTTCAGGTTGGCCATGTTCCAGTGGGTGCGGTTGCGGATCGAGGCGATGGTCGGCTTGGTGGTGCCGATCAGCTTGCCGATCTGCGCGTCGGTGAGTTCCGGGTGGTGCCGCACCAGCCAGGCGATGGCGTCCGGGCGGTCCTGCCGCTTGGACACCGGCGTGTAGCGCGGGCCCTTGCGCTTCTTGGCCTCGGGGATCACCGGCTCGTTGAGCTTCAGCCGCGCCTGGGTGTCGGCCTCGCAGCGGGTGATCTCCTCGCGGGTGAGCTGGCCGTTGCCCACCGGATCGAGGCCGACGATGTTCTGCGCCACCTCGCCGTCGGGGATGCCCTGAACTTCGAGTTCATGCAGGCCGCAGAATTCGGCGATCTGCCGGAACGTCAATTTCGTGTTGTCCACCAGCCATACGGCGGTAGCCTTCGGCATCAGCGGTAGGTTCATCAATAGTCTCCTGTGCGCCGCATCGGCGCCGGACTGGGTCAATGCTTGGGTGAAGCCCCTATATAGGCCCGACGCCGCCTGATTAAAAGAAATTGCTAGTCGACGCGCAGGATGATCTTGCCGATATGGGCGCTGGATTCGATGCGCCGGTGGGCGTCGGCCGCGTCGGCCAGGGGCAACACCGAATCGATCACCGGCGCGATGGCGCCGCTCTCGAACAGCGGCCAGACGTTCTCGTGCACGCCGCGCACCACCGCGCCCTTCTGCGCCGGCGTCCGCGCCCTGAGGGTGGAGCCGGTGACGGTGAGCCGCTTCAGCATGATCTGCACCACCGAGATCTCCGCCTTGGGGCCGCCGAGGAAGGCGATGCTGACGTGCCGGCCTTCGGTGCGCAGGATCGACAGGTCGCGGGCGATGTAGTCGCCGCCCACCATGTCGAGCACCACGTCGACCCCCTCGCCGCCGGTCTCGGCCTTGATCGCGTCGACGAAATCGTCCTCCCGGTAGTTGATCGCCCGGCGGGCGCCGAGCTTTTCGCAGACCGCGCACTTGTCGGCCGAGCCGGCGGTGGCGTAGACCTCGGCGCCGCGGGCGTGGGCGAGGGCGATGGCCGCGGTGCCGATGCCCGAGGAACCGCCGTGCACCAGCAGCCGCTCGCCCGCCTGCAGGCGGCCGCGCTCGAACACGTTGGTCCAGACGGTGCAGAACGTCTCCATGATGGCGGCGCCCTGCTCGTAGCCGTAGCCCTTGGGGAGCGGGAGCGCCTGGACGGCCGGTACGGTGCAGTAGGTGGCGTAGCCGCCGCCGGCCAGCAGGGCACACACCTTGTCGCCCACGGCGAAGCCCTCGACGCCGTCGCCCAGCGCCGCCACGTCGCCGGCGCATTCCAGGCCGATGATGTCGGAGGTGCCGGGCGGCGGCGGATACTGCCCCACCCGCTGGACCGCATCGGCCCGGTTGACGCCCGCCGCGCGCACGCGGATCAGCAGTTCGCCGGCCTTGGGACGCGGTACCGGCACGTTCTGCAGCTTCAGGTTTTCCGGGCCGCCGAATTCGGTCACGACGATGGCGGGCGCAGCCGCGGGCAGGTCGGTCATTCTGATGATCCCCGATTTCGAGTACACTGCGCGGCACCATAGATCATCCCGTCTTGCGGTGGAAACACCCGCTGTGGGACGGACGAGGCTCCGGGAGCGCCCCCGCCGGGCGCCCCCTGTGAAGGAGGACGAATTGGATCTCGACGACCTGCCCCGCCCCAAGGCGACGGGCGCCGCCGCGCTGGCCAAGGAATCGCTGGACGAACTGTCGCTTTATGAACTGAAGGAGCGGATCGCGTTGCTGGAAGCGGAGATCGCCCGCACTCGCCGCACCATGGACTCCAAGGAAACCAGCCAGTCGGCGGCCGCGAAGCTCTTCAAGTGAATTTTTTCGCGCCGTTAATCTACCGTTAAGGTTTCGGCCTATATAAGGGTCGTGTCCGGTCGGTTTTCCCCTCCCTTGACCGACTGGATGACTCCCCCAGACTTGGCCGCCGGCGTTGCCAGCGGCCTTTTTTTTTGGCGCGGTGGATGGCGGTTGAAGCCGGCCTTTACAGGGCCTCGCCCTTGAGCAGCCGCGGCAGGGTGCCGACCGTGCCACGGGCGTGCTGCATGAAGAAGCGCTTGAGCGGGCCGATCCGGTCGACCACCGCGAGGCCGGCGTCGCGCAGCAGGCGCACCGGGCCGATGTCGTTGGTGAACAGGGCGTTGAGGCCGTCGGTCACCGAGGCCAGCGTCAGCGTGTCGACGCGGCGCCAGCGGTCGTAGTGCTCCAGCAGCAGCGGCGAGCCGACGTCGAGGCCCAGGCGGGCCGCATCCACCACCAGCTCCGCGAGGGCGGCCACGTCGCGCCAGCCCAGGTTGAGTCCCTGGCCGGCGATGGGATGGATGCCGTGGGCCGCGTCGCCCACCAGCGCCAGCCGCTCGCCGCAGAACCGCTCCGCCACGTGCACCGCGTAGGGATAGCTGAAGCGCGGGCCTTCCGCCCGTACCTCCCCGAGGAACCCGCCCAGCCGGCGCTGGATCTCGGCGTTGAAGCCGGCGTCGTCGAGCCGCAGCAGGGCCGCCGCGACGGCATGCTTCTCGCTCCACACCAGCGACGAGCGCCGGCCGGTGATCGGCAGCACGGCGAAGGGGCCGGCAGGCAGGAAGCGCTCGTGGGCGATGCCCTGGTGGTGCATGTCGTGGGCGATAGTGGTGACGATGCCGGTCTGGGCGTAGCCGTGCCCGACCGTGCCGATGCCCGCCGCCTCGCGCAGCGGCGACCGCCGGCCGTCGGCGGCGACCACGAGGGAGGCGCAGACGCTGCCATGGCCGCTGAGCCGCACCTCGACGCCGCCCTGGCGGGCGTCGATGCCCTCGACCGACGCCGGGCAGATCATCCGCACCGCGCCCAGATCCTGGATCGCCCGTAGCAGGCCGAGACGGATATGCCGGTTCTCGACCATGAAGCCGAACGGCTCGCCGCCCAGCCCGCGGTGATCGAAATCGAGGAAGACGGGGGCAGCGCCGTCGGTGACGCGAATGTCCAGGATCGGCTCGCCGTGTTCCTCCATGTGGCGCCACGCGCCGATCGCCTGCAGCAGCTTCCACGAGGCATAGGAGATGGCGGTGACGCGGCCGTCGAATTCGGGCGCCACGGTCATGTTGAGGGCGGTCCGCTCCACCACCGCAACCTCGACGCCGGCGCGGCCGAGGGCGACGGCGAGGGAGAGGCCGGCGAGGCCGCCGCCGACGATCAGCACATCGAGCCGGGGCGAAGAGGGAGACGGATCGTGCATCCGCCAACCATGGCGGCGGCGCGGGCGCATTGTCCATCCCCAATCGGGGAGCCGGATGGTCAATTTCTAGCCACAATACTCAAAGTGCACAGAAATTCATCACGCACAAAATCTGTGCGCCGGCCTGGGAGGGGGTGGCAGGCCGGCCGTTTCAGCTGTCCGGACAATGGGTTAGCAGTTCCGTTCCGGATTGGCACGGTTCTTGACTCTAAGGAACCCAGAAGGGAGACGGGCGGTTCGCGGCCTCGCGCTCCTTTCCCAAAAAATTGGATCCACGAGGCAAAGGACGATCCCATGAAATTGGTCATTGCGATCATCAAACCGTCGAAGCTTCAGGAGGTGCGCGAGGCACTGACTGAGCTCGACGTGGCGGGGATGACCGTCAGCGAAGTCAAGGGATTCGGGCGGCAGAAGGGCCACACCGAAATCTACCGGGGGGCCGAATACGACGTCAGCTTCCTCCCGAAGTTGAAGCTGGAGCTTGTCGTTCCGGCAGAGAAGGTCGAGGCGGTGCTCGAGGCCATCATGGCCGCCGCCAAGACCGGCAACATCGGCGACGGCAAGCTGTTCGTCGTCCCGGTGGAATTCGCCGCACGCATCCGGACCGGCGAGACCGGCCCCGGCGCTGTCTAGAACGAACAAGAGTTAGGGAGATCTAATTCATGAAGACGAAACCCACCCTTCTGGCGGCCGCGTCGGCCCTCCTCGGCACCGCCCTGGTGGCCGTGCCGGCCTTGGCCCAGGACGCGACGCCCACCCTCGACACGGGCAACACGGCCTGGATGCTGACCTCGACCGCCCTCGTGCTGTTCATGACGGTGCCCGGCCTGGCGCTGTTCTACGCCGGCATGGTGCGCAAGAAGAACATTCTCGCCACCGCCATGCAGAGCTTCGCGATCACCTGCCTGGTGACCGTGATCTGGTTCGTGGTCGGCTATTCGCTGGCGTTCACCACCAACCCGAGCGCCGGCGCCAACAAGTTCTTCGGCGGGTTCGAGAAGCTGTTCCTGTCGGGCATGGGCGTGAACGCCCTGAGCGGCTCCATCCCCGAGAGCCTGTTCATGGTCTTCCAGATGACCTTCGCGATCATCACCCCGGCGCTGATTACCGGCGCGTTCGCCGACCGCATGAAGTTCTCGGCGCTGCTGTGGTTCATGGGCCTGTGGAGCGTCATCGTCTACTCGCCGGTGGCTCACTGGGTGTGGGGCGGCGGCTTCCTGGCCAACGCCGGCGTGCTGGACTTCGCCGGCGGCACCGTGGTGCACATCAACGCGGGCATCGCCGGCCTGGTGGCCTGCCTTGTGCTCGGCAAGCGTACCGGCTACGGCCATGAAAACATGGCGCCGCACATCCTGACGCTGAGCCTGATCGGCGCCTCCATGCTGTGGGTGGGCTGGTTCGGCTTCAACGCCGGTTCGGAACTGGCCGCCGACGGCCGCGCCGCCATGGCCATGACCGTCACCCAGATCGCCACCGCCGTCGCCGCCCTGGCGTGGATGTTCACCGAGTGGATGGTGCACAAGAAGCCCAGCGTCCTGGGCATCATCTCGGGCGCGGTCGCCGGCCTGGTCGCCATCACCCCGGCTTCCGGTTTCGTCGACCCGATGGGCGCCCTGTGGATCGGCATCGCCGCCGGCGTGATCTGCTTCTTCGCCGCCACCACCGTCAAGAAGGCCCTCGGCTACGACGACTCCCTCGACGTCTGGGGCGTCCACGGCGTCGGCGGCATCGTCGGTGCCCTGCTGACCGGCGTGTTCACCTCGGCTGCCGTCGGCGGCACCGCCGGCAGCATCCACCAGGTGATCATCCAGCTCGAAGGCATCCTCGCCACCCTGGTCTGGAGCGGCGTGGCCAGCTTCGTCATCCTGAAGGTGATCGACATCACCATCGGGCTGCGGGTCACCAAGGAGCAGGAGGTCGAAGGCCTCGACGTCTCGCTCCACGGCGAGTCGCTGCAGTAAGCCTATCGGGGCCGGACCCCACCTCCCCCGGTCCGGCCCCACGCTTCTCTCCCCCGGCTCTCCCAGCCGGTCTCTCCCCGGGCCTGCCCAGAAATTAATCCTTCTGGGCGGGCCCGGCCCGTTTTTTGGGCAGGCCCGGTACCGTCCGACCCCCGGCCCATGCTACCTTCCTCCTCGTCAAATGACTGGAATCACTGGACTGTTCGCTTCGTGTCGCGAACTGGCACGGTTCTTGGTTCCAAAACTGCCGTCATTGCGGTCGGACTGCCTAAGTCTTGATCGCCGGGAGAGAAAAAAGGGAGAGAGCCAATGGCAGCGTCCGGTCGGGAGGCTGACGTCTTTTTCGTGCTGATGGGGGCCATCCTCGTCTTCGCCATGCATGCGGGATTCGCGTTCCTCGAGGCGGGAACGGTCCGCAAGAAGAACCAGGTCAACGCGCTGATGAAGATCCTGGTCGACTTCGCGGTGTCGACCATTGCCTATTTTTTCGTCGGTTACGGCATCGCCTACGGCGTGCACTTCCTGCACGGCGCCGCGACCATCTCCGGCGCCCTGGAAGGCTCCGGTTACGCCCCCAGCGGGTTCGACCTGGTCAGGTTCTTCTTCCTGCTGACCTTCGCCGCGGCGATCCCCGCCATCATCTCGGGCGGCATCGCCGAACGCAGCCGCTTCACCCCCCAGCTGCTGGCCACGGCGGTGATCGTGGGGCTGGCCTACCCGTTCTTCGAGGGCATGGCCTGGCACGGCAACCTGGGCTTCCAAGCGTTTCTCGAACACCACTTCGGCGCGCCGTTCAACGACTTCGCCGGCTCGGTGGTGGTGCACGCCTTCGGCGGCTGGGTGGCGCTGGGCGCGGTGCTTATGCTCGGCGCCCGCCGCGGCCGCTACCGCCGCGACGGCTCGGTGGCGGGCATCCCGCCGTCCAACATCCCGTTCCTGGCGCTGGGATCGTGGCTGCTGTGCATCGGCTGGTTCGGCTTCAACGTGATGAGCGCCCAGAGCCTGCACGGCATCAACGGCCTCGTCGCCATCAACTCGCTGATGGCCATGGCGGGCGGCATCCTCGCCGGCTGGCTGTGCGGCCGCAGCGACCCCGGCTTCACCCACAACGGCGCGCTGGCCGGCCTGGTGGCGGTCTGCGCGGGGTCGAACGTGATGCATCCGCTGGGCTCTCTGGTGGTCGGCGCGGCGGCGGGCGCCCTGTTCGTCCATGCCTTCACCCTGTGCCAGAACAAGTGGAAGATCGACGACGTGCTGGGCGTGTGGCCGCTGCACGGGATGTGCGGCCTGTGGGGCGGCATCGCCTGCGGCATCTTCGGCCAGCGGGCGCTGGGCGGCATCGGCGGCGTCAGCTTCCTCAGCCAGCTCGTCGGCAGCCTCGCCGGCACCGCGATCGCCCTCGTCGCCGGGCTGGTGGTCTACGGCGCCATCAAGGCGACCATGGGCATGCGGCTGGCCGACGAGCAGGAGTTCCGCGGCGCCGACCTGTCGCTGCACCACATCGGCGCCTATCCGGAAGAGGACGTCACCGGCCGCTGAGCGGGCGCGGCGGAATCGGCCGGCGGCACAGACCCTTGCCGCCGGCCGCCCCGGCCGCTAGAGTGCGCTCCGTTTTGCTTTTGTTCGCCGGTGCGACGCGTGCTCAACCCCCGTTTCCAGCATCTGCCCGCCCACACCTGGACGCAGCTCCGGACGCTGCTCGACGGGCTGCCGGCCGGCCGCAACCAGCCGCTGGACCTGACCATCGGCGAGCCGCGCCACCCCATGCCGGCCTTCATCACCGATGTGCTCGAGGCGAACCGCGACGGCTATGCCAAGTATCCGCCGATCCAGGGCACGCCGGACTGGCAGCGGGCGGTGGCGGGCTGGCTGGAGCGCCGATACGGGTTGTCGGGGATCGAGCCCGACCGCCACGTGCTGCCGGTCTCCGGCACCCGCGAAGGGCTGTTCGGCGTGGCATTCGTCGCCGTGCCCGAGGTCAAGGCCGGCCAGCGGCCGCTGGTGCTGATGCCCAATCCCTTCTACCAATGCTATGCCGCCGCCGCGCTGGCCGCGGGCGCCGACCCGGTCTACCTGCCGGCCACCGCCGAGACCGGATTCCTGCCCGCCTTCGCCGGGCTCGACGAGGCCATCCTGTCGCGGGCCGCGCTGATCTATCTGTGCACGCCGGCCAATCCCCAGGGCACGGTGGCCGACCAGGCCTATTTCGACGCGCTGATCCCGCTGTGCCGCCGGCACGACATCACCCTGGTGGTCGACGAGTGCTACGGCGAGATCTACACCGGGGCGCCGCCGACCGGCGCGCTCGAGGCCTGCCGCAGCCTGGCGGAACGGGGTCTGGGCGACCGCGCGGCGCCCTATGCCAACGTGCTCAGCTTCCAGTCCCTGTCGAAGCGCTCAAACGTGCCCGGCCTGCGGTCCGGTTTTGTCGCCGGCGACCCGCGGCTGATCGCCGCCTACCGGGAGCTGCGGTCCTATGGCGGCGCGCCGTCGCCGCTGCCGGTCTACGCCGCTGCCGCCGCCGCCTGGAGCGACGAAGCCCATGTGGAGGAGAATCGGGGCCTCTACCGGGCCAAGTTCGACGCCGCCGAGCGCATCCTGGACGGGCGCTTCGGCGCCTACCGCCCGGGCGGCGGCTTCTATCTGTGGCTCGACGTGGGCGACGGCGAGTCCGCCGCCCGGACGCTGTGGAGCCGCGCCGGCGTGCGGGTGCTGCCCGGCGCGTATTTGTCGCGGCCCGACGGTTCGGGGTATAATCCCGGCGCGGCCTATGTCAGGGTCGCGCTGGTGAACTCCCTGGAGGTGACGGAACTGGCCCTGCAGAGCATCCGCGACACGCTCGGCGACGAAGCGGGGACCTGATGGCTTCGAGCAACTCGGCGGCCAGACAGTCCTTCCTGCCCGAGGCGTTCGTGCAGTTCGTCCGCCGCCGGCTGGTGGAACTGGGCGGGCTCGCGGTGATCGCCCTCGGTTTCGCCTTCGCCGCCGCGCTGTTCAGTTTCAACCTCGCCGACCCGAGCGCCGACACCAGCACGGTCGGCGCCACCGCCAACTGGCTCGGCCCGCCCGGCGCCTTCGCCGCAAACTGGACCATCCAGTTCCTGGGCATCGCCGGCTATGCCGTGGCCCTGGCGCTGCTGGGCTGGGGCTGGCGGATCATGACCCACCAGGGCCTGCGGTCGATCTGGTTCTACCTGGCGCTGCTGCCGCTGTGCCTGGTGGTCACCGCCTTCGCCGCCAAGACCCTGGCGCCGCGTCTCGACTGGCCGCTGGACGCCGGCCCCGGCGGGGTGATGGGCCTGCTGCTCTACACCAGCCTGATCCAGCCCTACTTCGCCAAGGTCGCGGCGCTGCCCGGCCTGCTGCTGGGCGTCGCCGCCCTCATGCTGCTGCTGCCCACCATGGGATTCAGCCTGCGCCACTGGCGCAATGTGGGGCGCGCCCTCTACTGGCCGTTCGCCCTGGCGGGACGGCGCCGCGACGACGACGACGCCGTGGAGGCGCCGAAGACCGCCCCGGTCCTGCACCGCGACAGGCAGCCGCCGGCGGAGCGGGAGCGCATCGCGCCGGTGCTGGGACGGCGCAAGGCCGAGACGCCGCCGGAAGACGCGCCCGCAGAGCGAGAGAAGCGCAGCATCGTCGCGCCCGCGCCGCGCAAGGGACGCGAGAGCCGCCGCGCCGACGACGAGAAGCAGACCGCCCTGGACTTCACGCCCGGCTCCCGCTTCGCGTTGCCGCACCTGTCGCTGCTGACGGCACCCGACCCGGCCCGCAGCGCCGACAAGGTCAACGAGGACGCCCTCGAGCAGAACGCCCGGCTGCTGGAATCCGTGCTGGACGATTTCGGCGTGCAGGGCCGGATCAGCCAGGTCCGCCCCGGGCCGGTGGTCACCCTCTACGAGCTGGAGCCGGCGCCCGGCACCAAGTCGTCGCGCGTCATCGGCCTGGCGGACGACATCGCCCGCTCCATGAGCGCGGTGTCGGCCCGCGTCGCCGTGGTGCCGGGGCGCAACGCCATCGGCATCGAGCTGCCCAACGCCCACCGCGAGACCGTGCTGCTGCGCGAGCTGCTGGGCGACGTCACCTACGAGCGCAGCAAGGCGCGGCTGCCGCTGTCGCTCGGCAAGGATATCGGCGGCACGCCGGTGATCGCCGACCTCGCCGCCATGCCGCACCTGCTGATCGCCGGCACCACCGGCTCGGGCAAGTCGGTCGCCATCAACACCATGATCCTGTCGCTGCTCTACAAGCTGCCGCCTCAGGACTGCCGGTTCATCATGATCGATCCCAAGATGCTGGAGCTGTCGGTCTACGACGACATCCCGCACCTACTGACGCCGGTGGTGACCGACCCGCGCAAGGCGGTGGTGGCGCTGAAATGGGCGGTGCGCGAGATGGAGGACCGCTACAAGGCCATGTCCAAGCTGGGCGTGCGCAACCTGGGCGCCTACAACGAGCGCGTCGCCGAGGCCGAGGAGAAGGGCGAGCAGCTCGTCCGCACCGTGCAGACCGGCTTCGACCCGGAGAGCGGCCGGCCGGTCTACGAGGAGCAGCCCCTCGAGCTGACGCCGCTGCCGCTGATCGTGATCATCGTCGACGAGATGGCGGATCTGATGATGGTCGCCGGCAAGGACGTGGAAGGCTCCATCCAGCGCCTCGCCCAGATGGCGCGCGCCGCCGGCATCCACCTGATCATGGCGACCCAGCGGCCGTCCGTGGACGTGATCACCGGCACCATCAAGGCCAACTTCCCGACCCGGATCAGCTTCCAGGTGACCTCGAAGATCGACAGCCGGACCATCCTGGGCGAGCAGGGCGCCGAGCAGCTGCTCGGCCGCGGCGACATGCTCTACATGGCGGCGGGCGGCAAGGTGACCCGCGTGCACGGCCCGTTCGTCACCGACAACGAGGTCGAAGCCGTGGTCCGGGCGCTCAAGGCCCAGGGCGCGCCCGAATATCTCGCCAACGTCACCGAGGAGCCCGAGGGCGGCTTCGACACCATACTGGACATGGCCGGCAGCGGCTCGGGAAGCGGCGAGGGCGACGGCGAGGACCAGCTCTACGACCAGGCGGTCGCCCTGGTCGCCCGCGAGGGCAAGGCCTCGACCAGCTTCGTGCAGCGCCACCTGCAGATCGGCTACAACCGCGCCGCGCGGATCATCGAGCGCATGGAGAAGGAGGGCGTGGTCAGCGCCGCCAACCATGTGGGCAAGCGCGAAGTGCTGATCGGCGACCACAGCGGCTGATCCCCGCCGGGCGCAGCACGCGAGGGAGCCGCCGCGGTTCATGGCACCGGCCGGCGACTGTCACCGTTCATGACAAAGTCAGACTCTTGCGGCTATGGTGCACCCCATGATTCGAACCGTTTCCACCACCGCCGCCGTGCTCGGCCTGCTGCTGGCCGGCGGACTCGCCGCCGAAGCCTCCGCCCCCGAAGCGCTCACCGCAGCGCCAGCCAAGGGCGACGATGCCGGGCTCGACACCACCCAGGCGCAGGACGTCGCCGCCGTTCAGGCCTATCTGAAGAGCATCAAGTCGCTGCGCGCCGACTTCACCCAGATCGCACCCAACCATCAGGTTTCCACGGGCACCCTGTCGCTGGAGAAGCCGGGCAAGCTGCGCTTCGACTACGACCCGCCGTCGCCGATCCTGGTCGTCAGCGATGGTACGGTGATCACCCTGGTGGACTACGACCTGAGGCAGGTGACCCGCTGGCCGATCAACGACACGCCGCTGCGGGCGCTGGTGCGCACTAACTTCGCCTTCGGCCAGGACGTCGACGTGCTCGCGGTGAAGCGCAACGAGCAATGGATCAACGTCGCCATCGCCGATCCCAAGAAGCACGACGAGGGCAGCATGCGCCTGACCTTCTCGCGGCACCCGCTCAAGCTCACCGAGTGGGAGGTGATCGACGAGCGCGGCGCGGCGACCATCGTGTCGCTGAACAATCTCAAGACCAACGTGAAGCTCGGCGATTCCCTTTGGGATTTCAAGGACCCCCGGCCGCAGCGGCACGGCCCGCCCACCAAATAGGGCTTGATGCCGCCACGGCGATTCGCCGACAGCTCTGCTTGTAACCGACCGCCGCCCGGTTCGTGGGCAGCGCCGTGCAAACGATGTGCAACGCTAAGGTATTGAGGAGTCATCGGCATTCCAGGGCGCATACCAGTGATGCAAAAATAGGCAAAAAGACTGTTGAATTTTTGTGACGCAACGCCCAAATACAGCGCAGCAGCGTCCCCTCGGTGCAGTATCACATCCCCTCCCTTGGTGTTCTGCACCCGACGTTGCCGGTACCGGACCCCCCTCCTGGTACCATGCGTAACAGCGCAGAGCCCGGCCAAGAATTTTATCTTGGTCGGGCTTATCTTTGTTCGGCGCCTGCTGCCGGCGCGGCTGGACGACACGGCTGGACGGCTCTGGCCGAGCCTCCTAAAAGGGACGGCGGAGGAGCCCTCATGGACGAAACAGACGACGATTCCGACCTCGAACTCGACGAGGACCAGGCCGCCGCCTTCACTGCCATCCGCAAGCTGGGAGAAGTGGTCGTGCGGCTTCCCTGGTTCGGACGCATCGGCCAGCCGTTCGACCGAGGCGACGAGGAGGTCGCCCGTCGCTACCTCGACATGCTCGGCTTTCCGGACGCGGCGCCGCTTACCGTCGCCGACTGGGAGGAGGCAGCCGACGCCGCGAGCAACCTGGATCTGAACAGCGAAGCCTGGGAGGTGGAAGAGCAGCTGCGCGCCGATCTCAGCCGCGAGGCGCTGAACTATTTCGACGAGGACACGCTGACCCACGTGCTGTCCTACGTGACCGAGCGGGCCGGGCCGGTGCTGGTGGAGTCCATCGCCAGCGCCGCCTCGCTGTGGCCGGTGCAGGAGGACGAGGTGATCGAGGCGGCGACCGGCGCCGCGGTGCAGGCCTGCTACCAGGCGGCGCTTGTGCTGGCCGCCCAAGCGGTCGAGGAGCATCCGTTCGCGCTGCGCTTCCGGCTGTTCGAGATGGGGCGCTGGCCGATCGGCCTCAGCGGCCGTTCCTACAACGTCTTCTAGAGGGGCGGCCACATGCGCCTGCGACTGACCACCTGGAATATCAACTCCGTCCGGCTGCGCATCGACCTGGTGACCGGCCTGCTGGAGCGCCTGCAGCCCGACGTCATCTGCCTGCAGGAAACCAAGGTCCCCGATCCGCTGTTTCCGCTGAAGCCCTTCCACAAGCTGGGCTACGCCCACCATGTGATCGCCGGACAGAAGGGCTATCACGGCGTCGCCATCCTGTCGCGCCGGCCTTTCGAAGCCTCGGAACGGCGCAACTGGTGCGGCAAGGAGGACGCCCGCCATGTCCACGCCACCCTGGAGGGCGGCATCGAGCTGCACAATTTCTACGTCCCCTCCGGCGGCGACGTGCCCGATCCCGCGGTGAACGACAAGTTCGCCCACAAGCTGATGTTCCTGGACGAGGTCGCGGGCTGGTTCTCGGGCCGGTGCCACCCGGAAGGCCGCATGGTCATGGTAGGCGATCTCAACGTGGCGCCCTCCGAATTCGACGTCTGGTCCCACAAGCAGCTGCTCGACGTCGTCTCGCACACGCCGGTCGAGGTGGAAAAGCTCACCGCCATTTACGACACCGGCTGGGTGGACGCGGTGCGCGCCTTCCATCCCGAGCCGGAGAAGCTCTACAGCTGGTGGAGTTACCGGGCCCGCGACTGGCGCGCCTCCAACCGCGGCCGCCGGCTGGACCACATCTGGGTCACGCCGGCGCTGAAGCCGGCGCTACGGGGCGTGCAGATCCTCGACGAGGCCCGCGACTGGGAGAAGTGCTCCGACCACGTGCCGGTGACCGTGGACCTCGAGGTGTAGCATGCGCCTCGCGGCGTGCCCGCTCGAGAACGCGTTCGTGCGCCTGGAGCCGCTGGAGGCCCGGCATCGGGATGGCCTGCGCGCCGCGGCCGAGGCCGACCGGGACATCTGGGAGCGGCTTTATCCCTACTCTCTGGTCGGCGAGCACTTCGAACCCTACTGGCAGCGAACCCTGCGGGAGCAGGACGCAGGCAGCCTGATCGGCCACGCCGTCATGGTCGACGGATCGGTGATCGGCGTCAGCTGCATCCTGGCTATCGATCCGGTGAATGCGACGGTCGAGATCGGCGGCACCTATTACCGACCCGAGTGCCGCGGCGGCGTCGTGAACCCGGCGGCCAAGCACCTGCTGCTGGGTCACGTCTTCGCGTCGGGCGCCCGGCGGGCGGGTTTCAAGGTCGACGCGCTCAATGCCCGGTCCCGCGCCGCGGTGCTCAAGCTGGGCGCGACGCAGGAAGGCATCCTGCGCCGCGACCGCGTTTGCTGGACCGGCCGAATCCGGGACACCGTGGTCTTCTCGATCCTCGCCGAGGAATGGCCGGCGGTGAGCGACCGGCTGCTCTCCCGCCTGGCCGACGCGCCTGCAACCGGAACAAGCGGGCCGACCCCGGATCGGTGACCAGGCACCAGGAGGCATCGGCCGCGGCGGGAGAACAAGTGCGCCGGGCTACAGCGTCAGCGTCATCCCGTCCTTCGCCACGACCGTGCCGGGCCTGGCCCGCTCGGCCTCCGCCGCAATGACGTCCATGAAGGCGTCGTCGTGGCCGGGATCGTGATGGAAGATGACGAGGGTGCGCACGCCCGCCGCCTCGGCCAGCCGCATGCCCTCCTGCCACGTGGAATGGCCCCAGCCGCGATGCGCGGAATATTCCGCGTCGGTGTAGGTGCAGTCGTAGATGAAGAGGTCCGCACCCTCGATCAGCCCGAGGATCCCCGGATCGAGACCGCCCGCCTCCTGCTCCGTGTCCGTGACGTAGCACGCCGACCGGCCCCGGTAACCGACGCGGTATCCGGTTGCCTCGTCCTGGTGATTGAGCGGCGCGGTGCGTATCGAGATACCGTCCCCGAGATCGAGCCCGTCGCCGGGCGCGAAATCGTTGAAGGAGAGCGCGGCGCGGAAGAAGTCCAGCCGCAGCGGGAAGAGGGGTGCGGCCATGAACCGTTCGAGCACGCCGCGCGTGTCCGGCTCCCGGCCGGCGCGGCCGGCATGGATGCGGCACCGGGAATCGGGGCGGTAGAGCGGACCGCAGAACGGCAGCCCGATCACGTGGTCGTAGTGGAAGTGGCTGAACAGCAGGTCGAAGTCCTGCGGTCCGTCCATGGCGGCCGCGAGCGCCCGCAGGCCCGAGCCGGCGTCGAACACCAGGCGGCGGTCGCCGCAGGTCATCTCGACGCAGGACGAGTTGCCGCCGTATCGCGCAGTGTCCGGACCGGAACAGGGCAGGGAGCCGCGGACGCCCCAGAACCGGACCGCGAAGCCGTCCGCGCTCTCAGGGGCAGAGGCGATAGCCGCCATCCTCGGTAACCAGCAGGGTGGCGTTGGCGGGATCCCGCTCCAGCTTTTGCCGCAGGCGGTAGATGTGGGTTTCCAGGGTGTGGGTGCTGACGCTGGCGTTGTAGCCCCAGACCTGGTCGAGCAGCACCTCGCGGCTGACCGCGCCGGACGCCCGGTAGAGATATTTGAGGATGTCGGTCTCCTTGCCCGTGAGGCGGACCTTGTGGCTGCCCCTCTCCTCGTCCACCAGCAGCTTCTGGCCGGGGCGGAACTTGTAGGGCCCCATGCGGAAGACCGCGTCCTCGGTCTGTTCGTACTGCCGGATCTGCGCCTTCATCCGCGCCAGCAGGACCGCCAGGTTGAAGGGCTTCACCACATAGTCGTTGGCGCCCGATTCCAGGCCCAGGACGGTATCCGCGTCCGTCGCCGCGGCGGTGAGCAGGATGATGGGCATCTTGAGGCCCTCGCCGCGCAAGCTGCGGCAGACATCGCGGCCGTCTTCGTCGGGAAGGCCGATATCGAGAAGGATGATGTCGTAGTCGTACTCGCGCGCCAGCGCATGGCCCTGCGCGCCGTTCGCGGCCTGCTTGACGATAAACCCATCCGACTGGCTGATTTCGTGCGCGAGCGTATCGCGCAGATCAGCGTCGTCGTCGATCAACAACACGTGTCTGCGTGTGGACATTGAGACCCCCTCACTGTCCTGTTTCTTTCTCCTGTTATACGGCCATTCCGCGCCGTATATAAGTCTGATGACGCTTAATCCGGCCGTCCTGCGCGATCCCGAAGCGCGCCAAGCCTTGCTGAAGCGGGTCGATCAGGCCTTCGCGGCGCTTCGGCGCGGGCGCATGGCGGCCATTCGGGGCGACAGCGGCACCGCGCTTTGTCTCGCTGCCGAATCGGTTTCCGCGGAAAGCGTGGCCGAGATGCGGCGACGAGCGACCGGCGCGCCGATGGTCGCCATCACCGCGAACCGCGCCGCCGTGCTGCGCATCAACCCGACCGGCGACGACATCATCCGGCTGCCGGTCGCGTCCCATTTCGGCGCCCGCCTGCTCCGGTCCCTGGCGGATCCCACCCACGACCTCGACAACCCCATGCGCGGCCCGCTGTCGCCGGCGCGCGAGCCGGTTCCGGACACCGACCGGGCCGCCGTCAAGCTCTGCAAGATCGGCCAGCTGCTGCCGGCCGCGATCACCGCCCCGGTCTCGGGGCTTCCGGAAGCCGGCATCGCATGGGTCGATGCGGCGGACATCGAGGCCTATGACGAGGTGGCGGCGGTCAGCCTGCATCCCGTCTCGTCGGCGCGGGTGCCGCTGCGGGGCGCGGAGACGAGCAGGGTCATCGCCTTCAGGCCGGAGGACGGCGGCGTCGAGCATCTCGCCATCGTCATCGGCGAGCCCGAGCCCGGCAGGCCCGTGCTGGTCCGGCTGCATTCGGAATGCTTCACCGGCGACCTTCTGGGATCGCTGAAATGCGACTGCGGCGAGCAGCTGCGCGGCGCCATCGAGGCGATCGGCGCCGCCGGCGCCGGCATCCTGCTCTATCTGGCCCAGGAAGGCCGCGGCATCGGTCTCATCAACAAGCTGCGCGCCTACCACCTGCAGGACGACGGTTTCGACACGGTCGAGGCCAACGAGCGGCTCGGCTTCGATGCCGACGAGCGGCTGTTCCTGCCGGCGGCGGAGATGCTGCGCCATCTCGGCCACACGGCGGTGCGGCTGATGACCAACAATCCCGACAAGGTGGCGGCCCTGGCGCGCTTCGGCATCGACGTGGTGGAGCGGGTGCCGCACGAGTTTCCGTCGAACGCCCACAACGAGCTCTACCTGGCCACCAAGGCACGGCGCAGCGGGCATTACCTGACCGGCGCCGGCGTCAAGGCCGGGAGGAAAAGCTGAGCCTGGTGATCAGCGTCGACCGGGACGGCCTGCTGTCCTGGAGCGACCGGCAGGTGCGCTGCGCGCTCGGGCGCGGTGGCGTGCGTCACGCCAAGCAGGAGGGCGACGGGGCGACGCCGGCCGGGCGGTTCCCGCTGAGGCGAGTGTTCTATCGGCCGGACCGGCTGGAGGCCCCGCGGACGCGGCTGCCCGTGCTGCCGCTCTTTCCGGACGACGCCTGGTGCGACGATCCGGACTATCCGCTCTACAACACCAAGGTAGTTCTGCCCTACCCGGCGCGGAGCGAGCGGATGTGGCGGGAAGACGGCCTCTACGACCTGGTGGTGGTGCTGGGATACAACGACGCACCCGTCGTCCCCGGGGCAGGAAGCGCCATCTTCCTGCATGTCGCCGCGCCCGACTATGCCCCCACGGAAGGCTGCGTCGCCGTCGCGCTGGAGGATCTGCGGGACCTGCTCAGGGACGCGCGGGCCGGCAGCGTGATCGAGATCGATTAGGGACGGGACGGCTCAGCCCCGCGCGCCGAAGATCGCCGAGCCGACGCGGACATGGGTGGCGCCCAGTTCGACCGCCGTCTCGTAGTCGCCGCTCATGCCCATGCTGAGACCGTCCAGACCGTTGCGGCGGCCGAACTTCCTGAGCAGGGCGAAATGCGGCGAGGGCGGCTCGTCCACCGGCGGGATGCACATCAGGCCGGCCAGGTCGAGGCCGAGGCCCCGGCAATGGCCCACCAGACCGTCGACCTCGGCAGGCAGGCAACCGCCCTTCTGGGCTTCCTCGCCGGTATTCACCTGGACGAAGCAGGACGGCCGCCGCCCCATTTCTCCGCCCACGCGGGCAACGGCATCGGCCAGCCGGGGCCGGTCGACGGTGTGGATCACGTCGAACAGCGCCAGCGCGTCCCTGACCTTGTTGGTCTGCAGGCCGCCGATGAGATGCAGCACGACGTCCGGGTATTTCTCCTTGAGCGCCGGCCACTTGACCTGCGCCTCCTGCACCCGGTTCTCGCCGAAATGGCGGTGCCCGGCATCAAGGGCCGCCGCGACGGTCTCCGCCGGATGGGTCTTGGACACGGCGATCAGCGTGACGGCCGCGCCGTCGCGCCCGGCCCGCCGCGCCGCCTTGTCGATGCGGGCGCGGATTTCGGCGAGACGGGCGGCGATCTGGGCGTTGTCGGGCATGATCCTCTCGGGCGGCTGGCCAGATGGCAGCCTGTATATTAGCGTCCCCCGCTGATGGCCAGTCCCGACCTCATCCGGCTGTGGCGGATCGCCCGAGCCCTGCAGAGCCGCGCCGCCCGCGTCCGCGGGCTGCCGCCCCTGTGGTTCATGACCGATCGACGCCGGGTGGCCGATCCCCTTGCCGTGGCGGCGGCGCTGCCGCGGGGCGCGGGGGTCATTCTGCGGGACTACGACATGCCGGCCCGGGAGGCCCTGGCGTCGGACTTGGCGGGGCTGTGCCGCCAGCGCGGTCTCGTCTTCCTGGTGGCGGGAGATTCGGCGCTGGCCGCCAGGGTGGGGGCGGACGGCGTGCATCTGCCGGAATGGCAGGTGCGTGGCGCCCGGATACCGCGACGTCGGTTCCGCCTGTTGACCGGCGCCGCCCATTCGGCCACGGCGCTGCACCAGGCGTGCAGGGCAGGGCTCGATGCGGCGCTGCTGTCGCCGGTGTTCGCCACCGCCAGCCATCCGGGGGCGCCGCATCTCGGCGCGGTCCGTTTCGCCGGGATGGCCCGACGGGCAGGCCTGCCGATCTACGCGCTGGGCGGCATCGATGCGACAAGCGCCGCACGGCTGCGGCCTGCGGGCGCCGCGGGCATCGCCGCCATCGGCGCAGTGGCCAGGGCGGCGGGCGAGATCAGCGCGAGCCGGTCCTGATCTCCCGGACGGCGCGCTGGCCGCTCAGGGAGAAGTGCCGGTCCACGTAGTCGAGGATCTGATCGACGCACTCGTCCACCGAATGGCGGCTGGTGTCGACGGTCAGCTCCGGGCTTTCCGGCGGCTCGTAGGGCGCCGAGATGCCGGTGAAGTCCTTGATCTCGCCGCTGCGGGCCTTCTTGTAGAGGCCCTTCGGATCGCGCTGCTCGCAGGTTTCCAGGTCGGCGTGGATGTAGATCTCGTGGAACCGCTCGCCGCCCGCCTCGCGGGCCCGGTCGCGGTCCGACCGGTAGGGCGAGATGAAGGCGGTGATGGCGATGATCCCGGCGCGGCCGAACAGGGCGGAGACCTCGCCCACCCGGCGGATGTTCTCGGCCCGGTCCTCGGGCGAGAAGCCCAGATTGGCGTTGAGGCCGTGACGGATGTTGTCGCCGTCCAGCACGTAGACCTGGTAGCCCTTGTTGAACAGCCGCTTCTCGACCTCGATGGCGAGCGTCGACTTGCCGGCGCCGGACAGGCCGGTGAACCACAGCACGCCGCCGTGATGGCCGTTGCGTTCGGCCCGCAGCGTGTCGGTGATCTCGTGCTTCACGCGGGTGACATTGGTGGAGGCGACGGTGATCAGGCTGCGCTGATCGGCGTAGCCTTCCATGCTGATGATGCCGCCGCCGGCGATGTCGTAGCCGTCGACCAGCACGAAGCGGCCGGTGCGCGGCAGGGTGCTGAACGAATCGAGGGCGATCATCCGCCGGGCGCGCATCACCACTTCGGCGACCGCGTGGCGCTCCACCTGCTCGGCCGAGCTTTCGCCCAGGTCGCCGGTGTCGATGACGTGCTTGATCGCCTGCACCTCGACCTGGGTCTCGAAGGTGTTCAGCTTCATCTTGTAGCGGCTGCCCACCTTGAGCGGGTGGTGACCCAGCCAGAAGATGCGGCCCAGGAAGACGTCGGTCTCGACGGGCGGCTTCGCGGCATGGCTGGCGATCTCGCCGCGCTCCAGGAACAGTTGCTCGTCCAGGGTGATGCCGACGCTCTGGCCGGCCCAGGCCTGCTCGGGCAGGCTGGACGTGTTCCACGCCTCGATGCTCCGCACCCGGGCCCGCTTGTTGGAGGGCGAGAACAGCAGTTCGTCGCCCACCTTCAGGCTGCCCGCCTCGATGCGGCCGGCGATAATGCGGCGCTCGTCGAACTTGTACACGTCCTGGATCGGCAGGCGCAGCGGCAGGTCGATCGGCTTGGTGACCGAGGCGAATGCATCCAGCGCGCCGACGATCGTTGGACCGTCGTACCACGGCATGGCGGCCGATTGTTCGACGATGTTGTCGCCCTCGCGGGCCGAGACCGGGATCATGAAGGTCGGCTTGACGCCGATGGAGGCGAGATAGGCCATGTAGCCGCGCTCGATCTCGCGGAACCGTTCCTCGCTGTAGCCGACCATGTCCATCTTGTTGACGGCCACCGCCACCTGCCGGACGCCCAGCAGGTGCAGCAGGTAGCCGTGGCGCCTCGACTGCTCCTGGATGCCCTCGTGGGCGTCGATCAGCAGCACGGCCGCGTCGGAAGCCGCGGCGCCGGTGATCATGTTCTTCAGGAATTCCTTGTGGCCGGGCGCGTCGATCAGCACGTAGTCGCGCTTGGGCGTCTTGAACCAGATCTGGCTGGTGTCAATGGTGATGCCCTGGTCGCGCTCGGCCTGCAGCGCGTCCATCAGAAACGCCCATTCGAACGGCATGCCGCGCCTTTCCGACATCGCCTTGATGGCCTCGTAGCGTCCATCGGGCAGCGAGCCCGTGTCGTGCAGCAGGCGGCCCACCAGGGTGGATTTGCCGTGGTCAACGTGGCCGACCATGACGATCTTCAGCATGTCCTTCAAACCGCTCATCTCACATGTACCCCTCGGCCCGGAGCCGTTCGAACGCGTCCTCCGCCTCGTGGTCCATGGCGCGGCCGGACCGCTCGGAGACCTTGGTGGTTTCCAGCTCGGTGATGATCTCGTCGATGGTCGACGCCGTGCTGTCCACAGGGAAGGTGATGTCCTGGTCGCCCAGCGAGCGGTAGCGCTTGCCGTCCTTCGACAGGTAGAGCGGGATGATCGGGATGTTCTCCCGCTGGGTGTAGCGCCAGATGTCCAACTCGGTCCACTGCAGCAGCGGATGGATGCGCAGGTGGGTGCCCGGCGGGAAATCGGTCTTGAACTGGTCCCAGAACTCGGGCGGCTGGTCGCGGAAGTCCCAGCGGCCGCCCTCGCCGCGCGGGCTGAAGAAGCGCTCCTTGGCGCGGGTCGCCTGCTCGTCGCGGCGGATGCCGGCGAACAGGCCGGTGAAGTTGTGCGTCTCCACCAGCCGCTTCAGGCCCTCGGTCTTGCGCGCCGCGGACCGTGCCGCGGGCGGCAGGCTCGGGTCGATCTCGTCGATCGGCGGGCAGGTGCCGCTGATGAAATTGAGATTCCATGCCTTCGCGTAGTGATCGCGGAAGGCGTACATCTCCGGGAACTTCTTGCCGGTGTCCACGTGGACCACCGGGAAGGGCACGTGACCGAAGAACGCCTTGCGGGCGAGCCAGATCATCACGTTGGAATCCTTGCCCAGCGACCACAGCATGGCGATGTTCTCGAGGCGATTGAACGCCTCGCGGAAGATATAGATGCTCTGGCTTTCGAGATCGTCGAGATTGCTCACCGGGAACCCCTGGAACAGTTGGGAGCGGCGCAGGGAGGAGGCCCTTCCGCGCATGTTGTGGCGTAGATCGGCTTTCCTGGCGGTCCTGTCAAGCAATTAATGACACGCTCAGGTGTGGATTAAATTTTTATACAAAAATATGGTGTAAATATGGCGCGCCAACCCGGGCTGGGGGACTTTGCAGGCCGGAGAGACGGGGACGGCGGGGCGGCGCCTAGAAGCCGAAGCTGGTGCCCAGGTAGAAGCTGCCGCCCAGGCCGTCCAGACTGGTGCCACGGAGCAGCGTGCGCGAGTCGAACAGCTTGAAGCGGCCGAGCAGGGTGATGCCCGGGCGCAGCTGGTACGCGGCGCCGATCTCCAGGCTGTAGAGCTGGTCGACGTCGAGGGCGTTCACCAGGCTGATCGGGTTGCGGTCGACGAAGTAGCCGCCGACGGCGATGCTCGTGATCAGGCTGCCGAAATTGTAGCTCAGGCCCATGTCGTAGCTGTTGTAGCCCAGCGTGTCCCGATTGCCGCCATGGAGGTACGACGCGGCGAACGTGAAGCCGCGGTAGCCCACGTTGAGGCCCACATTGTAGCTGGTGTCCGTCAGCGACAGCCGCGACGCGTCCAGGTAGGACAGGGTGTCCGGCTCGAAGGCCCGCGACATGATGGTGGAGGTCAGATAGATTTCGAAGCCGCGGCTCGCCGGGTTGAAGCCCAGCGGATCGTCGGCGGAATAGCCGGTGGCATAGCCGATGCGCAGGCCGGCATAGCGCGGCTCAAGCACGCCGGGATCGCGCAGCAGCGCCGTGGCGAGCGCCCTGTCCGGATTGACGGCAGCAGCCCGGCCGAGCAGCGTGCGGCCGTCGAGCCCCTGCGTCGTCATGGCGCTCCTCGCCGCGGGCGCATAGGGACCCGCGGTCACGCCGGCGGCGAAGTCGGACACCGTGCCGACGTCGGTGCGGAACGAGAACCGGCTGGCCTCGCGCAGTTCGATCTGGTCGGACTCGTCCAGCTTGATGTCGACGCCCACGGATCCGCCATCCGCCGTGGGCTGGATACGGATCATGCGGCCGTCGGGGCTGGGATTGAGGGCGGTATTGGGAGGCGCCGTGTCCTTTTCCAGGCCCTTCCAGGTCTTCGCCGGCGGCACCGGCTCGAGCAGCTGGAGATCGCCGCCGTCCACGAACTGGATGGAATCCTGCGCGAAAGCGCCGTGCCCGAAGGCAAACGCCATCAGCGAGACTCCGATCGTGCGCGTTAGCCGCCCCATTGTTCGCTTGGGCCCGATGTGGACGGGCCGTGCTCCTGTTCGTTTCCTCTTCGACGTACGGTCGACCTGGATATGGGATCCGCCGCACGCCATAACATGTGTGTTGGACCGGCTTATATTCCACTCCAACCGGCATGGCAAATCAAGAAGAGTCCTGTCTCCATACAGTGAAAATCCGGAAAACTTTCCGATATTTCCGGCATTCCGTTACGGCGACGTGTGCACACTCGCCGCGAGCCCGCTTGCCGCAACCGTCAAACCGGTTGTCCTATCCTTCGCGCGGCCTGTATAAAGACGCGGCGGCGCGCCCCGCAGTCCCTTCATCAAACTGAGGCGAACACATGCCGAGGAAAGCTATTCCCATCATCGTGCTGGCCGGCGTTGCGGCCCTCGGGGCGTGCAGCAGCCACGGCAACAAGGACGTGGCCGCGCGCTACAAGCCGGTGTCGCTCCAGAACGCCGCGGCGATGACGGTGAACGGCTATCTGTGGCAGGCCGCGCTCGAGACCCTGGACTTCATGCCGCTCGCCTCCACCGACGCGACGGGCGGCGTCATCGTCACCGACTGGTACACCAACCCGTCCTCGCCGACGGAGCGCATGAAGGTGCAGGTGAACATCATGGATTCCCGGCTGCGCGCCGACGCGCTGAAGGTGACGGTGAACCGTGAGACGCGCTCGGGCAGCGGGGAATGGGTTTCGGCGCCGGTGCAGCAGACCACCGTGGCCGGGCTCGAGGACGCGATCCTGGTGCGCGCCCGGCAGCTGCGCATCGGCACCGTGACGCGCAACAAAGACTGAGAAATCCACCAGCAGAACGAGCCTGATGAGCCGCTACAACGCCAAGGTCGCCGAGCGCAAGTGGCAGGACCGGTGGGCCGCCCGTGACAGCTTCGGCACGCCCGACGACGAATCCGGCCGTCCCCGCTACTACGTGCTCGAGATGTTTCCCTATCCGTCCGGGCGCATTCACATGGGCCACGTGCGCAATTACACCATGGGCGACGTGGTGGCCCGCTACAAGCGCGCCCGCGGCTTCGACGTGCTGCACCCGATGGGCTGGGACGCCTTCGGCATGCCCGCCGAGAACGCCGCGGCGGAACGCAAGGTGCATCCGGCGGCGTGGACCTACCAGAACATCGACACCATGCGCGGCCAGCTCAAGAGTCTGGGCCTCGCCATCGACTGGAAGCGCGAGTTCGCCACCTGCTCGCCCGACTATTACCGCCACGAGCAGGCGCTGTTCCTGGCGTTCTACGAGGCGGGGCTGGTGGAGCGCAAGAAGTCCCACGTGAACTGGGATCCGGTCGACCAGACCGTGCTCGCCAACGAACAGGTGATCGACGGCCGCGGCTGGCGCTCGGGGGCGCTGGTGGAGCTGCGCCACCTCTCCCAGTGGTTCTTCAAGATCACCGATTTCGCCGACGACCTGCTGGCGGGCCTCGACACCCTGGACCGCTGGCCGGACAAGGTGCGCATCATGCAGCGCAACTGGATCGGCCGGTCGGAAGGGGCGCGGGTGCATTTCCGCATCACCGGCGGCGAGGGCACCGTGGAGGTTTACACCACCCGGCCCGATACCCTGTTCGGCGCCAGCTTCTGCGCCATCGCCTCCGATCATCCGCTGTCCCGCCAGCTGGCCGCCGGGAATCCGGAGGTCGGGGCGTTCATCGAGCTCTGCCACCAGAGCGGCACCAGCGAGGAAGCCATCGAGACCGCCGAGAAGCTGGGCTTCGACACCGGGCTTCGGGTGGCGCATCCCTTCGACGAAAGCTGGACCCTGCCCGTCTACATCGCCAACTTCGTGCTGATGGACTACGGCACCGGCGCCATCTTCGGCTGCCCGGCCCACGACCAGCGCGACCTGGATTTCGCCCGCAAGTACGGCCTGCCGGTGACGCCGGTAGTATTTCCCGAAGGCGAGACGCCGGAGAGCTTCAGCGTCGCCGACAAGGCCTATGACGGCGACGGCGTGCTGGGCAACTCGCGCTTCATGGACGGGCTCGCCGTGCCCGCGGCGAAGACGCGGGTGCTGGACGAGCTGGAGCGGCTGGGCGCCGGCACGCGCGAGGTGAATTACCGGCTGCGCGACTGGGGCGCTTCGCGCCAGCGCTACTGGGGCTGCCCGCTCCCGGCGGTCCACTGCGAGGCGTGCGGCGTGGTCCCGGTTCCGAAGGACCAGCTTCCCGTGCTGCTGCCCGACGACGTCACCTTCGACGTGCCGGGCAACCCGCTGGACCGCCATCCCACGTGGAAGCACGTGGACTGCCCATCCTGCGGCGCGCCGGCCCGGCGCGAAACCGACACGTTCGACACCTTCGTCGACTCGTCCTGGTACTTCCTGCGCTTCTGCGGCCTCAACCCGGACGCGCCGCTGGACGCCGACGCCGTCGCCCGCTGGATGCCGGTGGACCAGTACATCGGCGGCGTCGAGCACGCGGTGCTGCACCTGCTCTACGCCCGGTTCTTCACCCGCGCGCTGCAGAAATGCGGCTTCGTGTCGATGGCCGAGCCGTTCCAGGGCCTGTTCACCCAGGGCATGGTGAACCACGAGACCTACAAGGGCCCCGACGGCAAGTGGCTGTCGCCCGAGGAGGTGGTCAGGGGCGAGGCCGGTCTTGCGACGAAGGACGGCCAGCCCGTGACGGTGGGACGCTCGGAGAAGATGAGCAAGTCCAAGAAGAACACCGTCGACCCGACCGACATCATCGCCACCTACGGCGCCGACACGGCGCGCTGGTACATGCTCTCCGACAGCCCGCCGGAGCGCGACCTGGACTGGTCGGAAAGCGGCATCGAGGGCGCCTGGCGGCACAGCCAGCGCGTCTGGCGACTGGTTTCCGAGAACGCCGACGCGCTGCCGCCGGCCGACGCGCCCGCGCCGGCGGGCCTGGGCGACGCGGCCGTCGCGCTGCGCCGGGCCGCTCACAAGGCGGTGAAGGGCGTGACCGACGGCATCGAGAACTTCCGCTTCAACACCGCCGTCGCCCAGCTCTACGAGTTAACCAACGCCGTCAGCGCGCTCAAGCCGGCGGACTTGGGCGACCGCTGGGCGCTGCGCGAGGCGCTGGAGTTCCTGGTACGGCTGAGCGAGCCGATGATGCCCCATCTGGCCGAGGAGGCCTGGGAGGCGCTGGGGCATGCGACGCCGCTGGTCGAGACCGCGTGGCCGGAGGCCGATCCGGCGCTGGTGGTGGACGAAACGGTAAAGGTCGCCGTGCAGGTCAACGGCAAGCTGCGCGCCACCATCGACCTGCCGCGCGACTCGGACCGTGAGGCGGCCGAGCAGGCGGCCTTTGCCGAGCCCAAGGTGCAGCAGGCCGTCGCGGGCAAGGAAATCCGCAAGGTCATCGTCGTGCCGGGCCGCATCGTCAATATTGTGGCATGATCGGCCGATGCGCCGGCTGCTGCTCACCCTGACCTTCTGCCTCGCCCTGCCGGGCTGCGGCTTCCAGCCCATGTACGGGGCCGACAGCACCGGCGCGCGTCCGGCGGTGGTCCAGAAGCTCGCCAGCATCCACATCCGCCCCATTCCCGACCGGCTGGGCCAGGTGGTGCGCAATCAGCTTCTCGACGCCATCAACCCGACCGGGCAGCCGGACCACCCGGCCTACGAGCTCGGCCTGCTGGTGGGCGAGGAGCGCGAGGACGTCGGCCTGCGCGAGAACGCCTCGGCGACCCGCGCCAACTACCGCATGAGTGCCAAGTTCGAACTGCGGGACGCCAACAGCAACGATCTGGTCTATTCCGGCACAACCTGGGCGGAGACCTCCTTCGACATCGTCCAGCAGGACTATCCGACCGTGATCGCCCAGCAGGACGCCCGCCAGCGGCTCGCCGTGCAGCTCGCCGACGAGATCCGCACCCGGCTGGCGGTGTTCTTCACCAAGGGCAAATAGGCAACAGGCCGCCGCCGCCCTATAATGGGGCGGCATGAAATACACCCCCGCCCAGCTCAAGCGCTTCGTCGACAGGCCCGACGCCGATTTGCGCGCGCTGCTGCTGTTCGGCACCGACGAGGGCCTGGTGCGCGAACGGGCGACGGCGGTCGCCGTTGCCATCGCGGAGGACCCGAAGGACCCGTTCCGCGTTGCGGACCTGGACGCCGGCGCGCTGCTGGCCGACCCGGCCCGGCTGGCGGACGAGGCCGCCGCCATCTCCATGATGGGCGGGCGCCGGCTGGTGCGCGTGTTCCAGGCCGCCGATAGATTATCCAGCCTTTTCAAGGGTTTCCTGACCGACCCGCCGGGCGACGGCTTCGTCCTGCTGATCGCCGGCGAGCTGTCGCGCGGCAGCAGCCTGCGCAAGGCGTTCGAGGATGCAGGCAACGCCGCGGCGGTGGAATGCGCCAACGACAGCGCCGAGACCCTGGACGGCCTGATCGACGAGATCCTCGGCAAGCAGGGCGTCAGCGAGGAGGCGCGGGGCCATCTGCGCGCCAACCTCGGCGGCGACCGCATGGTCAGCCGGCAGGAGTTGAACAAGCTGGCGCTCTACAAGCAGGGCGACGACACGCCGGTCTCGCTGGGGGACGCCCGCGCCTGCGTCGGCGACTCATCCGCCGAAGTGTTCGACGCGGTGGGCGGCGCGGCGGTGCGCGGGGACATGGCGGCGCTGATGGCGGCGCTCGCCCGCGCCGCCGACAGCGGCGACAGCCCGATCGGCCTGCTGCGGCTCACCGCCCGGCGGCTGCAGCGGCTGCACCTGGCGGCGAGCCTCGTCGACCGGGGCGTGGCCGTCGACGCGGCGCTGCGGGCGCTGAAGCCGCCCGCGTTCCGCCGGGAGGCGAGCGAGATGCGCATGCTGCTGGGCCGCTGGAGCGTCGGCAAGCTGGCGGCCGCGCTCGCCCTGCTGCTGGAGGCGGAGATGCAGTGCAAGACCACGGGCATGCCCGCCGAGGCGATCGCGGCAAGGGCGATGATGCGGCTCGCGGCAGCGGCCCGGGCCGGCTGAGCGCTTTACCTCACGCTGGCGGGAGGAGCAGGGGGGGACTGGATCCGGCTTTGCTTAACATAACCATGATTCCGCTCGACTCGCGGTGTCGCCACGGCTGGCGGACGGATGTCGTCAGCGCGGCGAGCGCGACACCAGCTTGCCGGTGATCTCGTCGAGCTGGTCCAGGGTGCGGTAGCGGATGGTGAGCGACCCGCCGCCGGCTCCCTTGTGATCGATGGAGACCCGCAGGCCGAGCGCGCCGCTGAGCTGCCGCTCCAGCGCCCGGGTGTCCGCGTCCTTGGTCGATCCGGAGGAGCCGCCGGCGCTCTCGCCGGGCGACTTGCGCGCCAGATCCTCGGCCTGTCGGACGTTGAGCCCCTTGTCGACGATCTGCCGGGCCAGCCATTCGGCGTTGTCCGAGGTCACCAGCGCCCGGGCATGGCCCATGCTGAGGGCGCCGCTCTCCAGCAGGCCCTGGACCTTCCCTGGCAGGCTGAGCAGCCGCATCATGTTGGCCACGTGGGAACGGCTCTTGCCGACCGTCTCGGCGATTTCCTGCTGGCTGTGGCCGAACTCGTCGACCAACCGTCGGTAGCCCCGCGCCTCGTCCATGGGCGACAGATCCTGCCGCTGGACGTTCTCGACGATGGCGATCTCGAGGGATTCGGTGTCGGTGAGGCTGCGCTCGACCACCGGCACGACATGCAGCCTGGCGCGCTGCGCCGCCCGCCAGCGGCGCTCGCCGGCGACGATCTCGTAGTCGCCGGGCCGGCCCTCGTAGGGCCGCACCAGGATCGGCTGCAGGACGCCCCGCGCGCGGATCGAGGCCGCAAGGTCCTCGATCGCCGCGTCGTCGAACCGGGTGCGCGGCTGGTAGCGGTTGGGATGCAGCTTCTCGATGGGCAGCTCGCGGGTGCCGCGCGGCGGCGCCTCGACGGCGCCGGGCTCGTCGCCCAGCAGGGCGGAAAGGCCGCGGCCAAGGCCGCCGGGACGGCGTCGGGGGGTCTTGTCGTCGGTGGGCATTCGGTCTCCGGATCGGTCAGGCGGCGGTGAGGGTGCGCTCGCGGCGCAGCAGCTCGGAGGCGAGCTTGATGTAGGCGACGCTGCCCGGGCAGCGCATGTCGTAGACCAGCGCCGGCTTGCCGTGGCTGGGCGCCTCCGACAGGCGGACGTTGCGGGGGATGATGGTCTTGAACACCACGTCGCCCATGAAGTCGCGCACGTCGTCCTCCACCTGCCCCGACAACCGGTTGCGGCGGTCGAACATGGTCAGCACCACGCCCTCCAGCTTGAGCGCCGGATTGAACGCCGAGCGCACCCGCTCGACGGTCTTCATCAGCATGCTGAGCCCTTCCAGGGCGAAGAACTCGCACTGCAGCGGCACCAGCACCGTATCGGCGGCCACCAGCGCGTTGAGGGTGAGCAGCCCCAGCGACGGCGGCGAATCGATCAGCACGTAGTCGAAGGCTTCGAGGACCTGGTCGGATTCGGGATTTCGCAGCGCGCGCCGCAGGCGTTGCGCCCGTTCCTCGGCGCTCACCAGCTCCAGCTCGGCGCCGGCCAGGTCCACGGTGGACGGCACCAGCCGCAGGCCGGGAATGTCCGTATCGATCAGCGCATCGCCGAGCTCGGCATCGCCCATCAGCACGTCGTAGACGCTGACCTTGCGCGCCGCCCGGTTGATCCCCAGCCCGGTGCTGGCGTTGCCCTGGGGGTCGAGGTCGATGACCAGCACCGACTTCTTGGTCGCCGCCAGCGCCGTGGCCAGGTTGATCGCGGTGGTGGTCTTGCCGACGCCGCCCTTCTGGTTGGCGACGCTGATGATCCGGCCGCCGCGCTTCGGCTCTTCCTTGGGCTCAGTGTTGAGAAACAGCACGTCCGATATCCTGCAGTTGCACGATCCTCGCCTCCGGGTCGGTGGCGCTGGGAAAGGTTTCCGCACGGAACCGCCAGCGTTCGCGGGCCGAATCGATCTCCGCCGCCGCGTCCCGCCCCTTCAGGAAGATCGCCCGGCCGCCCGGATCGAGCAGCGGCGCGGCGTAGTCCAGAAGGCGCGTCAGCGGCGCGCAGGCCCGCGCCGTGACGATGTCCGCGGACACGCCCTCCAGGGCCTCCAGCCGCGACGGCAGCAGCTTAACAGAAACCCCGGTCACGCGGGCGGCTTCTTGCAGAAAAGTGAGCTTGCGGCGGTCACTGTCGACCAGCGTCCAGGTCCCCGCGCCGAGCACCTCCAGCACCAGGCCGGGAAAGCCGGCGCCGCTGCCCATGTCGAGGCAGCGGGGCTGCTCGCCCGCCGCCCGGACGAGAGGGGCGAGTTGGGCCGAATCGAGGAAATGGCGGCGCCACAAGTCGGGCAGGGTGGCGGCCGAGACCAGGTTGATGGACCGCTGCCACTTGCGCAGCAGCGCCGCGTAGGCCCTCAGCCGCTCCAGTGTTTCACGTGAAACATCGACCGCCTGCAGGAACGCGGCTTCCCCGGACTCGCTCACGCCCGTCGCTTCTGCGGCTCCGTGCCCGTGGCGCGGCGGACATGCCCCAGCAGCGCGGTCAGCGCCGCCGGTGTCACACCGGAGATGCGGGCCGCCGCGCCCAGGGTGACCGGACGCGTCCGCAGCAGCTTCTCGCGGATCTCGTTGGAGAGGCCGGCAACGGCGCCGTAGTCCAGATCGGACGGCAGCGCCAGGGATTCGTCGCGCCGGAAGGCGACGATGTCGGCCTCCTGCCGCGCCATGTAGCCGGCATAACGGCCGTCGATCTCCAGCTGCTCGCGCACGGCGGCGCCGAAGCGGCCGAGAGCCGGCCAGAGGCCCGCCAACCGATCCACCGTCATCTCGGGCAGCGCCAGCAGTTCGTGGGCGGAGCGACGGCGGCCGTCCTGATTCACCTGGAGGCCGTGGCCGGCCGCCTCGTTGGGCGTCAGCGACAGGGAGCGGGCGAGGGCGCGCGCCTCGTCCAGCGCCTGCATCTTGGCTTCGAACGCGCGCGCGCGGGCCGCACCCACGCAACCGACAGCCATGCCGCGCGCCGTCAGCCGCTGGTCGGCGTTGTCGGCCCGCAGCCGCAGCCGGTATTCGGCGCGGGAGGTGAACATGCGGTAGGGCTCCTGGGTGCCCCGCGTCACCAGGTCGTCGATCATCACGCCGATATAGGCCTCGGCCCGGTCGAGCACGAAAGGCGCCGAACCGCCGGCCGACAGCGCCGCGTTCAGCCCGGCCACCAGCCCCTGCGCGGCGGCCTCCTCGTAGCCCGTGGTGCCGTTGATCTGCCCGGCGAAGAACAGTCCCTCGATCTTGCGCAACTCCAGCGTCGCCCGCAGCTCGCGGGGATCGACGAAGTCGTACTCGATGGCATAGCCCGGCTGCAGCATGGAAGCGCGCTCCAGGCCCGGGATGGTCTTCAGCATCTCGAGTTGGACCTCGGGCGGCAGGGACGTGGAGATGCCGTTCGGGTAGACCGTGTGGTCGTCAAGCCCTTCGGGCTCCAGGAAGATCTGGTGCCGGTCCCGGTCGCCGAAGCGCACCACCTTGTCCTCGATCGACGGACAGTAGCGCGGGCCTTGGGACTCGATCTGGCCGGAATACATCGGCGCCCGGTGCAGATTGTCGCGGATCAGCCGATGGGTCGCCCCGTTGGTGTAGGTGATGTGGCAGTTCACCTGCGGAGTCGCGATCCGCTCGGTGAGGAACGAGAACGGCACCGGCGGGTCATCACCCGGCTGCACCTCCAGGCTGGACCAGTCGATGGTGCGGCCGTCCAGCCTGGCTGGCGTGCCGGTCTTCAGCCGGCCAACCCGGAGACCGAGCCGCCGCAGCGTGCGCGACAGGCCGAGGGAGGCCGCGTCACCGATGCGGCCGCCTGCCGTCTTCCGCTCGCCCATGTGGATGACGCCGCCGAGGAACGTGCCCGTGGTCAGGACCACCCGGCCGGCGCGGATTTCCTCGCCGTCACCGGTGATCACGCCCGCCACGCGCGCCACCACGTCGGCGCCGGCGCCCTGCGGCTCCAGCAGGAGGTCCTCGACCGCAGCGGCACGAACGTCAAGACCGGGGTGATCCAGCAGCGCCGCCTGCATGGTCTGCCGGTAGAGCTTGCGGTCGGCCTGGGCGCGCGGGCCGCGCACCGCCGGTCCCTTGCGCCGGTTCAGCAGCCGGAACTGGATGCCGGCGGCGTCCGCCACGCGGCCCATCAGCCCGTCGAGGGCGTCGACCTCACGCACCAGATGGCCCTTGCCCAGCCCGCCGATCGCCGGGTTGCAGGACATCTGGCCGACGGTCTCGATCTTGTGGGTCAGCAGCAGCGCGCG
This sequence comes from Alphaproteobacteria bacterium, assembly GCA_016124315.1. Lineage (GTDB taxonomy): Bacteria > Pseudomonadota > Alphaproteobacteria > SMXS01 > SMXS01 > RI-34. The sequence continues at coordinate 45,368 of WGNW01000034.1, forward strand.
CGCGCCGGTCCGCGCCGCGGCAGAAGCCGCTTCGCACCCTGCGTGTCCGCCTCCGATGACGATGACGTCGTACATGCTCGCTCCGGTTTGGCGCGCACTCTATGTCGCGCCCGGTCCGGGAACAAGGCCGCAGGGCCGTTTCACGTGAAACAACCGCTCAGCAGACGGCGACCCAGGCTTCGGCATCCTCGACCTCGCCCCGGTCGAAGTAGCGCACCTCGGCCGAAAACGGCCGTGCGAACCAGGTCATCCAGTAGCGGCAGGATTGTTCTCCCACCAGGGCGAGCCGCCGGACTTCTTGATGATGGGGCAGGTCCAACCGCACCGTGTCGAGCCCATCCGGACCGTCTCCCGGCACCAGCTCGGTCACCACCAGCAGGGAAGGGCAATGATGGGCCTCGATCTGCACGTCCAACCAGGGATGCAGACTGCGGTGATCGTCGGCGGTCAGCTTGCCGCAGACGCGCAGCGCAAGGATGTTCGGATTGGCAACGGGCATGACGGCGTACATGGACTCACTCCGGCACCGGTCATCGACGCCGTTACAAACGCCGGACCCCCCGGTACATGTTCCACGTGAAACATCCGGCCTATTTGCCCACGCAGAATTCCCCGAACACCACGTCGAGAATCTCCTCTACGTCGACCCGCCCGGTGATTCGTCCCAGGCTGCGCGCGGCGAGCCGGACGTCCTCCGCCGCCAGCTCCGGCTCCCGGCCCGCCCGCAACCCCTCCGTAGCCCGATCGAGATGCCCGGCGGCTTCCTCCAGCGCCCGGCGATGCCGCGCCCGCGTCAGGCTCGGCGCCTCCCGCAATCCCATGCGCGCGACGACCCGCTCCTCCAGCGCGGCCAGCAGCGCGTCCATGCCGGCGCCGGTCCTCACGGAGATGCCGAAGACGCCCTCCGGCGGCGGACCGTCGGCGAGGTCGGTCTTGTTCAGCACCACCATGTCCCCCGCGTCGGTCTCGCCCGGCGCGCCGCCCGGCTCGTAGAGGCGCAATCGCAGGTCGGCGCTGCCCGCCCGCTGCCGCGCGCGCCGCACGCCCTCCTGCTCGATCACGTCGGTGGAATCCCGCAAGCCGGCCGTATCGACCAGCACAACGGGATAGCCGCCCAGGTCGAGACGTACCTCCAGGGCATCGCGCGTCGTACCCGCATGCTCCGAGACGATGGCCACCTCGCGCCGCGCCAACGCATTGAGCAAGCTCGACTTTCCCACATTTGGCGCGCCCGTGATCACCACCTGGAACCCGTCGCGGAGCGCCTCGCCGCGGCGGTCGTCGGCCAGGTGCGCCCGGATCTCGCGCGCCAGCCGCTCCAGGTCCGGCAGCACCCGCCCGGCCAGCTCCTCGGGCAGGTCCTCGTCGGGAAAGTCCAACTCCGCCTCCAGGAAGGCGAGGGCACGGATCAGGTCCCCGCGCCAGCCCTCGTAGAGCGCGCCCAGGGCACCGTCCATCTGCCGCAGGGCCTGCATCCGCTGGGCCTCGGTATCCGCGTTCACCAGGTCCGCCAGCCCCTCGGCCTCGGTCAGGTCGAGCCTGCCGTTCTCGAACGCCCGCCGGGTGAACTCGCCAGGCTCGGCCGGCACCAGACCGCTCACCTGCTCGAGCGCGGCGACGGCGGCCGCGATCACCGCGGGGCCGCCATGCAGATGGATCTCGGCGACGTCCTCGCCGGTGAAGCTCGCCGGCGCGGGGAACCACAGGGCAAGACCGCGGTCGATCACCTCCCCTGTCGCGGGATCGATGAAGCTGCGCAACGCCGCCCGGCGCGGCGGCGGCACGTCCCGCCCGGTCAGCACCGCGAGCACGGTGCCCGCCTCGCTGCCGGACAGCCGCAGCACGGCCACGCCGGCACGACCCCGGGCCGACGCCAGCGCATAGATGGTGCTCATTCGTCGAGGCGCGTCTGGCCGGGCCGCAGCATCAGGCGTTCCACCCGCTCGCCGCGTACCAGATGCCGTTCCAGGATCTCGTCCACGTCGGCCTCGCTGTCGTAGTGGTACCAGACGCCTTCCGGATAGATCACCATGGTCGGCCCCAGCTCGCAGCGGTCCAGGCAGCCGGACTGGTTGATCCGGACGCCCTTGAGCTTCAGTTCCTTGGCCCGCTTCTTCATGTAGTCGCGCAGCGGCTCGGCGCCCCTGGCCTTGCACGAGCCGCGCGGATGGCCGGGCGGCCGCTCGTTGACGCAGCAGAACACATGGCAGGTGAAGTAGAGCGGCGGGTCCTCCTGCATGGGCCTACTTGGTCTCCTCGCCGGAGCCCTTGCGCCCGCCGCCGCCCGTGGCCATGCGCCAGAACATGCCCTGAAGCTCCTCGAGGCCGGGGATTCCGGTGGGGAAGAACGCCTTCATGATCGCCTCCGGCCCCAGCGTGTCGATGGTCTTCTCGACCTGGTGCTGCATCTGGTCCAGCATGGCGTCCTGGAACGGCTTGACGTCCGGCAGGCCGAGGAAGGTTCTCGCCTCATCCGGGGTGCAGTCTATGTCTATGGTCACCTTCATGAACGATCCTTTCACGGCTTGGCGGGGAGGCTTGGCCGCAACCTCGGGCCCGAGCCGGAAACCCTACACCAATCGGTCCTGAACGCGGAAATCCTATGACACGCAACCTGCTAGACAAGGAAACCAGCCCCTATCTGCTGCAGCACAAGGACAATCCGGTCCATTGGCGCGCCTGGGGGCCGGCGACCCTGGCGGAGGCGCGCGAGCGGGACCGGCCGATCCTGCTGTCGGTCGGCTACGCCGCCTGCCACTGGTGCCACGTCATGGCGCACGAGAGCTTCGAGAACCCGGACATCGCGGGGGTGATGAACGAGCTGTTCGTCAACGTGAAGGTGGACCGGGAGGAACGTCCGGACATCGACGCCATCTACATGTCGGCGCTGCACCTGCTGGGCCAGCAGGGCGGCTGGCCGCTCACCATGTTCCTCACGCCCGACGGCGAGCCGTTCTGGGGCGGCACCTATTTCCCGCCCAAGAGCCAGTGGGGCCGACCCGGTTTCGTCGACGTGCTGCGCCGCATCGACCAGGTCTGGCGGGAAGAGAAGGAGACCATCGACCAGAACCGGCTGGCGATCATGCAGCGGCTCACCCTGATGGCCGAGACCGCGCCCGACGGCTCGTCGCTGCGCCCCGACTCGGTGGAGCAGCTCGCCGGCAAGCTGGTCAACAGCGTCGATTTCGACCATGGCGGCCTGAAGGGCGCGCCCAAGTTCCCCAATCCGCCGATCTTCCGGCTGTTCTGGCTCGCCTACGCCAAGACCGGCGAACCCGCCTACCGGGAGGCCCTTCACCGGCTGCTCGACCACATGTCCCAGGGCGGCATCTACGACCATCTCGGCGGCGGCTATGCCCGCTACTCGGTGGACGACCGCTGGCTGGTGCCGCATTTCGAGAAGATGCTCTACGACAACGCCCAGCTCCTCGAGCTGCTCACCGCCGTCTGGCAGCGGGACCGCACGCCGCTCTACGAACAGCGGGTGCGCGAGACCGTGGCCTGGCTGGAACGGGAGATGATCGCCAGCAACGGCGCCTTCGCCGCCACCCAGGACGCCGACAGCGAGGGCGAGGAGGGCAAGTTCTACGTCTGGAGCGCCGCCGAGATCCGCGAGCTGCTGGGCACCAACGCCGACGCGTTCGCCCATGCCTACGACGTGACCGGGACCGGTAACTTCGAAGGCAGCAACATCCTTAACAGGTTGAAAGTACAGGATTCTTTCGACCCGGAAACCGAACGCCGGCTGGCGCCCATGCGCCGCATCCTGTTCGCGGCGCGCGATGCCCGCGTGCATCCCGGATGGGACGACAAGGTGCTCGCCGACTGGAACGGCCTGATGATCGCCGCGCTCGCGCAGGCCGCGACGGCGTTCGGCGAGGCGGACTGGCTAGAGCTCGCCGACCGCGCCTTCGCCGCCGTCGTCCGCGACCTTGCCTACGAGGGCGGTGACGGCGCCGCGCGGCTGCACCATTCCTTCCGCGACGGCAGCGCCCGCCACGACGGCATGCTCGACGACTACGCCAACATGGCCCGCGCGGCCCTGCTGCTGCACGAGACGACCGGCCGGCCCGAATACATCGCGCAGGCGCAGGCCTGGGCCGCGACCCTAGACCGGCTGTTCTGGGACGAGGCGTCCGGCGGCTACTTCTTCACCGCCGCCGATGCCGAGGCGCTGATCGTCCGCTCCAAGAACGCCGTCGACAACGCGGTGCCAGCCGGCAACGGCGTGATGGTCGAGGTGCTCGCTCGGCTCGCCTACCTGACGGGCGAGGAGGCATGGCGGGAACGGGCAGAACAGCTCGTCGCCGCCTTCGCACCCGCCGTGGCCCAGCAGGCGCCGTCTCACGCGACGCTGCTGTGCGGCTTCGACTTGCTGCTCAACGCCGACCAGATCGTCCTTCTGGGTGAGCGCGACGACCCCGCGACGGCGCAAATGCTGCGCAGCATTCTTGCAGCATCCATGCCCAACCGGCTGCTGCAGGTGGTGGGCGACGCGGCTGCGCTGCCCGACGGCCATCCGGCGCACGGCAAGACCAGGAAGGACGGCAGGCCGACCGTTTATGTCTGCCACGGCCAGACCTGCTCGCTGCCCATCGACGATCCGACCGAATTGTCCGCCATCCTGACCGCCGAGGAATGAGCCATGCCGCAGCTCTCCATGCACAGTCCGGTGGGCGACCTGAGCATCAGCGAGGACGACGGCGCCATCGTCGCCGTGGACTGGGGCTGGGGATCGCTGCAGACGCCGACGCCCTTGCTCCGCGAGGCCAGGCGCCAACTGGATGCCTATTTCGACGGCGACCTGCGGCAATTCACCCTGCCGATGCGGCCCTTCGGCACCGCGTTCCAGCGCCGGGTCTGGCAGGCGATGAGCGCCATTCCGTATGGGAAAACGGTGACTTACGGTGACATATCCCGGGAACTCGCCTCGTCCGCGCGGGCGGTGGGCGGCGCCTGCGGCCGCAACCCCATCCCGATCATCGTCCCCTGCCACCGGGTGCTTGGGGCCGGCGGCGCGGTCGGCGGCTATTCCGGCGAGGGCGGCGGCGAAACCAAGCTGCTGCTGCTCCGCCTCGAAGGTGTGAGCGGGCTCGCGGGATCCGCGCTTGAGGCCGTCATGGGCTGCGACTAGAGTCCCGGCAGCGGCAGTCAGGAGGAGAGACGCGATGAGCGAAATCAACATCCAGGCGAAGGACGGCAGCGGCACCTTCATGGGCTATCTGGCCAAGCCAAAGGGCGGGAAGGGGCCCGGCATCGTCGTCATCCAGGAGATATTCGGCGTCAACTCCTTCGTGCGCGAGACCGCCGACTGGCTCGCTTCCCAGGGCTACATCGCCCTGGCGCCCGACCTGTTCTGGCGGCAGGAGCCGGGCATCCAGCTGACCGACAAGACCGAGCAGGACTGGGCGCGGGCCTTCGAGCTGTTCAACGGCTTCGACATCGACAAGGGCATCGAGGACATCGGTTCGACCATCGACGCGCTGCGCAACATGGACGGCTGCACCGGCAAGGTAGGCGCCGTCGGCTACTGCCTGGGCGGCCTGCTCGCCTACCTGACGGCGGCGCGCACCAGCGTCGACGCGGCGGTGGGCTATTACGGCGTCTCCATCAACGAGCGTCTGGACGAGGCCAAGGGCATCAGGAAGCCGCTGCTGCTGCACGTGCCCGAGGAAGACGGCTTCGTCTCCAAGGACGCCCAGAAGGCGATGCATGCAGGCCTCGACGGCAATTCCCGCGTCACCCTCTACGACTATCCCGGCCGCGACCACGCCTTCGCCCGCACCGGCGGCGAGCATTACCACGAGGCCGACGCGAAGACCGCCAACCAGCGAACCCTCGACCACTTCGCCGCCAACTTGAAGTAGCGCCGCGACCCGCGCGGTGCGCCGAAGCGGCGGTAGAACGGGTTGAAGTCCATGGGCGATACGAGCCTGATGGCATCGTGCAGTTGCATCGCGACGCGGAACGCCGCAAAACTACGGGCTCAACCGTCATCCTGCCCTGACGAGCCGGCCTGACGACCATCTCTTGTTCCTTGCCAGGCCCGCAGTCGCCATGAACCGCAAGATCCATCCGGCCATCTCGCCCTATCGCCGGTTCTCCCGGTCCGAATGGGCCAAGCTGCGCGAGGACACGCCGCTCACCCTCTCCAGCGACGAGCTGAACCGCCTCAAGGGCCTCAACGAGCCTGTGTCCCTGGAGGAGGTGGAGGACATCTACCTGCCGCTGTCCCGCCTCATCAACCTGCACTACGCCGCCTCGCAGCAGCTGTTCCGCGCCACCAACGAGTTCCTCGGCCTCAGCCAGCGCAAGGTGCCCTACGTCATCGGCATGGCCGGTAGCGTCTCCGTGGGCAAGAGCACCACCGCCCGCATCCTGCGCGCCCTGCTGAGCCGCTGGCCGGACCACCGGCACGTCGACCTCGTTCCCACCGACGGCTTCCTGCTCCCCAACGAGGAGATGGAGCGGCGCGGCATCATGAACCGCAAGGGTTTTCCGGAAAGCTACGACCTGCCCGCCATGCTGGCCTTCATGGCCGGCGTCAAGGCCGGCAGGAGCAACGTCACGGCGCCGACCTACTCGCACCTGGTCTACAACGTGCAGCCCGACAAGGTGCTGACCATCGACCGTCCGGACATCCTGATCGTCGAAGGGCTTAACGTGCTGCAGACCAGCCCGTCCGCCGCGCAGCCCATGCCCTACGTCTCCGACTTCTTCGACTTCTCGATCTATATCGACGCCAGCGAGGAAGACCTGCACGAGTGGTATGTGGAGCGCTTCCTGCGGCTGCGGGAAACGGCGTTCCGCGATCCCCAGTCCTACTTCCACCGCTATGCCGAGCTGAGCGACGGCGAGGCGCGGGAGGTGGCCTCCTCGATCTGGGAGACCATCAACCTGGTGAACCTGCGCAAGAACATCCTGCCCACGCGGCAGCGCGCCAACCTGATCCTGCGCAAGGGCCGCGACCACGCCACGGAATCCGTGCAGCTCCGCGGCGCATGAGGCAAGGCGGACGCGGCACTAGCTCCGGCCTCGCCGCGTCAGCAGGTCGTCGGTGACGGTCATGTTGAACACTGGACCGTCGGGCACGTCCGCGATGGCGTCGAGGAACGCCGCACGGGTTTCCGGGTCGTCGTAGACCATCTTGGCGTCGAAGGCCTTCTGCCAGGTTGCCTCGTCCGGCCATTCCGCATAGCCGACGAAGCGGCCGTCCTGCTCCTGGTGCCGGCGCGAGCCGTAGCTGCCGTACTTCTCGGTGATCAGCTCGGTGCCGCGCCGCCACGCCTTGCGGAACTGCTCCTCCTTGCCGGGGTGGACGCGCCACCAATAGACGGCGACAAACATCTTTCCTCCTCTCGTTTGGCCGGACGGTATCCCACACGGAGACAACGCCGCCCGTCCAGCCGGGTTCAGGAAAGCTGCAGCGGCATGTCCGGGTCGGCCTTCGCCATGGCCCGCCGGTAGGCAGGCCGCTCGCCGATCCGCTGCAGGTAGGCGCGGATATTGGGATAGGGCGCCAGGTCGCGGGGCACGAACAGCCGCATGGTGGTCAGCGGGAACAGCATGATGATGTCGGCGGCCGTCAGCGCGTCGCCGGCGAAATAGGGCGTCTCGCCCAGCCGCTGGTCGACCATGGCGAAGGCGCGGTCGCCGCGGGCATTGAGCGCGCGCGTCAGGTCGCCGTCGTCATCGGCGCCCAGCACGCCCAGGATCAGGCCGACCATGGAGGCCGGCATCATCGAGGCGTTGGCGAAATGGAACCAGAACAGGAAGTCGGCATAAGCCGGATCGTCCGGCTTCGGTATCAGCCGGCCGCCGCCGTAGCGGTTGCAGACGTACTCGATGATCGCGCCGGATTCACCCAGCACCAGGTCCCCGTCGGTGACCACCGGCGCCGTACCGAAGGGATGCAGCGCCTTGTAGTCGGGCGGCGCCAGCCTGGTCACCGGATCCCGGTCGTAGCGCACCAGCTCGTAGGGGATCTCCAGCTCCTCGCAGAGCCAGACGATCCGTTCCGACTGCGAGATTCCCAGGTGATGGACGGTGAGCACGGTGCGATCCTCCCTTGCTATTCCGGCCTTTCGGCGTTGCGGGTGCCTTCGCCGGGCGTGACGAACAGCATGCATGTCGGCCGCCGCGGACGCGCCGTATGCCAGGTCCCCCTGGGCACGACCACGAAGGAGCCGGGCCGGTCGACCCGGACGACCCTCTCACCGTCCGGCATGGCCAGCACGAAATCCACGTCACCCTCGATCAGGCAGACGAACTCGTCGCCTTCGGGATGCATCTCCCAGGTCGGCCAGGGTTGGGCGAACTCGTGCCGCGAAATCAGCACGTGGCCGGCGAAGCCGTTGAAATCCCGGTCCAGCGCCTCGTAGAAATCGGCGGTGAGCGGCCGCGGGCTGGCGTCGCCGCCGGGCCCGAGCACCAGCCGCGCGTCGTCGAAGTGATAGGGTCCGGGATCGGTCGCCATGGTGCCTCCGCCGCGCGAGTCGCCGCCTCGGGTTCTCCCCGAGCCTGACTCGAAGCGGCGGAAGACGCAATCGCCCCGGCGGCCTGCGCCCCGGAGCGCCCTGGAGCGCCCTGGACTCAGGTGTTCATGGACTCGAAGAAATCGGAATTGTTCTTCGTTTCCTTGACCTTGCCGAGCAGGAACTCGACGGCGTCAACGGTGCCCATGGGATTGAGGATGCGGCGCAGGACCCACATCTTCGACAGCGTGCCGCGGTCCACCAGCAACTCTTCCTTGCGGGTGCCGGACTTGAGGATGTCGATGGAGGGGAACACGCGCTTGTCGGCAACCTTGCGGTCGAGCACGATCTCCGAGTTACCGGTGCCCTTGAATTCCTCGAAGATCACCTCGTCCATGCGGCTGCCGGTATCGATCAGCGCGGTGGCGATGATCGTCAGCGAGCCGCCTTCCTCGATGTTGCGGGCAGCGCCGAAGAAACGCTTCGGCCGCTGCAGGGCGTTGGCGTCCACGCCGCCGGTCAGCACCTTGCCCGAGGACGGGACCACCGTGTTATAGGCGCGCGCCAGGCGGGTGATGGAATCGAGCAGGATCACCACGTCGCGCTTGTGCTCAACGAGGCGCTTCGCCTTCTCGATGACCATCTCGGCCACGGCCACGTGCCTGGTCGCCGGCTCGTCGAAGGTCGAACTGATCACCTCACCGTTCACCGACCGGGCCATGTCGGTCACTTCCTCCGGCCGCTCGTCGATGAGCAGCACGATCAGGTAGACCTCGGGATGGTTGGCGGTGATCGAATGGGCGATGTTCTGCAGCAGCACGGTCTTGCCGGTGCGCGGCGGCGCGACGACGAGGGCGCGCTGGCCCTTGCCCAGCGGCGAGACGATGTCGATGATCCGGGCGCTCATGTCCTCGGGCTTCGAGTCGCCGCGGGCGTCGCCCCGGTCGAGCATCAGCTTCTCGTCCGGATAAAGCGGCGTCAGGTTGTCGAAGTTGACCTTGTGACGGGCCTTCTCCGTATCCTCGAAGTTGATGGTGTTGACCTTGAGCAGCGCGAAGTAGCGCTCGCCATCCTTCGGCGCGCGGATCTGGCCTTCCACCGTGTCGCCAGTGCGCAGGC
>WGNW01000068.1 GCA_016124315.1 Alphaproteobacteria bacterium
GCGCGGGTGCTGGAGTGGGAGCACCGGCTCTATCCTCTCGCCCTCCGTCTGATGGCCGAGGGCCGGCTGCGGATCGACGGCGCGACGGTGCTAATCGATGCCCCGGTCCGCCATCAGGATGGCATGATGAATCCGTGTCCCAGCGGCGACTGAGCGGGTAGGCTGTCCAGCCTCGGGGAGGCGGACTGTGTCGGATCGCGGTGCTGGAACGGCGGGAGGCGGCGTGCGGGCCTGGTCGGCCTGCGGCCTGCTGGTGGGCGCCACCGTCACCAGCATGACCGCCATCGACCTGGTGCTGCCGGCCATTCCGGTGTTGCCGCACGCGCTGGACGGCACGACCGCCGGGGCGCAACTGGTGATCGCCGCCTACGTCGCCGGCGTCGCCGTCGGGCTGCTCCTGTTCGGCGTCCTGGGCGACTATTTCGATCGCCGCAGCGTTCTTGCCTCCGCCCTCGCCGCTTTCGCGGCGGCGACCTTCGCCTGTTCCCGCGCCACCGACATGAACGCCCTGATCGCGCTGCGCGCGCTTCAGGGTACGACGGGCGCCGCCGGCGCCGTGTTCGCGCCCGGGATGATCCGCTCGCTGTTCGACGACCGCCGGGCGGTGCAGGCGATCGGTGTGCTGGGAAGCATCGAATCCCTGGTGCCGGCGCTGGCGCCCATCGCCGGAAGCTGGCTGCTCGCGTGGTATGGCTGGCGGGCCTCCTTCGAGGTGACCGCCGTCCTCGCCCTCCTGTTCACCGGCACCCTGATGGCGGGCCGCCGGATGCTGCCGGCCGGCGCCGGCAGCCGGATTCGCGGCGGCTACGCCGCGCTGCTTCGGCGCGGCGTCTACCTCCGCTACTCACTCAGCCAGGCGTTCACCCTGGGCGGGCTGATCATCTTCGTGTTCGGGGCGCCGGCCGTCTTCGTCCACACCATGGACGGCAGCCTTGGCGACTTTATCACCCTCCAGGTCTGCGGCGTCACCAGCTTCATCCTGGCGACGACCGCCACGGGCCGTCTGGTGGGGCGCTTCGGGGCGGAGCGGATGATCTGGGCCGGAACCGTCCTGGCGCTGGTCGCTTCGCTGGCGATCCTGGCCTATGCGGTGGCGGGCGGCGACGATCCGCGATTGGTCGTCGTGCTTTTCGTCCCGATGAACACAGGCCTGGGGCTCCGCGGCCCGCCGGGTTTCCTCAACGCGGTGATCGCGGCCGGCGGCGACGACGCCCGGGGCGCCGCGCTGGTGGTGCTGGCGGTGATGCTGGTGTCGACGGCCGGCACGGCGTTGCTCGCGCCCTTCATCCTGGCGGGCCTGCCGGCGCTCGCGGGCGTGACGGCGGCGGTCCATGCCGCCGCCTTCCTCGCCCTGTTGGCGCTGCCGCGCCTGGGGTCGGGCTAGCTCGCCCTCCGTCCGGGTGGACTCGTGCGAATGCGGATACGGATCTAGCCGACGATTTCGATGGCGCTGAAGAAATAGGCGATCTCGATCGCAGCGTTCTCGGGCGAATCCGAGCCATGGGCCGAGTTGGCCTCGATGGATTCGGCGAAGGTCTTGCGGATGGTACCCTCGGCGGCGTTGGCCGGGTTTGTGGCGCCCATCACGTCGCGGTTCTTCTGCACGGCGTTCTCGCCTTCCAGCACCTGGACGACGACCGGACCGGAGGTCATGAAGCTGCACAGGTCGTTGAAGAACGGGCGCTCGCGGTGGACGGCGTAGAAGCCCTCGGCCTGCTCGCGGGTGAGGCGCAGGCGCTTCTGCGCCACGATGCGCAGTCCCGCGTCTTCCAGCATGGCGTTGATCTTGCCGGTCAGGTTGCGGCGGGTGGCGTCGGGCTTGATGATCGAGAGCGTACGTTCGGTGGCCATGATTCTTCTTCTTGGTTGGAGGAGCGGTCATCCGGGGAACCGGAGATTTGGCGGCTTCTTAGCCGCTCGCCTTGGCTGCGGCAACCGAAGATTTCGCGACGGCGAACGCCGCTCAGGCCTTCTTCTGCCAGCGGCCGTCCTCGTCCTGCTGCCAGTAGGTGACGGCGTGGCCGGCGGCCTTGCAGGCCCGCCAGCGGTCGCGGGCATTCTGCACCGACTGGGGATCGTTGCCGTCGAACAGGTCCAGGCAGCGGTCGAAGCTGGCGAGGAAGGCGGGCAGCCGTTCGTCCACCAGCACCAGGATGCCGGCGCCGTTCGGGTTCTCCTCGGTGCTGGTCAGGTAGATGGGCTGCTGGTCGGGGTAGCGGTCGCGGCCGGTGCCGTGGGCGAGGAACGAGCCCGGCTCGTAGACCCACAACCGGTTGCTGAGCGCCTCGACCCGGTCTTCGGACTCCGCCAGCACCAGCGCCCGCTGGCTGGCGGCCATCACCCGCTCCAGAAGCTTCGGAAGCGTTTCCTCCAGGCTGCGGCGCTGCAGGTGGTAGAAGCTGACGTCGGTCACTTGCCCTCGTAGTGCTCCTCGACCAGCCGGTTGAGCAACCGGACGCCGTAGCCCGAACCGCCCTTCGGTACCGTCGCGCCCTCGCTGTCGGCCCACGCCATGCCGGCGATGTCGAGATGTGCCCAGGGCGTGCCCCGGCGGATGAAGCGCTGCAGGAACTGGGCCGCGGTGATGCTGCCCGCCTTGCCGCCGGTGCCGACGTTCTTCATGTCGGCGATCTGCGAGGTGAGCATCTTGTCGTAGACGTCGCCGAGCGGCATGCGCCAGACCTTCTCGCCCTCGCCCTCGCCCGCTTCCGCAAGCTGTTGGCTCAGCGTGTCGTCGTTGGAGAACATGCCGGCATATTCGTGCCCCAGCGAGGTGATGATGGCGCCGGTCAGGGTCGCCAGGTCGATGACGAACTGGGGCTTGAAGCGCTCCTGGACGTAGTGGAGCGCGTCGGCGAGGACGAGGCGGCCTTCCGCGTCGGTGTTGATGACCTCGATGGTCTGGCCCGACATGGAGGTCACCACGTCTCCCGGACGCTGCGCCGTGCCCGACGGCATGTTCTCGACCAGCCCGACGATGCCGACGGCGTGGACCTTGGCCTTGCGGCCCGCCAGCGCCTTCATCAGTCCGATCACCGCGCCGGCGCCGCCCATGTCCCACTTCATCATCTCCATGCCGCCCGCCGGCTTGATGGAGATGCCGCCGGTGTCGAACGTGACGCCCTTGCCGACGAAGGCGACCGGACCCTTCTTCGACGACTTGGCGCCGTTCCATTCCATGACCACGAGCTGGCTTTCCCGCTCGCTGCCCTGGCCTACGCCCAGCAGCGCGCCCATGCCCAGCTCGGCCATACGCTCCTCGCCCAGAACGTCCACCTCGACGCCGAGCTTGCTCAGGGTGCGGCAGGCGTCGGCCAGGCTCTCGGGGTAGAGGATGTTGGCCGGCTCGCTGACCAGGTCGCGGGTGAAGAACACGCCCTCGGCGATCTTCTCCAGCATTTCGTAGGCCTTCTTGGCGGCCTTGGGATCGGCGGTCACGATCACCAGCCGCTTCAGCGTCACCCGCGAATGGTTGTCGGTCTTCTTGGTGAAGTACTTGTCGAAGGAATAGGACTTCAGCAGCGCGCCATAGGCGATCCGGGCGGCGAACTCGGCGTCGGAGAGCGCTGCGCCTTCCGGCGTGTCGGCGAACACCGTCACCTGGTCCTGGTGGGCGGTCTTGTAGGCGCCGACGATCGCGCCGCCCGCCGCCTCGGCGGCGCTGGCGCCGGCCTCGGCGGGCTCGCCCAGGCCGACCACCAGGATCCGGTCGGCGTCCATGTTGGCGGGAGCGAGCAGTTCGACGGTCTTACCCTTGTCGCCCTTCATTCGCGCGGCTTCCATGGCCCGCCGAAGCGCGCCGCCCGTCCGTTCGTCGAAGGTCTCCGCGCTGGGAGACAGCGTCTTCGCCTTCAAGGCGAACACCGCCACGGCGCCGGAGGACTGCGAGCGATCGTCGGTGAAGGATATGCGCATGGGGACCCCTTTTTCTCTGATTTCGAACGTTCGGTGCGTCTGCCCGCTTGCATCTTAGACCACGGCGTCGAAATTGAAAGGGAACACCCGGGAGGTCGCGGGCGCGCGGAACGGTATAGCTTCTGCCATCCTTCCCGTGTACTTACGGTCTCACGATGCTCCTGTGTTGCATGGACACCCCAGCCTGCCCGCCCGTTGGATTCCGTTGATGGCCTTGTTCACTACATTGCGGAAGATCGCGGCGTGCGGCGTTGTCGTCCTCGTCGTCGAAGCAGTCGCCGGTTTGGCGCACGCGGACACCGGCCAGACGGCGCCCCAGGAGAAGGTCTACTGGTCGGCCGACGAGATCGAGGTGGAGCAGGACGGCGACCTCGTCACCGCCCGCGGCAACGTCGAAATCTCCTATCAGGGAACGACGTTGCATGCCGACCAGATCGTCTACGACCGCAAGGCGGACAAGGCGGTGGCCTCCGGCCATATCCGGCTGATCGACAAGAACGGCGACGTGGCGACCAGCAAGAGCCTGGAACTGAGCGGCGACCTGAAGGAAGGCGCCGTCCAGGGCGTCTATGTGCTGTTCAGCGAGGGCGAGCGGCTTGCCGCGGTCAGCGGGCACCGGACCGCAGGCCACATCAACGTGCTGCAGCACGCCGTCTATTCGGCCTGCGACATCTGCAAGGACAAGCCGGACAAGGCGCCGGTCTGGCAGATCAAGGCCGTGCGCGTCGTGCACGACGAGAAGAAGAAGACCCTCACCTACCACAACGCCTATCTGGAGTTGATGGGCGTGCCGATCCTCTACACGCCCTGGCTGCAGCACCCGGACGCCACGGTGAAGCGCGCCAGCGGCTTCCTGACGCCGAACTTCGGGCAATCCTCGATCCTGGGCTTCAACACGGAAATTCCGTATTTCTGGAACATCGCGCCCAACAAGGACCTGACCATCACGCCGTGGTTCACCACCCTGGAACGGGCGATCCTGAAGCTGGAATACCGGCAGCGCACCAAGACGGGATCGTTCACGCTCGACGGCAGCGCCACCTACGTCACCAGGCGCGACGACAACAACAATCCGCTGCCGGGCAATGAGTTCCGCGGCCACATCTTCGGCAGCGGCCAGTTCCAGATCGACAAGAACTGGCGCTGGGGTTTCGACCTGGCCCTGGCCAGCGACGACACCTACCTGCGCCGCTACGACATCTCGCGCGCCGACAGCCTGATCAACCATCTCTATGTGGAACGGTTCTGGGAGCAGAGCTATCTCAGCTTCGGCGCCTATGCCTTCCAGGGGCTGCGCGAGGAGGATCAGGGCGGGACCACGCCGCTGGCGATTCCGTTGATCCAGTACAGCTTCGTCGGCAAGCCGGGCTGGCTCGGCGGCCATTTCTCGGCCGACGCCAGCATGGTCATGCTGACCCGTACCAGGAGCGCCGACACCGGCCGCCTCTCGGTGGACGGTCGCTGGGAACTGCCCTACACCTCGCCGCTGGGCGACATCTACAAGCTCACCGTGGGCATGCGCGTCGACTCCTATTATCTGCACGGCTTCGACAGCCCGTCTGCCGCCGGACTCATCGCCACGCCGGACGTGGTGACTGGCAACGGCTACCAGGCGCGCTACATCCCCTACGCGGCCGTCGAATGGCGCTTTCCGTTCATCCGGTACGCCGGCCGGTCGCACCAGATCATTGAGCCGATTGTGATGATGGTGGCGAGCCCCAACAACGCCAACAACGACGAAATTCCCAACGAGGACAGCCAGGCGTTCGACTTCGACACGTCCAACCTGTTCGCCATCGACCGGTTCCCCGGCTCGGACCGCTGGGAGGGCGGCGCCCGCGTCGCCTACGGGCTGCGCTTCCGTCACTATTCGGACAACGGCGTCCGCGCCTCGCTGCTGGTCGGCCAGAGCTACCGTTTCAACCGCGACCCCAGCCTGCCCGCGGATTCCGGCTTGCAGGACCGGACTTCGGACGTGGTCGCCACGGGCATGCTCAGCATACCCGGCTATTTCGACTACTATCACCGCGTGCGGTTCGACCACGATACGTTCAAGCTGGTGCGCAACGAAGGACTGCTGGTGTTCGGGCCCGACGACTACCGCTTCGCCGTCGGCTACACCGATATCAAGCGCAACGGCTTCGACCCGACCCTGCCGAACCGGAAGGAAGTCCGCACGGCGGCGAGCCTGCGCCTTTCCAAGTACTGGACCATGAACGGCGATTTCGCCTACGACTTCGAGCCCGGCGGTGGCGTCTTGACGGCGGGTGGCGGCTTCACGTACGAAGACGAGTGCTTCCGGTTCCGGATCAGGGCACGACGGGACTTCACTGAGGATCGGGATGTGCAACCATCGACCTCGATCGGCTTCCAGCTTATCTTCAAGGTCGTCGGCGATACCGCGGCCAAGGACGTGGACCTCCAGGACCTGCCGTTCAGCCCCACATTCGGGAACAAGCCGAAGTACTACAGAAAAACGGTAAACGGACTAGAATGACTCGACGCATCACAACGTTGGCCGGGCTTCTGCTGGTCATTGCCAGTCTCTTCGGACCCGCATCGGCCCAGACGCCCGACGACGTGCAGAAGATCGTCGCGGTCGTGAACGACGACATCATCTCCGAATACGACGTGAAGGAGAGGATGCGGCTGATTGCCGCCACCACCGGCGCCGTCCGCTCCCAGGAGGAATACGACCAGCTCCGCAAGACGGTCGTCCAGATGCTCGTCGACGAGAAGCTCGAGCTTCAGGAGGCCAAGGAGCAGAAGATCAGCGTCTCCGACGAGGACGTGCAGCAGCGCTTCAACGAGCTGGCGGCGCGCAACAACATCTCGGCGAGCCAGTTCACCCAGGAACTCGAGCGGATGGGCGCCAGCAAGGACACCATCATGAACCAGGTGAAGGCTGGCATGGCGTGGGAAGAGGTGATCAATGCCCGCCTGCGTCCCTTCCTCGCCATCGGCGACGCCGAGGTCCAGTCCTACCTGGACAATTTGAAATCCAACAAGGGCCAGCCCGAGTACCGTATCGGCGAAATCTTCCTCGCGGCCGATTCTCCGGAGAAGGAGACCGAGACCCGGCAGACCGCCGAGCGCCTCGTCCGCCAGATTCGCGACGGTGCCGATTTCGGCGCCGTCGCCCGCCAGTTTTCCGACCTCGCCACCGGCGCGGTAGGCGGCGACAGCGGCTGGGTGATCGCCGATCACATCAATCCCGACATCAAGAACCAGGTTCTTGCCCTGCACGAGGGCGAGGTGTCCGATCCGATCCCCGTCACCGGCGGCTTCTATATCGTTACCGTCATCGACAAGCGGCGGGTCCTGAGCCCCGATCCGGACGAGGCCAAGGTGGACCTGAAGCAGATCATTTTCGATTCCTCCGCCTCCGACCCGGCACAGCAGAAGCGGATCGAGAGCCAGACCGCGAGCATCAACAGCTGCGACGAGGTGCCCTCCGTCGCCAAGACGTTGGGTGCGAAGGACTTCGGCGATCTCGGCACCGTGAGCATGGGCGATCTGCCGCGCGCCGTGAACCAGGCGGTTCGCGGCCTGAAGGTCGGCCAGGCCACCAAGCCGCTGAACACCGGCCAGGACGTGCGCGTGCTGGTGCTGTGCGGCAAGACCGACGCCGAGGTGCACGAGCCGACGCCGGCCGAGATCGAGGACTTCCTCAGCAATCAGCGCCTGGCGATGATGGCGCGGCGCTACCTCCGCGACCTGCGCCGTGACGCGATCATCGTCTACAAGTAGGACTGCCACACTCGCCCTGACCATGGGCGAGCCGTCGGGCATCGGCCCCGACATCTCGCTCCTTGCATGGCTGAGACGCGCCGAGGCGCGGGTGCCGCCCTTTGTGCTGATCGGCGCCCCTGCCCTGCTGCAGGAACGTGCCCGTGCCCTCGGCGTCGACGTTCCGCTGTGCACGGTCCAGCACCTTGGCGAGGTGGAGCAGGCGTTCGCCGAGGGCGTCCCGGTCCTGCCCCTCGAGGAGACCGTCGAGGCGGTGCCCGGGCGGCCGGAGACGGCCAACGCCGCCGCCGTGCTGCGCTCCATCGAGCGGGCCGTCGCCCTGTGCCGGGACGGATCGGCGGCCGCTGTCGTGACCAACCCCATCCAGAAGGCGACGCTCTACGCCGCCGGCTTCGAGCATCCGGGCCACACCGAGTATTTCGCGTCCGTGGCAGGGCCGGGCAGCCGGGCGGTGATGATGCTGGCGGTGCCGGGCCTGCGGGTCGTGCCGGTCACCGTGCACAAGGCGTTGCGGGAGGTTCCGCCGGCCCTCTCCACCGCCCTCATCGAGGATACGGCCCGTGTCGTACACCGGGCGCTGAGCGAGGATTTCGGCATCCAGGCGCCGCGCCTGGCGATAGCCGGCCTCAATCCCCACGCGGGCGAGGCGGGCTCCATGGGCCGGGAGGAGATCGACATGATCGCGCCGGCCGTCGCGGCCCTGACGGCGGAGGGACTTCACGTCACCGGCCCCCACCCCGCCGACACCCTGTTCCACCGGGCGGCCCGCCTCCGCTACGACGCCGCGCTCTGCATGTACCACGATCAGGCGCTCATCCCGCTCAAGACCGTCAACTTCCACGAGGGCGTCAACGTCACGCTCGGCCTGCCTTTCGTGCGCACCTCGCCCGATCACGGCACCGCGCTCGACATCGCCGGTACCGGCAAGGCCGATCCGCGCAGCCTGATCGCCGCGCTGCGGCTGGCCCGGAAGATCGCCGGCCTGCGCCGCCGGGCCGGGGCCGGCCGGTGAGCCTGCCGCCGCTGCGGGACGTCATCACCCGGCACGGCCTCGCCGCCCGTCGCTCCCTGGGTCAGAACTTCCTGCTCGACCTCAACCTGACGGCGCGTATCGCCCGCAGCGCCGGCGTCGCGCCGGGGACCCTGGTCTACGAGGTGGGGCCCGGACCGGGCGGCCTCACCCGGGCCTTGCTCGAGGCGGGCGCCGAAGTGGTGGCGGTGGAGAAGGACGACCGCTGCGTCGAGGCGCTGGCGGAGGGCCAGGCGGCGTGGCCGGGCCGCCTGACGGTCGTGCCCGGCGACGCCATGGAGATGGACGAAGCGGCGTTGCTGTCGGGGCGGCGGGCCCGGGTGGTCGCCAACCTGCCCTACAACGTCTCGACGGTGCTGCTGGCCAAGTGGCTTTCGGCCGCCTGGCCGCCGTGGTTCGACAGCCTCACCCTGATGTTCCAGCGGGAGGTGGCCGACCGGATCGCCGCCCGGCCCGGCGGCAAGGACTATGGCAGGCTGTCCGTGCTGGCCCAGTGGCGCACCGTGCCGAAACGGCTGTTCGACATTCCGCCCTCCGCCTTCGTGCCGCCGCCCAAGGTCACGTCGTCGGTGGTGCATTTCGAGGTGCTGGCCGGGCCGGTCGCCCCTGCCCGCCTCGCCGACCTGAAGCGGGTCGTCGACGCGGCGTTCAACCAGCGCCGCAAGATGCTGCGGTCCAGCCTGAAACCGGTCGGCGTGGATGCCGGAGCGCTGCTCGAAGACGCGGGGATCGACCCCACGAGCAGGGCCGAGACCCTCTCCGTAGACCAGTTCTGCGCCCTCGCCCGGTCGCTGGAGGCGCTCCGCGGCGGCTGAGGCGCGGCCTCAATCGACCAGTCTGCGTACCGCGGCCGGCTCGGGGCTGCCCGGATGGAACATCACCACGGCGTCGT
The DNA here is from genome assembly GCA_016124315.1 of Alphaproteobacteria bacterium. Taxonomy (GTDB): domain Bacteria; phylum Pseudomonadota; class Alphaproteobacteria; order SMXS01; family SMXS01; genus RI-34. The sequence continues at coordinate 9,588 of WGNW01000068.1, forward strand.
CGAAACCGGCCTCGGCGAAGCGGGAAAACCGTTCGCCCAGTTCCGTCAGGTCGGTCCTGGCGTCCAGGATGAGCGTGGAGACGATGGCACGGCCGCCGCCCGCCTCGCGGTAGCGCCGCGCCGCATCGGCCACCTCCTCGACGCTCCGGTAATGGCCCGAGGCGATCCAGCCGTCATAGTCCCGCGCCGCCCGCTCGACTCCCTTGCCCCAGCTGCCCAGGTACAGCCGCGGCGCCGACGGCAGGCCGGGCCAGGGAGTCAGCGTGCCGTTGAGCGTGCCGACCGACGCGTAGGCATCCCTCAGCGCCGCGACCGACTCCTCCAGGCCGTTGAAGCGCCGGCCGAAGTCCCGCCCGAACGCCTGGTAGTCCTTCTCCGACGATCCCGCGCCCACGCCGAGGGTCAGCCGGTCGCCGCAGATCTGCTGCAGCGACAGCACCCGATGGGCGAGTTCTGCGGGATGATAGAGCGGCACCTGGATGACCGCCGAGCCGATCTCGATGCCGTCGGTAACGGAAGCGGCGACGGCGAGCGTCAGGAAGGGGTCCGTCACCATCATGCCGCGTCCCACCGCGTGGCCCGACCAGAGGCCGGCGAACCCTTCGGCGGCGTAGCGCCGGGCCTGCGCGGCCAGCGTGTCACACGCGGCGCCGTCGGTAACCGGACCGAGCAGCGCGCCCAACCGGATCTTCGTCCCCATCGCCTGTTCCCTTCCCTGAGCGTCCGGCCCGGCTCAGTCCACGCCGCGCAGCCGGTTGACGAAGTCGGCGAGCCCCTTCTGCCGCTCCCGCCGCAGCCGCTCGGCCTGGAGGATCGCCTTGATGCGGGCCAGGCTTTCGTCCACATCGACGTTGATCACCACGTAGTCGTACTCGTTCCAGTGGCTCATTTCGTCGGCCGCCCTAGCCATCCGCCCGGCGACCACGTCGTCCGTGTCCTGCGCCCGCTTCCTGAGACGCTGCTCCAGCGCCTCGGTGGACGGCGGCAGGATGAACACCTTCACCATGTCCTGGCCGACCGTATTGCCCAGCTGCTGGGTACCCTGCCAGTCGATGTCGAACAGCACGTCGAGGCCGGCGTCGAGCGCCTCCATCACCGGTTCGCGCGGTGTGCCGTAGTAATGGTCGAACACCTTGGCATGCTCAAGCAGCTCACCCCGGTTCACCATCAGCTCGAACTCGATCTTGTCGATGAAATAGTAGTCCTGGCCGTCGACCTCGCCCGGCCGACGCGGTCGGGTCGTCACCGATATCGACAGCGACAGATTGTCGTCGCGCGCCAGCAACGCGCGCGAGATCGAGGTCTTGCCGGCGCCCGACGGCGACGACAGCACCAGCATCAGGCCGCGCCGTTTGATCGCCAGGGCGTCGTAATGCGTGTCGATGGCCATCGCGGTTCCTATTCGACGTTCTGGATTTGCTCGCGCATCTGCTCGATCGACGCTTTCAGCTCGAGACCGATACGCGTCAGCTCGACATCGGCCGATTTCGAGCACAGCGTGTTGGCCTCCCGATTGAACTCCTGACAAAGGAAATCGAAGCGACGGCCAATTGCCACGCCGTCGTCGACCAGTTCGCGCGCTGCTTCGAGGTGCGCGCGCAGACGATCGAGTTCCTCGCGTATATCGGCCTTACCCACGAGCAGCGCCGCCTCCTGCGCGAGCCTCTCCTCGGAAAGCATGCGGTCTCCGTCGAGAAGCTCGTCAAACAGCGCACGCAGCCGCCCGCGGATTGCCTCAGGTTGCGCCGCGGCACAGTCCGATGCTCGCTTCACCTGATCGTCGATCGCATCGAGGTGTCCGGAGAGCACGATTTCCAACCGGGCCCCCTCCTCGGCACGCGCAGACGCCAACGCGGTCAGCAAATCGTTCAACGTCGCCCCGATGGCGGCGTCACGCGCGGCAACAACC
>WGNW01000111.1 GCA_016124315.1 Alphaproteobacteria bacterium
CCGCTGCACACCCTGCGGGCGGACATCGATTACGGCGAGGCGGAGGCCAAGACCGCCTACGGCGTGTGCGGCGTGAAGGTGTGGGTATTCAAGGGAGAGATCCTGGCCCACGACCCCATGGCCTCCGAGAAGCGGGCACTGGAGTCGCAGCAGGGCGGCCCCGGTTCCCGGATGAACTAGAGCACTGGACTGAGAGTACGGGACCATGCTTCAGCCGAAGAAGACCAAATTCAGGAAGGCCCACAAGGGCCGGATCCACGGCAAGGCCAAGGGCGGCACCGAGCTCAATTTCGGCGCCTTCGGCCTGAAGGCCACCGAGCCGGGCCGGATCACGGCGCGCCAGATCGAGGCCGCCCGTCGTGCCATCACGCGCCACATGAAGCGTGCCGGCCGGGTGTGGATCCGCGTGTTCCCGGACGTGCCGGTGTCGAAGAAGCCGACCGAAGTCCGCATGGGCAAGGGCAAGGGCTCGCCCGAGTACTGGGTGGCGCGGGTGAAGCCGGGACGCATCATGTTCGAGATCGAGGGCGTGTCCGAGACGATCGCCCGCGAAGCCTTCGACCGCGCGTCGGCCAAGCTGTCGGTCGGCACCCGTCTGGTCATCCGGCCGGGCGAACACTAGGAGATTGGAAGCCATGAAGGCGTCGGAAACCAGGGTCATGACCCTCGACCAGCTCACCGACAAGCTCGCCGAGCTGAAGCGTGAGCAGTTCAACCTTCGGGTGCAGCAGGCCACCGGTCAGCTGGAGAACTTGGCGCGCCGCCGGCTGGTCCGGCGCGATATCGCCCGGATCCAGACGATCATTGGCGAGAAGCGGTCCTCCGGGGCCGGCGCGTAAAGGCGGAGTGCGCTAGAGATGCCGAAAAGAATCCTTCAGGGCGTGGTCGTCAGCAACGCCAACCAGAAGACCGCGGTGGTGCGCGTCGAGCGGCGCGTGAAGCATCCGCTGCTGGGCAAGGTCGTGCGCCTTTCCAAGCGTTACCACGCCCACGACGAGAACAATGCGTGCCAGGTCGGTGACGTGGTGCGGATCGAGGAGTGCCCGCCGATTTCGCGCATGAAGCGCTGGCGGGTGATTGCGGAACAGGCTTAGTGCGCGCGCGACGCGTGTGCCGGACCAGGAGATAGGTCGACATGATTCAAATGCAGTCGAATCTGGATGTTGCCGACAATTCCGGGGCTCGGCGCGTTCAGTGTATCAAGGTGCTTGGCGGGTCCAAGCGGAAGACGGCTTCGGTGGGCGACGTGATCGTCGTCTCCGTCAAGGAGGCCATTCCGCGCGGTCGCGTGAAGAAGGGTGACGTGCACCGCGCCGTCATCGTCCGCACCGCCAAGGAGATTTTCCGGCCGGACGGGTCGAGCATCCGCTTCGACAACAACGCGGCCGTGCTGATCAACAAGCAGGGCGAGCCGATCGGGACCCGTATCTTCGGCCCGGTGACCCGCGAACTGCGCGCGAAGGCGATGATGAAGATCATCTCGCTGGCGCCGGAGGTGCTGTAATGGCCGCGAAGATCAAGAAGGGCGACCAGGTCATCGTGACCAAGGGCCGCGACAAGGGCAAGAAGGGCGAGGTGCTGCGCGTGATTCCGCAGGACGGCTGGGCCCTGGTGCAGGGCGTCAACGTGGTGCGCAAGCACAAGCGTCCCAGCCAGTTCGATCCGGGCGGCATCAAGTCCGAGGAGGCGCCGCTGGCGCTGGCCAACCTGGCGATCGTCGACCCGAAGACCGGCGAGGCGACGCGGGTCGGTTTCAAGTTTCTGGAGGACGGGACCAAGGTCCGGTTCGCCAAGAAGTCAGGAGAAGTGATCGATGGCTGAGTCCGCCGACAAGGCTCGGTTGCAGAGCCATTACGAATCCCAGATCCGTCCCCAGCTGATGGAGACCTTCGGGCTCACCAACCAGTATTCGGTGCCGAAGCTGGAGAAGATCGTGATCAACATGGGCGTGGGCGAAGGCACCCGCGACGCCAAGAAGATCACCATCGCGGCCGAGGAACTGACCAAGATCTCCGGCCAGAAGCCGGTCGTCACCAAGGCGAAGAAGTCGATTGCCGGCTTCAAGCTGCGTGAGGGCATGGCCGTAGGCTGCAAGGTGACGCTGCGTGGTCGGCGGATGTACGAGTTCCTCGACCGGCTCGTCACCATCGCCCTGCCGCGCGTGCGGGACTTCCGCGGCGTGTCGGGCAAGAGCTTCGACGGCAACGGCAATTACGCGATGGGTCTGCGCGAGCAGATCGTGTTCCCGGAAATCAACTACGACCAGATCGACGAGATCCGGGGCATGGACATCATCATTTGCACGACGGCCAAGAGCGACGAGCAGGCCAAGGCACTGCTCGCCGGCTTCCAGATGCCGTTCAGGAACTAAAGCGTGTGTGCGCTGGAGCAGGTCTCAGGAGGACTTGATCGTGGCTAAGAAGAGCTCGATTGCAAAGAACAAGAAGCGTGAACGTATGGCGGCCCAGTATGCCGGTCGCCGTCGCCGTCTCAAGGAAGCGGCGAAGGACGAGACGCTGTCGCCCGAGGAGCGGTTTCGGGCCCGCCTCAAGCTGGCGGAACTGCCGCGCAACAGCTCGATCACCCGGGTGCGCAACCGTTGCGACCTGACCGGCCGGCCGCGCGCCGTCTACCGGAAGTTCAACCTGTCACGAATTGCTTTGCGCGAACTCGGGTCGAAGGGGCAGATCCCCGGCCTGGTGAAGTCGAGCTGGTAACGGAGAAACGCCCATGGCGATATCAGATCCAATCGGCGATATGTTGACCCGCATCCGCAACGCCCAGTTGCGGCGCAAGTCGACGGTTCGCGTGCCTGCCTCGAAGCTGCGCGAACGGGTGCTGGAGGTCCTCAAGTCGGAGGGCTATATCCGCGCCTACGAGCGGCACGAGCTGGACAGCAACAAGGCCGAGATCGAAGTCTCCCTGAAGTACCACGAGGGCGAGCCGGTGATCCGCACCATCGCCCGCGTGTCGACGCCCGGCCGCCGGGTGTACTCCTCCGTGGGCAACCTGCCGCGGGTGGCGAACGGGCTCGGGATCTCGATCATCTCGACGCCGAAGGGCGTCATGTCGGACAACCAGGCCCGTGCGGCCAACGTCGGCGGCGAAGTGCTCTGCACGGTCGTGTAGCCGGCGCCTGAAGGAAGCGAGTCATGTCACGTATCGGTAAGAAGCCCGTCAGCATTCCCAGCGGCGTCAACGTCACGCTGAACGGGTCGGATCTGTCGGTGAAGGGGCCCAAGGGCCACCTCGCGATGACGTTCGTCGACGACGTGATCGTGAGCCAGGAGGATGCCGGCATCCTGGTGAAGCCGCGCAACAACGGCAAGCGCGCCCGCTCCATGTGGGGCCTGCAGCGCACCCTCGCCAACAATCTGATGAAGGGTGTCTCGGAGGGCTTCACGGTGAAGCTGGCGATCACCGGCGTCGGCTACCGCGCCGCGGTGCAGGGCAAGACCCTGACCCTGCAGCTCGGCTACAGCCACGACGTGGCCTATCCGATCCCGGAAGGCATCGAGATCAAGACGCCGACGCCGACAGAGGTTGAAATCTCCGGCATCGACAAGCAGAAGGTCGGCCAGGTAGCGGCGGAGATTCGCGAGTGGCGCAAGCCCGAGCCGTACAAGGGCAAGGGCGTCCGCTACGCCGACGAGTACATCTTCCGCAAGGAAGGCAAGAAGAAGTGATTGCCGCGATCGGCATTACGGTGGGTTGCAAGCCATGAACAAGAGAAAAACACTGTTTCTTCGGCGTCAGCAGCGGGTGCGCAACCAGCTGCGCAGGAGCGCGACAGGGCGCGTGCGCCTGGCCGTTCACCGCAGCGGCAAGCACATCTACGCCCAGCTGATCGACGACACGGCTGGCCGCACGCTGGCCGCCGCCTCGACGCTGGAGAAGGACTTCAAGGGGGCCGGCAAGTCCGGCGCCAATGTGGAGGCCGCCCGCGAGATCGGCACGCTGATCGCCCGTCGTGGTCTGGATGCCGGCGTGAAGGACGTGATGTTCGATCGCAGCGGCTTCCTGTATCACGGGCGCATCAAGGCCCTGGCCGACGCCGCGCGCGAAGCCGGCCTCAACTTCTAAGCCGATAAACGAAGCGATAGGAACGGAATATGGCACGGGAACGGTCAGATCGGTCGGAACGGTCGTCGGAGCGCCAGCAGGACAGCGAATTCATCGATCGCCTGGTCCACATCAACCGAGTGGCCAAGGTGGTGAAGGGCGGCCGTCGCTTCGGCTTCGCCGCGCTCGTGATCGTCGGCGACCAGAAGGGGCGCGCCGGCTTCGGCCACGGCAAGGCCCGCGAGGTGCCGGAGGCGATCCGCAAGGCCACGGAAGCGGCCAAGCGCAGCATGATCCGCGTGCCGCTGCGCGAAGGCCGCACGCTGCACCACGACATCGACGGCCGTCACGGCGCCGGCAAGGTGATCCTGCGGACGGCGCCGGCTGGTACCGGCATCATCGCCGGCGGCCCGATGCGCGCGGTGTTCGAGGCGCTGGGCGTGCATGACGTGGTCACCAAGTCGACCGGCACGTCCAACCCGTACAACATGGTGCGCGCCACGTTCGACGCGCTGAAGAAGCAGATGTCGCCGCGCATGGCCGCGTCGAAGCGGGGCAAGAAGGTCAGCGACATCATCACCCGCCGGCCCGAGCAGCTCGGCGAAGTGGTCGAGGGATAAGCGATGGCCGAGAACACGAAGATGCTGAAGGTGACCCAGATCGGCAGCCCGATCCGGCGCACAGGCGACCAGCGGGCGACCCTGATCGGGCTCGGCCTGAACAAGATGCACCGCACCCGCGTGCTCGAGGATACGCCCTCGGTGCGCGGCATGGTGAACAAGGTTCATCATCTGGTGGTAGTGGAAGAAGTCGACGTCTGACGTCGGGTTGAAGGCCTCGTAGGCCTCAAGGAAGGATACCAACATGCGGCTGAACGAGCTGAGTGACAATCCGGGCGCGACCAAGACCAGCAAGCGCATTGGCCGCGGTATCGGATCGGGCAAGGGCAAGACCGGTGGCCGCGGCGTGAAGGGCCAGAAGTCCCGCGCCGGCGTCGCCATCTACGGCTACGAGGGCGGCCAGATGCCGCTGCATCGCCGGCTGCCGAAGCGCGGCTTCAAGAACATCCACCGCAAGGACTACGTGGCGGTGAACGTGGGACGGCTGCAGGCGGCGGTCGACGCGGGCAAGCTGCAGGCCGGCGCCGACGTGGACGGCGCGGCGCTGAAGGCGGCCGGCGTGGTCACCCATCTGCGCGACGGCGTGCGGCTGCTGGGCAAGGGCGAGATCACGGCGGCGCTCAACCTGACCGTGGCCGGCGCGTCGAAGTCGGCCGTCGAGGCGGTTGAAAAGGCGGGCGGCAAGGTCCACATCGAGGCGAGCGCGGCGCCGGCGGGCGGCACCGAATAACGGCGCTGCGGCGCGTAAACGGGAAGTCCAATGGCGTCGGCTGCGGAACAACTCGCACAGAGCTTCAATCTCAGCGCCTTCTCGAAGGCCACCGAGCTCCGGAAGCGCATCTGGTTCACGCTGGGTGCGCTCGTCGTCTATAGGCTCGGTACCTACATCCCGCTGCCGGGCGTCGACCCGGTGGCCATGGGCCATCTGTTCTCGGCCCAGGGCGGCGGCCTGCTCGGCATGTTCAACATGTTCGCGGGCGGCTCGATCCAGCGCATGGCGATCTTCGCGCTGGGCATCATGCCCTACATCTCGGCCTCCATTATCGTCCAGCTGATGACCAGCGTCTCGCCGTCGCTGGAGCAACTGAAGAAGGAAGGCGAGTCGGGCCGCAAGCGGCTCAACCAGTACACCCGCTACGGCACCGTGGCACTCACCGTCGTACAGGGCTACGGCATCGCGGTGCTGCTGGTGAACCAGAACGTGGTGATAAACCCGGGCCTGTTCTTCTACATCAGCACCGTCACCACGCTGGTGGGCGGCACCATGTTCCTGATGTGGCTCGGCGAGCAGATCACGGCGCGGGGCGTGGGCAACGGCATTTCGCTCATCATCTTCACCGGCATCGTGGCCAACCTGCCGCGTGCGGTGATCCAGATGTTCGAGCTGAGTTGGAACCAGGGCCAGTTCAGCGCCTGGTTCCTGCTGTTCCTGCTCATCCTGATCGTCGGCGCGGTCATCCTGATCGTCTTCGTGGAGCGGGCGCAGCGGCGCCTGATCGTGCAGTATCCGAAGCGTCAGGTGGGCAACCGCATGTTCCAGGGCGACAACTCGCACCTGCCGCTCAAGCTCAACACGTCGGGCGTCATCCCGCCGATCTTCGCTTCCTCGCTGCTGCTGCTGCCGCTCACCGTGGCGCAGTTCTCGGCGTCGAACGGTCCGGGCTGGCTGACTTCTGTCACGGCCCTGCTGGGCCACGGCCGGCCGCTCTATCTGCTGCTCTACGTGGCGCTGATCGTGTTCTTCTGCTTCTTCTACACGGCGGTGGTGTTCAATCCGCAGGACACGGCCGACAACCTGAAGAAGCACGGCGGCTTCCTGCCCGGCATCCGGCCCGGCGAGAAGACGGCCGAATACATCGACTACGTCCTCACCCGGATCACCGTGGTCGGCGCAGCCTATCTGGCGCTGATCTGCCTGATCCCGGAAATCCTGATCTCGCAGTTCTCCGTGCCTTTCTACCTGGGCGGCACGTCGCTGCTCATCGTGGTCAACGTCACCATGGACACGGTCACGCAAATCCATGGTCATCTGCTGGCCCACCAGTACGAAGGCCTGATCAAGAAATCCAGGCTTCGCGGGAGGAAGGGATGAACATCATTCTGCTGGGACCGCCGGGCGCCGGCAAGGGCACCCAGGCGAAGCGCCTCGAAGACCGTCACGGCATGGTGCAGCTGTCCACCGGCGACATGCTGCGCGCCGCGGTGAAGGCGGGAACCGAGGTCGGCAAGATCGCCGACGGCATCATGAAGCGCGGCGACCTGGTGCCGGACGACGTGGTCGTCTCCATCATCTCGGAGCGCATCGACCAGCCCGACGCCCGGCGCGGCTTTATCCTCGATGGTTTTCCGCGCAACGTCGCCCAGGCCGAGGCGCTGGACGCCATGCTGGCGAAGAAGGGCCTCAAGCTCGACCACGTCATCCAGATGGAGGTCGACGACGAGGCTCTGGTCGAGCGCATCACCGGCCGGTTCACCTGCGCCAAGTGCGGCACCGGCTACCACGACACGTTCAAGCCGACCAAGGCGGAGGGCGTGTGCGACGTGTGCGGCTCCACCGAGCTGGTGCGGCGCGCCGACGACAACGAGAAGACCGTCCGCTCCCGGCTCGATACCTATCACAAGGAAACCGCGCCGCTGCTGCCCTACTACGAAAAGCGGGGCAAGCTCGTGAAGCTGGACGGCATGGCGCCCATGGACAAGGTCGCCGACAAGATCGAGGACGTTCTGGCCGCGGAACAGCGGCTGGGCGGTTGACTGAACGCTGTAGCTTTCTATAATCCCGCGTTCCGCGAATCAGGGCGGTTCAGCGCGGACATGAACGCCTAAGGAGACAAAACGCCGTGGCTCGTATTGCTGGTGTCAACATACCGACCAACAAAAGGGTCGAGATCGCGCTGACCTACATCCATGGGATCGGCCACACGCGCGCCAAGGAAATCTGCGCCAAGCTCAGCATTCCGCAGGAGCGCCGGGTGAACGAGCTGACGGACGCCGAGGTGATCCACATCCGCGAGGCCATCGACAGCGACTTTGTGGTGGAGGGCGACCTGCGCCGCGAGGTAGCGATGAACATCAAGCGGCTGATGGATCTGGGCTGCTACCGCGGCCTGCGGCATCGCCGCGGTCTGCCGGTGCGCGGCCAGCGGACCAGCACCAACGCGCGGACCCGCAAGGGCAAGGCCAAGCCGATCGCCGGCAAGAAGAAGTAAGGAACGACCGCCATGGCAACCGATACCGGCCGCGTGAAGCGCCGCGAACGCAAGAACATCACGTCGGGCGTCGCGCATGTAAGCGCCACGTTCAACAACACGACGGTGACCATCACGGACCACCAGGGCAACGCCATCTCCTGGTCGTCCGCCGGCTCGCAGGGCTTCAAGGGCTCGCGCAAGTCGACGCCGTACGCCGCCCAGCTGGCCGCCGAAGACGCCGGCCGGAAGGCGCAGGAGCATGGCATGAAGACGCTGGAAGTCGAGGTGAGCGGTCCGGGGTCCGGGCGCGAATCGGCGCTGCGGGCACTGCAGTCGGTCGGCTTCACCATCACGTCCATCAAGGATGTGACGCCCATTCCGCACAATGGCTGCCGGCCGCCGAAGCGGCGCCGCGTCTAAGCCCGGAAGTACGCGGAACTTCCAGCAGCGAGGCGCCCCGTTTCGGGGCGCTCGACCTTAACAAGGGGTCTTACGGTGGTAGTACAGAAGAACTGGCAGGAACTCATTCGGCCGAACAAGCTCGAGATCAAGCCGGGCACCAACGCGAAGACGAAGGCGACGATCGTCGCCGAGCCGCTGGAGCGCGGCTTCGGTATGACGCTCGGCAACGCCCTGCGCCGTGTGCTGCTGTCCTCGCTGCAGGGCTCGGCGGTCACCGCCATCCAGATCGACGGCGTGCTGCATGAGTTCTCCTCGATCCCGGGCGTCCGCGAGGACGTGACCGACATCGTGCTCAACATCAAGTCGCTCGCGCTCAAGATGCATGTCGAGGGGCCGAAGCGGCTCGCGCTGAAGGCGAAGGGGCCGGGCCAGGTCACCGCCGCCGACATCAGCGAGCACGCCTCCATCGAGATCCTCAATCCCGACCTGGTGATCTGCACGCTGGACGACGGCGCCGAGATCAACATGGAAATGACCGTGAACAACGGTAAGGGCTACGTCGCCGCCGACCGCAACCGGCCGGACGACGCGCCGATCGGCCTGATCCCGGTCGACGCCCTCTACAGCCCGGTCATCTCCGTCGCCTACAAGGTCGAGAATACCCGCGAGGGCCAGATCCTCGACTACGACAAGCTGACCATGGACGTGGTGACGGACGGTTCCGTCAGCCCCGACGACGCGGTCGCCTATGCCGCGCGCATCCTGCAGGACCAGCTGCAGCTCTTCGTCAACTTCGAGGAACCGCGCGAGGTGGTCCGCCGCGAGGAGGAGAAGGAGCCGGAGTTCAACCGGAACCTGCTGCGCAAGGTCGACGAGCTGGAGCTGTCGGTCCGCTCGGCCAACTGCCTGAAGAACGACAACATCGTCTATATCGGCGACCTGATCCAGAAGACCGAGGCGGAGATGCTCCGCACGCCGAACTTCGGGCGCAAGTCGCTCAACGAGATCAAGGAAGTGCTGGCGTCGATGGGCCTCAAGCTGGGCATGGAAGTGCCCAACTGGCCGCCGGAAAACATCGAGGAACTGGCGAAGAAACTGGAAAGCGAGTACTGATCGGCACCTCGCCGATCTTTCAGGAGAAGCGCGATGCGCCATGGAATGTCCGGACGGAAACTGAATCGCGATTCGTCGCAGCGCAAGGCCCTGCTGCAGGGACTGGCGACCTCGCTGATCAAGCACGAGCAGATCAAGACCACGCTGCCCAAGGCGAAGGAGCTCAAGCCCTACGTCGAGAAGCTGATCACCCTGGGCAAGAACGGCTCGCTGCACGCCCGCCGTCAGGCGCTCTCCAAGATCCCGGAGAAGAAGGTGGTGGACAAGCTGTTCTCCACCATCGCCGAGCGCTACGAGAGCCGTCAGGGCGGCTACACCCGCGTGCTGAAGGCCGGCTTCCGCTACGGCGACGCGGCCCCCATGGCGATCATCGAGCTGGTGGACCGGGATCCCGAGGCCAAGGGCACCGATGCGGGCCCGACGGCGGATCAGGACCGGGACGACGAGGATCTCGCGGCGTAAGGCGCGGTCCGATCCCGAAGAGTTCAAGGGCAGCCCTCGCGGCTGCCCTTTTTCTTTCGGGCGCCGGACTTTGCGATTCGCCGGCGGCCCGCCTAAATAGAACGCGAGGCAATTGAAGGTGAAGGACGCATGATGGGTTGGATGAAGGGCTGGCGGATGCTGCTGGCCGCGGTGGGTATTGCAACGGTCGCCGGCGGCGTGGCCCTGGTCCATGCGGAGGATGCCGCACCGAGGGCGACGGCGCCCGCCACGGCCGCTCCAACCCCGCTCGCCCCCGCGCCCCGCGCGGCCAAGGTGGTGCCGCAGGACCCGTCCTTCCTGAACTACTCCTATGCGCCGCTGATCAAGAAGGTCGCCCCGGCGGTGGTCAACATCTACACCACCCGAATGGTCCGCAACGCCGGGCCGCTGATCTTCAACGATCCGTTCTTCCAGCAGTTCTTCGGCGACCGCTTCGGCGGCCAGCCGCAGGAGCAGCGCTCGCTGGGCTCGGGCGTGATCGTGCGGCCCAACGGCATCGTCGTCACCAACCATCACGTGATCGACGGCGCCGACGAGATCGTCGTGGTGCTCAACGACCGCCGCGAGTTCAAGGCCAAGGTCGTCGTCGACGACGAACGGTCCGACCTGGCGGTGCTCAAGCTCGACACCGACAGCACCTCGCTGCCCACCCTGCAGTTCCGGGATTCGGATTCCATCGAGGTGGGCGACGTGGTGTTCGCCATCGGCAATCCGTTCGGCGTCGGCCAGACCGTCACCCACGGCATCGTCTCGGCGGTCGCGCGCACCCAGATGGGCATCAGCGACTATGAGTTCTTCATCCAGACCGACGCGGCGATCAATCCGGGCAATTCCGGCGGCGCCCTGGTGGGCCTCGACGGCAAGCTGTTCGGCATCAACACCATGATCCTGTCCCGCTCCGGCGGCTCCCAGGGCGTCGGCTTCGCCATCCCCGCCAACATGGTGGCCCGGGTGGTCGATGCGGCGCTCAACGGCGGCAAGATCATCCGGCCCTGGTTCGGCGCGACCGGCCAGGAGATCACCGCCGACCTCGCCGATTCCCTGGGCCTCGACCGGCCCGGCGGCGTGCTGATCAACGGCGTCTACAAGGGCGGCCCGGCCGACCGGGCCGGGCTCAAGGTGGGCGACATCGTCCTCGAGCTGGACGGTCGGCAGGTGGACAGCCCGGCGGCGCTGGTGTCGCTGCTGGCGGTGCGCAAGGTCGGCGGCGAGGCGAGCCTGCACGTCATCCGCGACCACAAGGAGATGACCCTGAAGGTGCCGCTGGTGGCGGCGCCCGAGGTGCCCAAGCGCGACGAGACGGTGCTGCCGGCCCACCACATCTTCGCCGGCGCCAAGGTGGCCAACCTGTCGCCGGCCCTGGCCGAGGAACTGCGGGTCGACGCCATGGAGAAGGGTGTGATCGTGACCGCCATCCAGCGCGGCAGTCCGGCCGCGCAGCGCGGCCTGCGGCCGGGCGACATCTTCGTGTCCATCAACGGCAAGCCGGTCAAGTCGGTGGCCGAGCTTAACGCGGTGTGGGGCGACTACGCCGGCGAGATGACGGTGAAGGTCAAGCGCGGCGACGAGGTGATCACCGGCGTCTTCCGCCAGTAGGGGCGCCGGCCTACATTAGCCGGCATGGCAGACCTGTTCCAGAGCGCCGGGCTTGAGGCGTCGGCGCCGCGCCCGCTCGCCGACCGGCTGCGGCCGGCCCGCATCGAGGACGTGGTCGGGCAGCAGCACCTGCTCGGTCCTGCGGGCCCGATCGGCCGCATGCTCGCCGCCGGACGGATGGCCTCGCTCATCCTGTGGGGCCCGCCCGGCACCGGCAAGACCACCATCGCCCGCCTGCTGGCCGACCATGTCGACCTCTATTTCGAGCAGGTCTCCGCCGTGTTCTCCGGCGTGGCCGATTTGCGCAAGGTGTTCGAGGCGGCCAGGGCGCGCCGACGCGACGGCAAGGGCACGCTGCTCTTCGTCGACGAGATCCACCGCTTCAACCGCTCCCAGCAGGACGCCTTCCTGCCCTATGTGGAGGACGGCACGGTGATCCTGGTGGGCGCGACGACCGAGAACCCGTCCTTCGAATTGAACGCGGCGCTGCTGTCCCGCGCCCAGGTGATGGTGCTGAACCGGCTGGACGACGCCGCGCTCGAGACCATGATCGGCCGGGCCGAGGCGGAGCTCGGCCGCAGCCTGCCGCTCACCGCCGACGCGCGCACCGCCCTCAAGGCCATGGCCGACGGCGACGGCCGCTTCCTCTACAACATGGTCGAGGAGGTCGCGTCCGTGGGCGCGGACGGCGAGCCGCTCGATACCGCGGCGCTGGCGGAGGTGGTGCAGCGGCGGGCGCCGGTGTACGACAAGGCGCAGGAAGGCCACTACAACCTGATCAGCGCCCTGCACAAGAGCCTGCGCGGCTCCGACACGGACGCGGCGCTCTACTATCTGGCGCGCATGCTGGTGGCGGGCGAGGAGCCGCTCTACATCGTCCGCCGACTGGTGCGCTTCGCCGCCGAGGACATCGGCATGGCGGATCCGCAGGCCCTGGTGCAGGCGCTGGCGGCCAAGGACATGTACGATTTCCTGGGCTCGCCGGAAGGCGAACTCGGCATCGTCCAGGCGGTGATTTATCTGGGCACCGCGCCCAAGTCGAACGCGGTCTACCGGGCCGCCGGCGCCGCCAACGCCGCCGCCCGGGAAACCGGTTCGCTGATGCCGCCCATGCACATCCTCAACGCCCCGACCAAGCTGATGAAGGGCCTCGGCTACGGCAAGGGCTACGAGTACGACCACGACACCGCCGAAGGCTTCTCCGGCCAGGACTACTTCCCGGAGGCCATGGAGCGCCGGACCTTCTACCGCCCGGCGGAGCGCGGCTTCGAGCGCGAGGTGACGAAGCGGCTCGACTACTGGGCGAAGCTGCGGGCCGAGCGGAAGGCGCGCGTGAGCGACGGGTGAGCCCGTTCGATCTGTTCGTCGGCGTCGACTGGTCGGGCGAGCGTGGGCCCGCGGTCCGGCGGCTGCAGGTCGCCGTCTGTCCCGCGGGCGATGCGCCGCCGGTGCTGGTCGGTAACCCGGCGGGCGGGGCCTGGACCCGGCCGGATTTCGCCGCGTGGCTGCTTGGGCAGGCGGAGGAGACGCGGGTGCTGTGCGGCGTGGATTTCTCGTTCTGCTTTCCCCGGGAGGACCTGGGCGCCTACTTCCCCGACTATCCGGACGATCCGGCCGGCCACGCCGCGTTCTGGGCGCTGGTGGAGCGGCTCTGCGCCGCCGATGGCGGCTTCTTCGGCGGGGCGTTTGCCGACGCGCCGGCCCTCGCCTGCCATTTCCGCCGCGGGCGGGACACTGGCGGGCGCTACCGACGGCGGCTGCGGGTGACCGAGGCGTTGACGCAGACGCGCGGGCTGGGGACCGTGGAATCCGTGTTCAACCTGGTCGGTGCGCGCCAGGTGGGCAAGGGGTCGCTCGCCGGGATGCGCCTGCTGCGCTGGCTGAAGCGGCAGCCCGCCGCAGTGGCGGTGTGGCCGTTCGACGAGATCGGCGCCGCACGCCTTGCCCTCGTCGAGACCTTTCCCACCGCCTTCGTGCGCATGGCCGGGCAGGGCGCCGGCAAGGTGCGCGACGCGGCGCGGCTGAACCGGGTGCTGGGGCATTTCGGGTCGCGGCCGGTGCCCACCCCGGACGCGCTCACCGACGACATGACGGACGCCCTGATCACCGCTGCCGCCCTTCGATACCTGACCCCGCATCCCGGAATGTGGCGCCCGCCGGACTTATCGGATAGTGTCCGGCGCTTCGAAGGATGGACGTTCGGGATCGTCTGATGAGCAGCTTCTATACCTATCTGGCGGTGGCGGCGGGCGGCGCGGTCGGCAGTCTGGGCCGCTTCACCCTGGCCGGCCAGGTGATGCGCTGGGTCGGTCCGGGCTTTCCGTGGGGCACCATGGCCTGCAACGTCCTGGGCGGCCTGGTGATGGGCATCATCACCGAGCTGTTCGCCCTCAAGCTGTCGCTGCCCCGGCCGGCGCAGGCCGGCCTCGCCGTCGGCGTGATGGGCGGCTTCACCACCTTCTCCTCCTTCTCGCTGGAAACCGTGCTGATGATCGACCGGCACCAGTGGGCCCAGGCCTTCGCCTACACCGCCGGCTCGGTGGTGCTGTGCGTCGGCGCGGTGCTGGTCGGCATGACGGTGGTGCGGACCCTGGGATGAGCGGCGTCGAGACCGTCACCGTCAAGACGGCGGACGCGGACCAGCGGCTCGACCGCTGGTTCCGGCAGCATTACCCGTCGCTGTCCTTCGGCCGGCTGCAGAAGCTGCTGCGCACCGGGCAGGTGCGCGTCGACGGCAAGCGCGCCAAGGCCGATTTCCGGGTCGCTGCGGGCCAGCAGATCCGCGTGCCGCCGCTTGGCGAGGACGGGCCGCCCGCGCAGAAGCCCGGCCCGGCGCCCGTGCGCGACGCCGACGCGCGGCTGCTGCAGGACGCGGTGCTCTACCGGGACGACGACGTGCTGGTCATCAACAAGCCGCCGGGCCTCGCGGTTCAGGGCGGCACCAGGACCGGCCGGCACCTTGACGGCATGCTGGAGGCGCTCCGGTTCGGGGCGGCGGAGCGGCCGCGGCTGGTGCACCGGCTCGACAAGGACACCAGCGGCGTTCTGGTGCTGGCGCGCTCGCGCCGGGCGGCGGCGGCGCTGACCGAGGCCTTCAAGGGGCGGCGCACGAGGAAGACCTACTGGGCGCTGGTGCGCGGCGTCCCCAGGCCTCACGAAGGCGAGATCACCTCCTATATGGAGAAGGACGGCGAGGAGACCGAGAAGGTCCGGCCGGGCGACAAGGGCCTCAAGGCGGTGACCGAATACACGATGATCGAGAACGCGGGCAGCAAGGCGGCGTGGCTGGCGCTGCGGCCGGTGACGGGACGCACCCACCAGCTCCGCGTTCACTGCGCCCAGCTCGGCACGCCGATCATCGGTGACGGCAAGTATGGCGGCGCCGAGGCGTTCCTCGACGGCATCGCCAACCGGCTGCACCTGCACGCCCGCCACATCCGCATTCCCCATCCGGTGCGGGGCACCGTCGACGTGACCGCGCCGCTGCCTCCGCACATGCTCGAGACCTGGGCGCTGTTCGAATTCGATCCGGACGCGCCGGAGGCGTTCGACGATGAGTGACCTGCGGCTGGTGGTGTTCGACTGCGACGGCACGCTGGTGGACAGCCAGCATGTCATCTTCGCGGCCATGAACCGGGCCTTCGACGGCCACGGCATCCCCTGTCCGGAAATGCGGGCGGTGCGCCGCGTGGTCGGGCTCGGGCTGGTGGAGGCGGTGGCCGCGCTGACGCCCCACCTGGAGCCGGACGCCCACGAGGCGCTGGCACAGGCCTACAAGGACGCCTTCGGGGTGCTGCGGCGGGACCCGGCGCATGTGGAGCCGCTGTTCCCCGGCGTTCGCGAGGCGCTGGAGGCGCTGGCGCAGGCCGGCTACCTGCTGGGCGTCGCCACCGGCAAGTCGCAGAAGGGTCTGGCCAGCACCCTGCGACTGCACGGGCTGGAAGGTGCGTTCGTCACCCTGCAGACCGTGGACGACGCGCCGAGCAAGCCGCACCCCGGCATGCTGCTCAACGCCATGGACCGGACCGGCGCGCGGCCCGAGGACACGGTGATGGTCGGCGACACGGTGTTCGACATGGAGATGGCCCGCAACGCCGGCGTCCATGCGCTCGGCGTCGCCTGGGGCTACCACGAACGCGAAGAACTGACGCACGCCGGCGCCCTGGACGTGCTGGACCGGTACGAGGCGCTGTCGCCCTGGCTGCTCCGGCATTGGGATGCCGCGGCGTGAAGCGATTCTACAAGCAGGTCGCCGTGGTGCCGGCGGACGACGGTTTCGCCGTGCATCTCGACGGACGGCCGATCCGCACGCCCGCCAAGGCGCCGCTGCTGCTGCCGACGCCGCAGCTCGCCGAGCGGGTGGCCGCCGAATGGGATGGCCAGGGCGAGAAGGTGCGTCCGCAGGACATGCCGATGACGGGCCTCGCCAACGCCGCCATCGACCTGATGGCGAGCCGACGGGCCGACGTGGTGGGCGACGTGGCCGCCTATGCGGGTACCGACCTGCTGTGCTACCGGGCGGACAGTCCTGTCGAGCTGCGCGCCCGGCAGGATGAGGGCTGGCAGCCGGTGCTCGACTGGGCGGCCGACCGCCTGGGCCTGCGCTTCGTCGTCACCGAGGGCATCGTGCCGGTGGCGCAGGAGCCCGGCCTGGTGGAGGCGGCGCGCCTGCACCTGGATACCTATGACGACTTCGCCATGGTGGGCGTCAATCGCCTCACCCATGGCACCGGCTCCATAGTGCTGGCGCTGGCGGTCGTGGAGGGGCTGCTGACGGCCGAGGAGGCCATCGCCCTCAGCCTCGTCGACGAACTCTGGCAGGAGGCGCTGTGGGGCGTGGACGAGGAGGCCGCCGAGCGCCGCGCCATGCTGCGCCAGGACCTGCTGGACGCCGCCGAATTCCTCCGGCTCGCCCGGCGCTGAGCGGCCCGCATGCCGGGCGCGCATGGTCGTTCCGGCTTCAATGCCGCTCTTCACCCGGCCGGAGTTTCTGTTACAAAGGCGGTTGCCTTGCTATATGGTCGCAGCCGAATAACCGGTCGCCTGACCGGTCTCTCCATAATCAACAAGCAATCGTTGGGGGTATCCCGCCATGCAGGAAATCTTGCACGAGTTGGAACAGCGCCGCGCCCGCGCCCGCCTGGGCGGCGGCGAGGCCCGCATCGAGGCGCAGCACAAGCGCGGCAAGCTGACCGCGCGCGAGCGCATCGACGTGCTGCTCGACCCGGGGTCCTTCGAGGAATACGACACCTTCGTCGAGCACCGCTGCACCGACTTCGGCATGGCCGAGCAGAAGATCCCGGGCGACGGCGTGGTGACCGGCCACGGCACCATCAACGGCCGCCTCGTCTTCGTGTTCTCGCAGGACTTCACCGTGTTCGGCGGCGCCCTGTCGGAGACCTTCGCCGAAAAGATCTGCAAGGTGATGGACATGGCCGCTAAGGTGGGCGCGCCGGTCATCGGCCTCAATGACTCCGGCGGCGCGCGCATCCAGGAGGGCGTCGCGTCGCTGGCCGGCTACGCCGACGTGTTCCAGCGCAACATCGAGCAGTCGGGCGTGATCCCGCAGCTTTCGGTCATCATGGGGCCGTGCGCCGGCGGCGCCGTCTACTCGCCCGCCATGACCGACTTCATCTTCATGGTGAAGGACACCTCCTACATGTTCGTCACCGGGCCCGAGGTGGTGAAGACCGTCACCCAGGAGACCGTGACCCAGGAGCAGCTCGGCGGCGCCATCACCCACACCACCAAGTCGTCGGTGGCGGACCTCGCCTTCGAGAACGACGTGGAGGCGCTGCAGCAGACCCGGCGGTTCTTCGACTTCCTGCCGCTGAACAACCGGGAGAAGCCGCCGGTCCGCGAGACCTACGACGACCCCGACCGGCTGGAGATGTCGCTGGACACGCTGATCCCCGACAATCCCAACAAGCCCTACGACATGCACGAGCTGATCCGGAAGGTGGTCGACGAGGGCGACTTCATGGAAGTCCAGCCCAGGTTCGCCGGCAACATCATCGTCGGTTTCGGCCGCATGGAGGGCGCGACCGTCGGCATCGTCGCCAACCAGCCCATGGTGCTGGCCGGCTGCCTCGACATCGATTCCGCGCGCAAGGGCGCCCGCTTCGTGCGCTTCTGCGATGCCTTCAACATCCCGATCGTCACCTTCGTCGACGTGCCTGGCTTCCTGCCCGGCACCGCCCAGGAATATGGCGGCATCATCAAGCACGGCGCCAAGCTGCTGTTCGCCTTCGGCGAGGCCACGGTGCCGAAGGTGACGGTGATCACCCGCAAGGCCTATGGCGGCGCCTACGACGTCATGAGTTCCAAGCACCTGCGCGGCGACGTGAACTACGCCTGGCCTACCGCAGAGATCGCGGTGATGGGCGCCAAGGGCGCGGTGGAGATCATCTTCCGCAAGGACCTGGGCGATCCGGACAAGATCGCCGAGCACACCAAGATGTACGAGGAGCGGTTCGCCAATCCGTTCGTCGCCGCCAGCCGGGGCTTCATCGACGAGGTGATCATGCCCCACTCGACCCGGCGCCGGATCGTCAAGTCGCTGCGCATCCTGAAGAACAAGGACGTGCGCAATCCGTGGAAGAAACACGACAACCTGCCGCTTTAAGGCCGGGGAGGATGCCCATGCTGTTCGACAAGATCCTGATCGCCAACCGCGGCGAGATCGCCTGCCGGGTCATCAAGACCGCCCGCAAGCTGGGCATCAAGACCGTGGCGGTCTATTCCGACGCCGACCGGGACGCGCTGCACGTCCAGATGGCCGACGAGGCGGTGCACATCGGCCCGCCGCCGGCCGCCCAGTCCTACCTGGTGATCGACAAGATCCTGGACGCCGTCCGCCAGACCGGCGCCCAGGCCGTCCATCCGGGCTACGACTTCCTGTCGGAGAACATCAAGTTCGCCGAGGCGCTCAAGGAGGCCGGCATCACCTTCATCGGCCCCAACCCGCGGGCCATCTTCGCCATGGGCGACAAGATCGAGTCCAAGAAGCTGGCGGCCTCCGCCAATGTCAGCACCGTGCCCGGCTACATGGGCATCATCAAGGACGAGGCCGAGGCGGCGAAGATCGCCGCGGAGATCGGCTACCCGGTGATGATCAAGGCGTCGGCCGGCGGCGGCGGCAAGGGCATGCGCATCGCCTTCAACGACGCGGAGGCGAAGTCGGGCTTCACCTCGGCCACCAACGAGGCCCGCTCCAGCTTCGGCGACGACCGGGTGTTCGTCGAGAAGTTCATCGAGGAGCCGCGCCACATCGAGATCCAAGTGCTGGGCGACAAGCATGGCAACGTGATCTACCTGGGCGAGCGCGAATGCTCGATCCAGCGCCGCCATCAGAAGGTGATCGAGGAGGCGCCGAGCCCGTTCCTCACCCCCGAACTGCGCAAGGCCATGGGCGAGCAGGCTGTCGCGCTGGCCAGGGCGGTGGACTACGACAGCGCCGGCACGGTCGAGATGATCGTCGGCCAGGACGGCAGCTTCTACTTCCTCGAGATGAACACACGCCTGCAGGTGGAGCATCCGGTCACCGAGCTGGTCACCGGCATCGACCTGGTGGAGCAGATGATCCGCGTCGCCGCCGGCGAGAAGCTGGGCATCGGCCAGGACGACGTCAAGCTGAACGGCTGGGCGGTCGAGAGCCGGATCTACGCCGAGGATCCGCTGCGCAACTTCCTGCCGTCGATCGGCCGCATCACCCGCTACCAGCCGCCGGCGGAGTCCGACGGGGTGCGCATCGACACCGGCATCTACGAGGGTGCCGAGATCAGCATGTTCTACGATCCGATGATCGCCAAGCTGTGCACCTACGCGCCGACCCGGGACGGCGCCATCGCCGGCATGCGGCTGGCGCTCGACGAGTACTATCTGCGCGGCATCTCCCACAACATCAGCTTCCTGTCGGCGGTGATGGCCCATCCCCGCTTCCAGGAGGGCCGGCTGTCCACGAACTTCATCGCCGAGGAATATCCCGAGGGCTTCCAGGGCGCGACGCTGCCGCCGCTGGCGCGGGACGGGCTGCTGGGCGTCGCCGCCATCGTCCACACCCTCGAACGCCGGCGCGAGACCCGCATCACCGGCCAGGTGCCCGGCTGGACGCCGGCGGGCTACGATGAATGGGTAGTGACGCTGGACGGCGAATCCCACGGCGCGCGGGTCGCTGCGGCGACGGCCGGCTGGGACGTGTTCCTCGACGGCCGCTTCGTCAACATCCAGACCGGCTGGCGGCCAGGCCAGCCGGTGTTGAAGGGCCTGCTGAACGGCGCACCGTTCAGCGTCGAGGTGGACCGGCTCGAGGGCGGCTATCTGCTGACCCACGACGGCGCCTTTCTCAAGGCGGTGGTGCTGACGCCGCAGGTGGCCGAATACGCCGCGCTGATGCCGGTGAAGGTGCCGCCGGACACCTCCAAGATGCTGCTGTGCCCCATGCCGGGCCTCGTGGTCACCATCGCCGTGTCGGAGGGCGAGGAGGTCTTCCCCGGTCAGCCGCTGGCCACCGTGGAGGCCATGAAGATGGAGAACGTGCTGCGCGCCGAGAAGCAGGCGGTCGTTTCCAAGATCCACGCCGCGCCGGGCGACAGCCTGGCCGTCGACCAGGTGATCATGGAATTTGAGTAGGACCGTCAAATCCCGCATCTCCGGCCGCGTCCAGGGCGTCGGATTCCGCGCCTGGGTGCACCGCGAGGCAACCCGTCGCGGCCTGAACGGCTGGGTCCGCAACCGGACGGACGGCACGGTAGAGGCCCTGTTCTCGGGTCCGAATGAGACCGTCATCGACATGATGATGGCCTGCTACCTGGGCCCGCCCGCGTCGAAGGTAAGGGAGGTGGTGTCGGATCCCGCCGCCGAGCCTCCGGACGAGGGGTTCGTGATCCGGGAGACCGCCTGACGCCTCCGTCAGGCGGTGCGCCAGAACCGGCCGCGGATCATCGACCGATTGGGCCAGAGCCAAAGCGCCCCCACGACGCCGCAGGCGAGAAGCACCGCCGCGCCGCGCGCGGCCAGGTCGGCCGGGCCGCTCACGAAGTTGCCTGCCCAGGCGTCGTAGAGGGTCGCTGCCGTCGCCGTCGCCATGGCGGCCAGGGAAGTCCGCAGGCGCAGCTCGTTGGGCTCTGAGCGCGAGACGACGTACCAGGTCAGAACCTGGCCCGCGCTCGCCACGCCCAGCGCCGTCCAGGCGACGCCCGCCAGCCCGTAGGTCACCGCCATCACCGGCGCCACCCCCAGCGTCAGGGCCATGGTCGCGATAGACATCGCCGAGATCGTCAGCGTGCGCCGCAGGTAGAGGAGTTGGCGGGTCTGGAAGGAATTCAGCAGAGCCACATACGAGGTGGCGAGGAACGGTGCCAGCAGCGGCAGGGCCTCGTGGTAGCGTTCCGGCAGGATCAGGTCGGCTATAGTGGGCAGGAACATGATCGCGGCCACGTAAAGGGGTGTCAGGAACGCGAGGAGGAACTGGCGGATCAGGCGAACCTTGCGGAAGGAATCCTTTCCGCCGGCGACCCTCATCTTCATGTAGACGGGATTGAACCACATTTCGAAGGATGTGATTATCAGGCCGATGGGGCCGATGATCGAGGTCGCGAGGAAGAGCACGCCGATCTGCGCGATCGGCAGGATGTTGGCCAGCACCAACCGCAGCGCCATGGTCCGGCCCCAGTCCGCCAGTTCCTGCGGCAAGAGCGGCAAACCGTAGCCCAGCAGCCCCTTGATCTCCTTCCAGCTCAAACCGCCCACGGTGTGCGGGACGAGACGCGCGATGGTAAACCCGCGAAAGACCGCACCCACCGCGGCGGCGCAGACGGCTGCCAGCACCGCACCCAACAGGCCGAGATCGAGCGCAAAAACGAGCACGATGGAGAAGCCGACAAGGGCCAACACCTGGACGAGGCGATAGGAGGCGAAGTGCCTCGGATGGTCGAGAGTGCGGGTGATCGCATCGAACAGCGTATTGCTGCGGTAGATGAACGCGAGCAGGAGGGCGAGGAACAGATACGGCCACAGGTGAAGCTGTCCGGCGACGAACCAATCCCACGCCAGAAACAGGAATGCGCCAACGACGACGAAGACGCCGAGCGCTAGAAGCCGGACGGTAATTACCACCCGGCCAAGGAACCGGCGTCCGGCGTCGGGCGTGTCGTCGTGATCGAAATATTGCCGGATGATGGCCGTACTCACCCCCAGGTCGCCCAGCACGTCGGCAAGGGTGACGATGCTTGTGAAGATGGCATAGCCGCCGAGTTCCTCGGCCGACAGCCGGAAGGCATAGGCGAGGGTGAGCAGGCCGCCGATCACCCGTACCACCGCATTGGTGGCGCCATAGGTCAGTACCGCCTGGACCGAGCGGCGGCCGAACCAGCGCGCGGCCGACCTATCGGCCATGACGGCCTGCGGCGAACGCCCGGCGGCGGCTCCTGAAGGCGAACAGCACCGCCCGTGACAGGTACGGTATCCAGTCCGCCGGGTTGCGGGAGACCTGGCGGATCGCTCGAGCCTGCACCTCCAGGGAGGATCGGTAGAAGCCGGGCCTGTGGGAGAACTTCTGGCCGGCATGATAGCGCTTGCCCACCCGCACGAGGCTGTTGTTGGCGAGCCGGTACCGCGCCATGGCCAGCCTGACCCAGAGGTCGTAGTCGAAGTTGCTGGTGCGTCCGTCGTCATAGCCGCCTACCGACTGAAAGGCACCGCGCCGGATGACCGACCCCGAGTGACACACCGGGTTGGTCCGGCCAAGGCGGGCGGTCACGTCGTCCAGGCGGGATGTTTCATGGGCGTCCGTCGGCCATGTCGGCTCCGCCGGGCCGTAGAGGTACTGTCGGCCAAAGCCCATGGCGGCGATGCCTTCCTGGCGCCCCATGGCGGCGAGTGCATCCTCGATCCAGCGCGGATGGGCGAGGTCGTCGGCGTCCATGATGGCGAGGAACGGCGCCGAGCCGAGGCTGGCGCCATGGTTGAGGGCATGGCCGCGGCCGTGGACGGGGCTTGTCACTGCGGTGAAGCGGGGATCCGCAGACGCCCTGTCGGCGGCGATCCGGGCGCTGGCGTCGCGCGAGCCGTCGTCCACCAGCCACACCCGTATCGCCGCTTCCGTCTGCCGGGCGAGGCTGTCGAGGGTCCGCGGCAGCGTGTCTTCGGCGTCGAGGAACGTGCAGAGAATGTCCGTCCTCGGGGGGTGCGCGGACATCACCTGAATACCTCCGCGTGCGCCGCCGGGACAGCGGCCCGGAGCGCCGTCGCGCATCTCGGAGGGCAGCCGGGCATTCAGGCATCCGTGGTTGGCGGGCTCGCGTTAGGCACTCTAGTCCGGCCGTCGGCTGAAGGAAAGCACGGCGGCTGCGGATCTCCCGCCGACGTCCGGCCGCCGGCCCTCAGCCCGGCTCGCCGAGCAGCGAGAGCATGCCGGGCATGGTTGCCTTGAGCGCGTCGTCGAGCGCCGCCATGCCGGCCGGGCGCCCCAGGTCGGCGAGGGAGGTGACGCCGTGTTCGGCGATGCCGCAGGGAACGATGCCGGAGAAGTGGTCCAGGTCCGGATTCACGTTCACCGCGATGCCGTGATAGGTTACCCAGTGGCTCACCCGCACGCCGATGGCGGCGATCTTGTCCTCGCCCCCGGCGCCGCGGTCGACCCAGATGCCGACCCGTCCTTCACGCCGCTCGCCGGTCACGCCCAGCATGCCGAGAGCATCGATGATCCACTGCTCGAGAGCCCGGACGTAGCGCCGCAGGTCCCGGCCGCGGCGGTTCAGGTCGAGCATCACATAGGCGACCCGCTGCCCGGGGCCGTGATAGGTGAACTGGCCGCCGCGCCCGGTCTCGTAGACCGGGAAACGGTCCGGCACCAGCAGGTCCTGCGGACGCGCGCTGGTGCCGGCGGTGTAGAGCGGCGGATGCTCCAGCAGCCACACCAGTTCGCGGGCGTTCCCGTCGCTGATGTCCCGCACCCGCTGCTCCATGGCGGCGAGGGCGTCGGGATAGGCGACGGGCGCCGGCGCGAGTATCCAGTCCAGATCGACCATGGCCGATGAGGATAGGTCCGTCCGTCCGCGGATCAATCCGACTGGATGCGGGTGCCCCGGGAGATCAGCTCGTGGCGGACGATCTTCCACTCACCGCCGATTCGCTTCATGTCGGTCTCGTAGGTGGCCCACAGGGTGAGCGTGGTGTCGGGCTTGTCCTTGAGGTAGTGCAGGGCCTGGACGTCGGTGCGGCAATGGGCGTTGTCGCCGTTTACTGTGGCCAGCTGCGGGCCAAGCATGTGCTGGGTGGGGCCGTACTGCGCCAGCGCCTCCTTGACGTAGGCGGTCCACGCGTCGCCGCCGCGATAGTTCTCCTTGCCGAAGCCGACCACTTCCACGTCGTCGGCGAACACGGAGCGGTAGAGGGCGAGGTCGCGGTTGTCGACGCCCTTGGTGTATTTCAGCATCACGTCCATCAATGCGATGCGGTCGGCGGCGTATTGCGCTAGATCAGACATGCTTCTCCCCTTTTTCGATAGGCGGGACGGCCCCGCGAGGACCGACAGAATAGGCACTTGGCCGGTCGGCATCCACAACAACGTCGGGTAGTGCGAAAGCCAATCAACACTACAAAAATGTCATTTATCTTGTTCTACAGGGACACTTGATATTTTAGAGGATACCACTCATATTCAGCGTCTAATTGCCTGGGCCGGCGCGCGGCGTCAGGCCGGAGCGGAGCGGCGATGATCCCCGTCATGATCGACCCTCGGAGGGTGAAGGTGGTGATCGCCGGCACCGGAGTGGCCGCGGAACGCAGGCTGCGCCAGGTTCGAGAGGGCGGCGCCAGCGAGGTCGCGGTCTTCGCGCCCGGCGAGGCACATCGCTTCGAGCCGCTGGCCGACGGGCCGGTGCACGACAGGCTGCCGGAGGCTGCGGATCTGGCCGGTGTGGGCCTTCTCTACGTGGCCGGGCTCGATCGCGACGCTGCGGCGGCGCTGGCGATGACGGCGCGGGAGCACGCCATCCTCGTCAACGTGGAAGACGCGCGCGAGTTGTGCGACTTCCACGTGCCGGGTTCGGTGCGGCGGGGCGAGCTGCTGATCGCCGTGGGAACCGGCGGCAGCAGTCCGGGCCTGGCGCGCAGGATGCGCCGCCACCTGGAGAGCGAATTCGGGCCCGAATGGGCCGAAAGGGTCCGGCTGCTGGCGGCGCGCCGCCGGGAATGGATCGAACAGGGCGCCGACATGGCCGAGGTGGCCAAGCGTACCGAGGCGCTGATAGACGAGAGTGGATGGCTGAAATGACGGCAGCGGTTCAAGCGAAGCACGACGAGCATGCGCCAGACGTCGCGTGGTTGCGCGAGCGCTACGGGCATCTGGACGGCAGGGACCTGCTGGCCGCCATGATCAGGGAGGCGTTCCCCGGCCGCATCGCGCTGGTCTCCTCCTTTGGTTCGGAATCCGCGGTGCTGATCGACATGATCGCCGAGATCGATCCGGCGACGCCGATCCTGTTTCTCAACACCGGCAAGCTGTTCGGCGAGACGCTGCGCTACCGCGACACGCTGCAGGAGCGCTTCGGCCTGACCGACCTGCGCACCCTCAAGCCCGATCCCGAGGAGGTGAAGGCCGAGGACCGCAACGGCCTGCTGTGGACGCGCAACCTCGACGCCTGCTGCGACCTGCGCAAGACGCGGCCGCTCGACAAGGCTCTCGAGGGGTTCGACGCTTGGATCACCGGGCGCAAGCGGTTCCAGACCCAGACCCGCGCCAGCCTGCCGCTGATCGAGGAGAGCGAGGGCCGGATCAAGATCAATCCGCTGGCCAACCACAGCCTCGAGGACCTGCAGCGGATCGCCAACGAGAAGGACCTGCCGCGGCATCCGCTGGTGGCCGACGGCTACCTGTCCATCGGCTGCATGCCCTGCACCAAGCGGGTGGCGCCGGGCGAGGACTACCGGTCGGGCCGCTGGGCCGGCACCGACAAGACGGAATGCGGCATCCACGTCGCTGAAAACATCTGATCGGGGCATCCGTTACGGCCTTGCGGCCGACATCCGTTTTTGCTACTTCGTGCGCCTCACTGCGGTCGTGGCGGAATTGGTAGACGCGCAGCGTTGAGGTCGCTGTGGGCGCGAGCCCGTGGAAGTTCGAGTCTTCTCGACCGCACCAGTTCAGGGGACCTGCAGGTAGACACCATGCCTGCAGGTCCTTTTCGTTCCGCTGTCCTGTAGCCGACAGGAGCCGCCGATGCAGCACGACGAGACTGAGCTCGATCATCGCCCGGTGGCGGAGACGCCGGACAACTCGCCTTACCGGGTTTCCGAGGACGAGGTGACGGAGGTCGGCGAGGCGCTGAAGAACGACGATACCCAGTTCGTCTCCAAGATCCTCGACGAATACCACGCGGCCGACCAGGCCGATCTCATCGAGCAGCTTTCGCCGCGGAACCGGCGTCGGCTGGTCGAGGTCGCGCGCGAGCAGATCAAGCCGGAGGCGCTGACCGAACTGGACGAGACGGTCCGCGACGAGGTCATCGAGATCCTGGAGCCGCGCGAAATCGCCGCGGCGATGACGGAACTCGAAGCCGACGACGCCGTATACCTGATCCAGGATTTGGACGATGAGGACCGCCGTCAGGTGCTCGACGCCATGCCGGCTGCGGACCGGGCCGACGTCGAGGCCGCTCTCTCCTATCCGGAAGAGACCGCCGGCCGCCTGATGCAGCGCGATTTCATCGCGGTGCCGTCCTACTGGGCCGTCGGCCAGACCATCGACCACATGCGCGACAACGAGGATCTCCCGGAGGATTTCTACGAGATCTTCGTCGTGGACGCGCGGATGAAGCCGGTTGGCACGGTGCGGCTCAATCGCCTGCTGCGCTCGAAGCGGGCGGTCAAGGTCGAGGACATCATGGAGCCCGATCCGGTGACGATCGACGCTCGCACCGACCAGGAGGAGGTCGCCTACCTGTTCCAGCAATATGACCTGGTCTCGGCCCCGGTGGTCGACGCCGACGGCCGGTTGCTGGGCGTGATCATGGTCGACGACGTGGTCGACGTCATCCACGAGGAGGCGCAGGAGGACATCCTGCTGCTCAGTGGCGTATCCGACGCGTCGGTCCACGAGTCCGTGATCTGGACGGTGCGCTCGCGCCTGCCCTGGCTGTTCGTCAACCTGCTCACCGCGATCCTCGCCTCCGTCGTCATCAAGCAGTTCGACGCCAGCATCGAGCAGATGGTGGCCCTCGCCGTGCTGATGCCGATCGTCGCCAGCATGGGCGGAAATGCCGCGACGCAGGCGCTGGCGGTCGTCGTCCGGGCGCTCGGCATGAAGGAACTGACGGCAAGCAACGCGCTACGCACCCTCATACGCGAGGGCATGGTCGGTTTACTCAACGGCATCGCCATGGCCGTGGTGATCGGCGTCGCGGTAGCGCTCTATTATCACAACTGGCTGCTGGGCGGCGTGATCGGCGCGGCCATGACCATCAACCTGGTGGCGGCGGCCTTTGCCGGGGTGATGATCCCGCTCGGCTTGGCGCGTGCAGGTATAGACCCGGCGATCTCTTCCACTGTATTCGTAACCACAGTCACCGACGTCGTCGGCTTCTTTTCGTTCCTGGGCTTGGCGGCCCTGATCTTGCTCTGAAGGAAAATCCCATGTCCGAAGATCCCATCGTCATCACCGGCATCGGCCGCACGCCCATGGCCACGTTCCAGGGCGAACTGGCCTCCGTGAGCGCGACCGGCCTGGGCGCCGTCGCCGTCGGCAAGGCCGCGGCCGAGACCGGCATTCCCGTTGCCGACTACGACGAGTGCATCATGGGCTGCGTGCTGCCGGCCGGCCTCGGCCAGGCGCCGGCGCGCCAGGCGAGCCTGGGCGCAGGCATCCCCGACAGCGTCGGCGCCACCACCGTCAACAAGATGTGCGGCTCGGGCATGAAGGCGATCATGCAGGGCAACGACATGATCGCTTCCGGCGCCGCCGACATCGTCATTGCCGGCGGCCTGGAGAGCATGACCAACGCGCCCTACCTGCTGCCCAAGGTGCGCCAGGGCCTGCGCATGGGCCACGGCGAAGTCAAGGACCACATGTTCACCGACGGCCTGGAGGACTTCCGCCACGGCCGGCTGATGGGCACCTACGCCGAGGCGACGGCGCAGCGCTATCAGTTCACCCGCGAGGAGCAGGACGCCTTCGCCATCGCCTCGCTGACCCGGGCCAAGACCGCCAACGAAGACGGCACCTTCGCCCGCGAGATGGCCGCCGTGACCGTGAAGACCCGCAAGGGCGAGACGGTGGTCGACTCGGACGAGCAGCCGCGCACCGCCGACCTCTCGAAGATCCCCAACCTGAAGCCGGCCTTCGCCAAGGACGGCACGGTGACGCCGGCCAATTCCAGCTCCATTTCCGACGGCGCTGCCGCCGTTGTGCTGATGCGCCGCTCCAACGCCGACAAGCGCGGCGTCAAGCCGCTGGCCCGCATCGTCGGCCAGGCCACCTTCGCCCAGGAGCCGGAATGGTTCACCACGGCGCCGGTGGGCGCGGTGAAGAAGTTGCTCGACCGGGTGGGCTGGAAACTGTCCGACGTCGACCTGTTCGAGATCAACGAGGCCTTCGCCGTCGTTCCCATGGCGGTGATGCGCGACCTGGGCGTCGGCCACGACGTCATGAATGTCCATGGCGGCGCCTGCGCCCTCGGCCATCCGGTCGGCGCCTCCGGCGCCCGCATCGTGGTCACGCTGATCAACGCGCTGGAGAAGCACGGCCTGAAGCGCGGCGTGGCCGGCATCTGCCTGGGCGGCGGTGAAGCCACCGCGCTCGCCATCGAGCTGGCCTGAGGCGCCGTGACGGTCCACCTGCTGCGGCCGGCGGTCGGGGTCCGCGACCTCGACCACCTGCGGCAGGTGATGCGCGAGCGGGGCGACGAGCGGTCCATCTACACCCGCACCATCCCCAAGCGCGTCGAGGAACTGCTGGATGGCGGCTCGGTCTACTGGATCATCAGCCGCCGCATCCTCGCCCGCCAGCGGCTGACGTCGATCCGCAAGCTGGAGGACGACGAGGGACGGCCCTTCGCGCGCATCTTCGTCGACGGCCAGGTGGTGCCCGTGGAGCCGTGGCCGCGCCGCCCGCACCAGGGCTGGCGCTACCTGAAGCCCGAGGAGGCGCCGCCCGACCTGCGCGAGGGCGACACCGGCGACATGCCGCCGGAGATGGTCGCGGAACTCAAGGATCTGGGACTGCTGTAGCGGCCTGCTACACGGCCCAGTTGTCGATCAGCCGGGTGCCGCCCAGCCGGGCCGCGCCGAACACGCGGGCGGGTCGGCCGGGCGCGGTCACCAGGTCGAGCGTCGCCGGGTCGCGGATCTCCACGTAGTCCACGCTGTCGAAGCCGGCCGCGAGGATGGCGTCGCGGGCCTTCGCGGAGGCCGCCGCCGGGTCGCCGCCCGCGCGCACCGCGTCACGGGCGGCCCGCAGCGCGTCGGGCAACGTCACGGCGACGCGCCGCTGCTCGGGCGTCAGGTAGCGGTTGCGGGACGACAGGGCGAGGCCGTCGGCCTCGCGCTCGATGGGGCCGCCCAGGATGCGCACGGGAATGTTCAGGTCGGCGGTGAACCGGCGGATGATCTG
The DNA here is from genome assembly GCA_016124315.1 of Alphaproteobacteria bacterium. Taxonomy (GTDB): domain Bacteria; phylum Pseudomonadota; class Alphaproteobacteria; order SMXS01; family SMXS01; genus RI-34. The sequence continues at coordinate 29,076 of WGNW01000111.1, forward strand.
CAGCTGCTGGTAGTCCTTCTCGCCGAAGATCGCCACGTCGGGCAGCGCCGACAGCAGCAGCTTGACGACGATCAGCGCCATGCCGTCGAAATGGCCCGGCCGGTGGGCGCCGCACAGCACGTCGCCCAGCCGGTCGATATGGACCCGGGTGGCGAAGCCCTCGGGATACATTTCCCGGGGCGAGGGCGCGAACGCGGCTTCGACGCCTGCGCTCGCCAGCTTCGCGACGTCCGCCGCCTCGGTCCGCGGATAGCGCTCGAAATCCTCGCCCGGGCCGAACTGGGCCGGGTTGACGAAGATGCTGGCGACGACGCGGTCGGCCTCGCGGCGGGCGAGCCGCATCAGGGTGAGATGACCCTCGTGCAGCGCGCCCATGGTCGGCACCAGGGCGACGCTCAGGCCATCGCGCCGCCAGGCCGTCACTTGCTGGCGCAGCTCGGCGACGCTACGTAGGATGACAGGATCATGCGGCATGGCGGCACGATACCCAAGCATGGCGGGCAAGACACCAAGAATTGTGGACGGCGGGAGGGAGGTGGACGCCTTCCTGGACAAGCTGGCGGCCGCGCCCGTGGCGTCCCGGTCCGGCTTGCGCGGACGGCTGCTGTTCGCCCTCGACGCCACCATGAGCCGCCAGCCCACCTGGGACCGGGCCTGCCACATCCAGGCCGACATGTTCCGCGAGGCCGACGCGGTGGGCGGCCTCGACATCAAGCTGGTGTTCTTCCGGGGCTACCGGGAGTGCAAGGCCAGCCCCTGGTATGCCGGCTCCGCGCCGCTGCTGAAGGCGATGACCGCGATCGCCTGCCAGGGCGGCTACACCCAGATCGAGCGCGTGTTGCGGCGGGCCGCGAAGGAAGCCGGGGATGGCGGCGTCAACGCCCTGGTCTATGTGGGCGACTGCTGCGAGGAGGAGATCGACGCGGTGTGCGCCGCGGCGGGCGACCTGGGCGTGCGCGGCGTGCCCGCCTTCCTGTTCCAGGAGGGGCGCGACCCCTACGCCGAGCGCGTGTTCCGCGAGGCGGCGCGGCTGACCGGCGGCGCCTGGTGCCGCTTCGACGAGGGCAGCGCCTCCCAGCTCCGCGACCTGCTGAGCGCGGTGGCCGTGTTCGCCGCGGGCGGTCGCAAGGCGCTCGCGGACTATGGCGAGCGCAAGGGCGGCGAGGCGCACCGGCTCGCGGGGCTGATCGGCCGCTGACCCGCCGGGCTTGCACGGCCCGGTTCCGCGCGGCACACTGCCGCAGGGCTGTCAGAACGCGGTGGTATCGGTGCCCTGGATATTCTTGGGGGCGATCCTCGTCGTCCTCCTGCTTCTTCTGGTGAACTGGGCGGCACGTGCCGACGCGGCCTCCGTCAGGCGCGTGGCTCGGTACGTCGGCGCCTTCCTGCTGGCCGTCGGCGCCATCTTCTTTCTGACGAGGGGATTGCTGGGGCCGGCCGGCGTTCTGGCGCTGGCATCGGCCGCCGTGGCCTCGCGCAAGCTGCTGCCGTTCCTGGGCGGCTCGTCGAAGTCCGCCGCCCAGCAGTCGCAGGTCGAGACTGCCTATCTGCGGGTCAGCCTCGATCACGACACGGGCGACGTCGCCGGAGAGGTGCTCGCCGGGCGCTATGCCGGGCGTCGCCTCGACGAGATGTCGCGGGACGAACTGGCTGCCCTCCAAGACGACCTGCGCACCGCCGACCCGGACGGCGCGCGGCTGCTCGACGCCTATCTGGCGCGGATGTTCGGCGGCGAGTGGCGGGAGGAGCAGGCCCAGCGCCCGTCCGGCGCCGCATCGTCCGGGGGCCCGATGTCCCGCGACGAGGCCTTCGAGGTGCTGGGGCTCAAGCCCGGCGCCACCATGACGGAGATCAAGGCGGCGCATCACCGGCTGATGAAGAAATTCCACCCGGACCAGGGCGGATCGACCTACTTCGCGTCCAGGATCAACGAAGCCAAGGATCTGCTATTGAAATCATGACTCCTCCCGGAGGATGGTCCTGCTGCAATGCAACACGGTTTTGACATGATTGGAACCTACGGTCCCCGCACTGGTTTCGCCCTCGTCCCGCCCGGGGCGCGACATATCCCGCCACCACAACTCCCTGCCAAGAAAAGAGCTCATGAACAGACAAGTCCGTAAAGCCGTGTTCCCCGTCGGAGGCATGGGGACCCGATTCCTCCCCGCCACCAAGGCCATGCCCAAGGAGATGCTGCCGGTCGTCGACAAGCCGTTGATCCAGTACGCGGTGGAGGAGGCGCAGGCGGCGGGCATCGAGGAGTTCATCTTCGTGACCGGCCGAGGCAAGACGGCCATCGAGAACCATTTCGACCGCTCCACCGAGCTGGAGGCGCTGCTGGCGGAGAAGGACAAGGACGAGGCCCTCAACGAGCTGCTGGAATCCATGCCGAAGGCCGGGCAGGTCTGCTACACGCGGCAGATGGACCCGCTCGGGCTCGGCCACGCGGTCTGGTGCGCCCGCAACCTGGTCGGCGACGAGCCCTTCGCCGTGCTGCTTGCCGACGACCTGGTGAAGGCCGAGACCTCGTGCGTGAAGCAGATGGTCGACGCCTATGAGAGCGTCGGCGGCAACATGGTGGCGCTGATGGACGTGCCGCCCGACCACACCTCCCGCTACGGCATCATCGCCCCCGGCGCGGTGCGGGGACGGCTCACCGAGGTGACCGGCCTGGTGGAGAAGCCGAAGCCGGCCGACGCCCCGTCGACCCAGGCGGTAGTCGGCCGCTACATCCTGCAGCCCGAGGTCTTCCGCCACCTGGCGGAGCAGCGGCGCGGCGCCGGCGGCGAGATCCAGCTCACCGACGCCATGGCGCAGATGATCGGCAGCGTGCCGTTCCACGGCTACCGCTTCGAGGGCATCCGCTTCGATTGCGGCGACAAGGTGGGCTTCCTGGAGGCCAACCTCGCCTACGCCCTGGAGCGCGACGACCTGCGCGACGGCGTCGTCTCCTTCATCAAGAAGCAGGGCCTCTGATCCGACGGAGCGGTACTCATGCAGATAACCATGATCGGGAGCGGCTACGTCGGGCTGGTGTCCGGCGCCTGTTTCTCGGAGTTCGGTCATACCGTGGTGTGCGTCGACAAGGATCCGGCCAAGATCGAGGCCCTGGAAGCGGGCCGCATGCCCATCTACGAACCGGGACTCGACGCGCTGGTCGCCCGCAACGTCGAGGCCGGGCGCCTGCGCTTCACCACCGACCTGCCCTCGGCCGTGCCGGGCTCGGACGCGGTGTTCATCGCCGTGGGTACGCCGTCGCGGCGCGGCGACGGCCATGCGGACCTGACCTATGTGTTCGCCGCCGCACGCGAGGTGGCGGACGTCCTGCAAGGCTATGCGCTGGTCGTCACCAAGTCGACGGTGCCGGTGGGCACCGGCACCAGGGTGCGCGAGATCGTCGGGAGCCGGCTGAAGGAGATCGGCTCCGACGCCCGCTTCGACGTCGCCTCCAATCCGGAGTTCCTGCGCGAGGGCTCGGCCATCGACGACTTCATGCGGCCCAACAGGGTGGTCGTCGGCGCCGAGACCGAAGAGGCTCGCACCGTCATGCACCGCCTCTACCGGCCGCTGTCCCTGCGCGAGACGCCGATGCTGGTCACTTCGATCGAGACCGCCGAGCTGATCAAGTACGCGGCCAACGCCTTCCTCGCCACCAAGATCACCTTCATCAACGAGATGGCCGATCTGTGCGAGCAGGCCGGCGCCGACGTGCAGGACCTGGCGCGGGGCATCGGCCTCGACCAGCGGATCGGCCCGAAGTTCCTCCATCCCGGCCCGGGCTACGGCGGCAGCTGCTTCCCCAAGGACACGCGGGCGCTGCTGGCCACCGCAGACCAGTACCGGGTCAAGCTCGGGATCGTCGGCGCCGCGGCGACCGCCAACGAGCAGCGCAAGCACGCCATGGCCGAGCGCATCGTCGCCGCCTGCGGCGGCAGCGTAGTGGGCAAGACCGTGGCGGTCCTCGGCCTCACCTTCAAGCCCAACACCGACGACATGCGCGAGAGCCCCAGCCTGGACATCATTCCAGCGCTGCAGCGCGCCGGCGCGACCATCCGCGCCTACGATCCCCAAGGCATGGCCGAGGCCGCCAGGCTGTTGAACGACGTGACCTTCTGCGGCGACGCCTACGACGCCATGGACGGCGCCGACGCGGTGGCCATCGTCACCGAGTGGAACCAGTTCCGTGCGCTCGACCTGGAACGGGCCAAGGGCCTGCTGCGCACGCCAGTGATGGTCGACCTGCGCAACATCTACCGGCCGGAGGAACTGGACGGCTCCGGCTTCACCTACCACTCCATCGGACGGGGGCACCTGAAATGACCGCGCACAAGTTCCATTCCACCGTGCTGCGCGAATACGACGTCCGCGGCGTCGTCGGCAAGACGCTGTCGGAGGACGACGCCCGCGCCGTGGGCCGGGGCTTCGGCACCATGGTCCGGCGCGCCGGCGGCACGACGGTCTGCGTCGGTTACGACGGCCGGCTCAGCTCGCCGTCGCTGGAGGCGGCCCTCGCCGACGGCCTGGCGTCGTGCGGCCTGAAGGTCAGGCGGATCGGCCTGGGGCCCACGCCGATGCTGTACTTCTCGGTCCACCACCACGACGCCGATGGCGGCGTCATGGTGACGGGCTCCCACAACCCTCCCGACTACAACGGCTTCAAGATGATGATCGGCAAGAAGCCGTTCTTCGGCGAGCAGATCCAGCAGCTCGGCCGCATCGCCGCCGCCGGCGACTTCGCCGAGGGCAAGGGCGAGGTGGCCGACGCGCCGGTGTTCGACGCCTATCTCGACCGCCTGCTCAGGGACTACACCGGCCCGGCCATCAACGCGGCGTGGGACACGGGCAACGGCGCCGCCGGCCCCGTGGTGAAGGCGCTGGTCGCCCGGCTGCCCGGTCGGCACGTGGTGCTCAACGACACGGTCGACGGCACCTTCCCCAACCACCATCCCGATCCCACAGACCCGGAGACCCTGCACCAGCTCCGCGCCGCCACCCTCGACAACGGGCTCGACCTCGGGCTGGGCTTCGACGGCGACGGCGACCGCATCGGCGCGCTCGACGGCGCCGGCAACATCGTCTGGGGCGACCAGCTGCTGGCGCTGCTGGCGCGCGACGTGCTGCGCGACCGGCCGGGCGCCACCATCGTCGCGGACGTCAAGTCGAGCCAGGTGCTGTTCGACGACGTCGCGGCGCATGGCGGCAAGCCGCTGATGTGGCGCACCGGCCATTCCCTCATCAAGCAGAAGATGGCCGAGACCGGCGCGCCGCTGGCAGGGGAGATGAGCGGCCACATCTTCTTCGCCCATCGCTGGTACGGCTTCGACGACGCGATCTATGCGGCGCTGCGGCTGCTGGAGGCGATCGGCCGGTCGGGGGAGAGCCTGGAGACGCTCCGCGCCGGGCTGCCGCAGATGATGAACACGCCGGAACTGCGCTTTCCCTGCGATGAGACGCGCAAGTTCGCCGTGCCCGGCGAAATCCGCCAGCGCCTCGCCGACACCGGCGTCGCGGTCAACGACATCGACGGCGTGCGGGTGACCAACGACGACGGCTGGTGGCTGCTGCGCGCCTCCAACACCCAGGACGTCCTGGTGGCGCGGTGCGAGTCGGCCTCCGAGGAGGGGCTGACGCGTCTCAAGGAATCCCTGGTGGCCCAGCTCCGCCAGAGCGGGGTCGCGCCGCCCGCCTCCCTCTAGGCCGTTCTGCCGGATGGTGTTTCCCGCCGCGGTGCCGTCCGGGGCGGCGGGTTGCCGCATGGCGCACTGCGTGTTCGATACCCAGCACCGTGCAATTGCATCAGGAATGTAACCGATTGAACTAAAACGACTAACATGTCTATGCGGCCGATTTTTGCTGCACCGCACAAAAATTTCCTTGACGGTCTCCGGGGCCATTCCCATACTACAGTTACGCTGCGCTGCAAAAACCCGTCTCCCCAGTGATTCCTGCGGCGTCGCGTGCATCTTGGTTACGGAATGAGGATTGGAATGGCCACTTCCCGTACGAGCAAGCCCAAGCCCCGGGCGAAGACGACGAAGGCGGCGGCAGCTCCCGAGGCGGTCGCGGATGCGGCGCCGAAGGCACCCGTGCGCAAGCCCCGGGCGAAGGCGGCGACGCCGGCAGCGGCCGTGAAGGCGGCAACTGAGACGGCGACCAAGACCGCCGTCAAGGCGGCCGCCGACCTGGAAGAAGCGGTGGCGAAGGCGGCTCCCGGCGCCGAAGCCAGCGTCGAGTCGATCGCCGAGGCGGTCGAGGAGACCACGGCCACCGCCGAGGCGGAGGCCGTCAAGACGGCCGTCGCCATGGAACAGGAACTGCAGGCGGTCGAGAAGACGGTGGAAGAGGCGGCGAAGGCCAGCCAGAAAGCCGTCTCCGGGGCCGTCAAGGCCGGCGCGGAAACCCTTACCAAGAACGTCGAGCAGGCGTTCGCCACCAGCAAGGAAAGATACGAGACCGTCATGCAGAGCTTCAGCGACATCTCCGCCGCAGGGCGGGAAAACATGGATGCCTTCGTCAGCGCGGGCACCGTTTGGGCCAAGGGCATCGAGGCCGTCAACGCCGAGATCGCCACCATCTCCAAGCGCAACCTGGACGACAGCATCGCCGCCATGAAGGCGTTGGCCGCCGCCAAGACCGCCAAGGAGTATTTCGAGCTCCAGTCGGACCTGGCGAAGACCTCCTGGGACCACATCGTCGCCGACTCCACCAAGATCGGCGAGATGCTGGGCGAGTATTCCAAGGACGCCATGGCGCCGATCCAGAGCCGGCTATCGGCGGCGATGGAAAAGCTTTCAAAGCCCCTGACGCTCTAGAGCGACGGAGCGAGAGGATGAGCGAAAGGCCCGGTGCACAGACTGTACCGGGCCTTTTTAGTTGGAGGAGGCCGCCCGGAAACCCGACGAAAATCGTCTTTGAAACCGACCGGAAATCCCTATTTAATAGGGCCGTCAGCCGCTGCGTGCAGCAGCCCCGACACAGGCGCGGCGGCAAATCGAGCGGAAACGGTCTGTATGAGCAACGAGAACGAAGGCGGGAGTGGGGGCACCGGCACGGGTGTGGCCACCAAGGCCAAACCCAAGACCAAAAAGCCGTCACTCTACAAGGTGCTGCTTCTGAACGACGACTACACCCCGATGGAATTCGTGGTGCATGTCCTGGAGCGCTTTTTCAATAAGAATCGCGAAGAAGCGACCCATATCATGCTCATGGTCCATCAGAAGGGAATCGGCGTCTGCGGCGTCTATACGTTCGAAGTTGCTGAAACCAAGGTGACCCAGGTCATCGATTACGCACGGCGGCATGAACATCCGCTGCAGTGCACACTCGAGAAAGAGTAGAAGAGGAACAGATCGTGCCAGCAATCTCGCAAAATCTCGAAAAGACACTTCATGGGGCGTTGGCGCTCGCCAACGAACACCATCACGAATACGCGACTCTGGAACACCTCCTCTTCAAGCTGACCGAAGACCCCGACGCCATCGCCGTGATGCGCGCCTGCACCGTGGACCTGGACAAGCTGCGCCAGACCATCCTGGAGTATTTCGAGCGCGAGCTGGCCGGAATCCGCGTCTCCGACAAGGTGGACGCGAAGCCGACCGCGGGCTTCCAGCGGGCGATCCAGCGCGCCATCATCCACGTGCAGAGCTCGGGCCGCGAGGAGGTCACCGGCGCGAACGTGCTGGTCGCCATCTATTCCGAGCGGGAGTCCCACGCCGCCTACTTCCTGCAGGAGCAGGACATGACGCGGCTCGACGCGGTCAACTACATCTCCCACGGCATCGCCAAGGCGACGACGCGGGCCGAGCCGCGCACGCCGCGCGGCGCCGACGAGGATTCCGAGGCTGCGACCGCCAAGGGCGGCGAGGCGCTCTCCACCTATTGCGTCAACCTCAACAAGAAGGCCCGCGACGGCAAGATCGACCCGCTGATCGGCCGGCAGGCCGAGGTGGAGCGGGTGATCCAGATCCTCTGCCGGCGGCAGAAGAACAACCCGCTGCTGGTGGGCGATCCCGGCGTCGGCAAGACCGCCATCGCCGAGGGCCTGGCGCGCCAGATCATCCGCCACGAGGTGCCGGACGTGCTGCAGAACGCCACCATCTTCGCGCTCGACATGGGCGCGCTGCTGGCGGGCACCCGCTATCGCGGCGACTTCGAGGAGCGGCTGAAGGCCGTGGTGAAGGAGGTCGAGGAGCACGACAACGCCATCCTGTTCATCGACGAGATCCACACGGTGATCGGCGCGGGCGCCACCAGCGGCGGCGCCATGGACGCCTCCAACCTGCTGAAGCCGGCGCTGCAGTCGGGCACCCTGCGCTGCATCGGCTCGACCACCTACAAGGAGTTCCGTTCCTATTTCGAGAAGGACCGCGCCCTGCTGCGCCGGTTCCAGAAGATCGACGTGAACGAGCCCTCGGTCGAGGACGCGATCAAGATCATGAAGGGCCTGAAGCCCTATTTCGAGGAGCATCACCGGGTCCGCTACACCAACGATGCCATCCGCACGGCGGTGGAGCTGGCGGCCAAGTACATCAACGACCGCAAGCTGCCCGACAAGGCCATCGACGTGATCGACGAGGTCGGCGCCGCGGAGATGCTGAAGGCGCCGTCGCGCCGGCGCAAGGTGATCGGCGTGAAGGAGGTCGAGGCCGTGGTGGCCAAGATCGCCCGCATTCCGCCGAAGTCGGTGACCAAGCAGGACGAGAGCGTGCTGGCCAGTCTCGATGCGGACCTCAAGCGCGTCGTGTTCGGCCAGGACCGGGCCATCGAGGCGCTGGCGTCGGCGGTCAAGCTGGCGCGCGCGGGCCTGCGCGAGCCCGAAAAGCCCATCGGCTGCTACCTGTTCTCCGGCCCCACCGGCGTCGGCAAGACCGAGGCCGCGCGGCAGCTCGCCGACACCATGGGGCTGACGCTGCATCGCTTCGACATGTCCGAATACATGGAGCGGCACACCGTCAGCCGCCTGATCGGCGCACCGCCGGGCTATGTCGGCTTCGACCAGGGCGGCCTGCTGACCGACGCCATCGACCAGCACCCGCATTCGGTGCTGCTGCTCGACGAGATCGAGAAGGCGCATCCGGATGTCTTCAACCTGCTGCTGCAGGTCATGGACCACGGCAAGCTCACCGACCACAACGGCAAGAACGTAGACTTCCGCAACGTCATCCTGATCATGACCAGCAACATCGGCGCTCACCTCATCCAGGGCAAGTCCGACTTCGGCTTCGCCAAGCGGGACGAGGAAGCCAACTACGAGCAGATGAAGATGACGCTCCGC